>JBDIBF010000063.1:0-16890 GCA_039812765.1 Holophagaceae bacterium
CTCTTCCTCTGGAACGGCAGCTGGATCCCCCAGGCCGCCCTCGCCATGGCCGTGGGCAACGGGATCGGGGGCTGGCTCGGTGCCCATGTGGCCCTGAAGAAGGGCAGTGCCTGGGTGCGGGGCGTGTTCATCGGGGTCGTGGGCGTGCTGATCCTGCGACTGGGGTGGCAGATGCTGAAGAGCTGAGGCGACGCGTCCGGTATCCTGGCCTGCCCTTCCCAGGAGCCCGCATGGACCGCCGCACGATGCTCGGAACCCTCGCCGCCGGGGCCGCCGCCGCGGCGCTGAAGGCCGACGACAAGGACAAGAAGGCCGCGATGCCCGCGGGCCATCCCAACGCCGACTACGCGCCGCGGCCCTTCGACTTCGGCAACGGGCTCAACGGCCTGAGCAAGGACCTGCTCGCCGAGCACGTGACCCTCTACAAGGGCTACGTGGCCCGCACCAACGCGCTGCTGAAGGACGTGCTGGCCGCGGAGAAGGAAGGCAAGGCCTCGGCGATGGTCCAGGAGCTGCGCCGCCGCCTGGGCTTCGAGTTCAGCGGCATGCGGCTCCACGAGGGGTACTTCGAGGCCCTTTCCAACGCCGGAGGCAGGCCCACGGAGCAGCACCCGCTGCACAGGGCCATCGCCGACACCTGGGGCTCCTGGGACGCCTGGTGGGCCGCCTTCAAGGCCACCGCCACCCTGCCCGGCATCGGCTGGGCCGCCCTCGTCAAGGACCCCCTGACCGGCCGTCTCATGAACGCCTGGTTCCAGGACCACGAGAACGCCATCCCCGTCGGGACGATCCCCATCCTGGTGGTGGACGTGTGGGAGCACGCGTATGTGAAGGACTACGGTGCCACGGGGCGCGGCAAGTACGTGGATGCCGTGAAGAGCCTCATCCAGTGGCCGGTGGTGGAGCGGCGCTTCTGAGGGTCCGGTCCGCCGTCCCCTCCGCCGAAGGTCGGAACCACTCAGGCCCGCATGGGTCGAGCGCCAAGGCCTTCCAAAGCGCACCTCGGATCGCCACGGTTCGCGCCCTTGGCGAACCGTGGCTAGCCGAGGTGCCAGACGCGCAGCGTCAAGGCCGGAGGTTCCGGGATCGGGTCACGGAAGTGACGAAGCGTCCTGCTGCCGATGGGCAGGGGTGACGGTCCGGGCCTCCGCCCTGGAACCGGCCTTTTGGCTCGCTGCGCTCGCTTGCGCTTGAGCTGGCCGCGGCATAGGGCCGCCGCGACCATCTCAAGCACCTTTGGAAGGTCAAAACCTTTGCCACCTTGATCGGCCGTCGGGTTCCATTGCATTCCGGCTGCTCCCTGCAGTGGGGTGGGTCGTCATCCCCGCCACCGCCACCGCGACCCCTTCGTCCCGGCCCCCAACCCCGGTAGCCTGGAGTTTGCATGCCGGCCCGCCCCCGCTCATTCGCCCTGGATTCGCTGATCCGCGCGGCGCGCTTCTTCTACCTGCTCTGGGGGGGCATGCTGCTCACGACCCTGAGCCTCTACGACCGGCTGCGGCTGCCGCCCATCGCGTGGTCCTGGCCGCGGGCGGCGCGCTTCCTGACGGCCTCCTGGGGCCGGGGCATCGCCCTGGGGCTGGGGCTGGTGATGGCCATCGCGGCGCTCATCGAGGTCTGGCAGCTGGTGGACCGCCTGCTGGTGATGGCCACCCGCGACAGCGAGCACGACTGATGGCGGGCCCCCTGGGCGGCTTCGACCGGAGCTTCGAACGCTACGTCGCGACCCGCTACCTCACGGTGAAGCGGCCCGGCGCCTTCGTGAAGGTGATGGTGCGCTTCGCCACCGGCGGCATCGCCCTGGGGGTCTTCGCCATGGTGGTGACCATGGCGCTGATGAACGGCTTCCGGGAGGAGATCCAGGCCAACCTCTTCTCGGCGACGGCCCATTTCACCGTGGCCAGCATCGCCGGCGACCTGCCGGACACCCAGGAGGCGCTCAAGGCCATCCGGGCCTCGAAGGGCGTCGTCGCGGCCTCGCCCATGCGCTTCGAGAAGGGGCTGCTGCGCCTGCCCAACAGCGAGGCGCCCCCCGAGGCCCTCGCCGTCAAGGCCATCGAGCCGTCGACCGCGGGCAGCACCACCTCCATCTTCCAGAGCCTCGCGCCCCTGCGCATCGAGGCCTTGAAGGAGGGCGAAGTGGTGCTGGGCAAGGAGCTCCAGCGCCGCTTCGGCCTGCGGGTGGGCGACACCGTGGCCATCGCCTTCCTGCGCCTGGACCTGGGCCTCGGGGGCCTGCAGCCGAAGGTCGCCGCCTTCACCGTGGCGGGCTTCTTCGAGAGCCACATCAGCGAGTACGACAAGGGCTGGGCCTTCATCCACCTGGAGGACGCCAAGCGCCTCGCCCGCACCACCGAGGCCGAAATGATCGAGGTGCGCGCCGCCTCCATCGACGCCATCGACGAAACGAAGACCGGAGTCATGAGGACCCTCGGCGGGACCTACCTCGCCACGGACCTGCGGGACACCAACCGCGCCCTCTTCGCCGCCCTGCGGGTGGAGAAGTGGATCTTCACCGCCATCCTCTCCCTCATCGTGCTGGTGGCCGCCTTCAACATCGTGGCGAGCCTGGTGCTCTTCATCACCGAGAAGCGCCGGGACCTGGGCGTGCTGCTCTCCCTGGGCGCCACGCCGGACCAGGTGAAGGGCATCTTCGTGGCCCAGGGCCTGCGCATCGGTGTGGTGGGCACCCTGCTGGGCCTGGCGCTCTCCGTGCCCGCCTGCCTGCTGGTGGACCACTGGCGGCTCATCCGCCTGCCCGCCGCCGTGTACGACTTCATCACCTACGTGCCGTTGAAACTGCATGTCCCCGACCTGCTCCTCGCCGCCGCCTTCCCCCTGCTCGTGGCCTGGGTGGCCTCCCACCTCCCGGCGAAGCGCGCGGCGAACGTGGATCCCGTGGACGCGCTGAGGTCCGAATGACGACCAGCCCCTACCTCTTCCTCGACACCGAGACCGGCGGCCTCGATTCCCGCGTCCACAGCCTCCTCACCCTCGGCCTGGTGGTGGGCGACGCCACGGGCGTGAAGGACAGCCTCGGGATCGCGATCAAGCACGAGCCCTACGTGGTGAGCGGGGGCGGCATGAAGGTGAACCGCATCGAGCTGGCGGCGCACCACGAGCACGCGGTCTCGCCGGCAGGCGCCCTGGACCTCTTCGAGGGCTTCCTCGACAAGCACTTCGGCAAGGACACCCGGGCGGTGCTGGTGGGCCACAACATCTCCTTCGACCACGCCTTCCTGAAGGTCTTCCTCTCCGGCCTGGGCCGGGACCCCGAGGCGCGCCTCGATCACCGCTCCGTGGACACCCATGCCGTGGCGGCCGCCCTCCGGGACGCCGGCAGGCTGGACCTGCCCAAGCTGAGCAGTGACGCCCTCTTCCGCCACTTCGGCGTCGAGCCTCCCGAGCACCAGCGCCACACGGCCCTGGGGGACGCCCTGGCCACCTTCCACCTCTACTGGAAGCTCGTGGGGTTGATGGCGTGACCTCCGGCCTGCCCCTCGCGATCCTGGACCTGCACAAGACCTATCCCGGCGCCGAGCACCCCGTCTTCGACGGCTACAGCCTGGACGTGGAGGCGGGCTGCCTCTGCGCCCTGGTAGGGGTCAGCGGCGTGGGCAAGACGACGCTGCTGAACTGCGTCGCGGCCCTGGACCGCTGGGAGGGCGGCGGCATCCGCGTCGGCGGCGCGGACGTGCCCATGGGCCGCCCCGAGGCCGCCTCCCTCTACCGTCGCCAGCACGTGGGCCTCGCCTTCCAGCAGCCCCACCTGCTGCCCGAGTTCACCGTCCGGGAGAACCTCCTCCTGCCCGTGCGCCTCGAGCGCGAGCCCACCGCCGAGGACGAGGCCTGGGCCGACCACCTGCTGGCGGTCGTGGGCCTGGGAGACCTCGGCGGCCGCCTCCCGAACCAGCTCAGCGGCGGGCAGGCCGCCCGGGCCGGCCTGGTGCGCGCCCTCGTCCGGAGGCCCGCCCTCTGGCTGCTCGATGAACCCACGGGCAACCTGGACCCCGCCACGGCGGAAGAGGTCTTTTCCTTCCTCCTGGCCCTGCACGCGGAGCTGCGCCCCACCACGCTCCTGGTCACGCACAATCCGGAGCTGGCGGGGCGCTGCGAGCGCGTGGTGCGGCTGGGGTAGCGGTCCGGAAGAACCTTGCTTCAGTGGCCGGGCTTGGCCGGCTTCGCCCCCATGGCCTTGGCCATGGCTTTCGGGGTCATGGGCTTCGGCGCCGCGGTCTTGGGCGCCTCGAAGAAGCCCACCAGCAGCAGGTTCAGCTCCACCTCGTCCTTGAGGCTGATCTTCGCGGCCACGCTGTCGGCGCCGATGCCGAAGTCCTTGCGGTTGATCCTGATCGAGCCCTCGTAGCTCCACGTGTCCGCGCCCGCCCCGTTCTTCCCGAAGTTGGGCTCGAAGGGGATGGTCAGCTCCTTCTTCACGCCGTGCATGTCCAGGGTGCCCGTGACGACCACCTTGCCGCCCTCCTTCACCACTTTGGAGGACGTGAAGGTGATGCGGGGGTACTTGGCGGCGTCGAAGAAGTCCTCGGAGGCGAGGTGCTCGTCCCGCTGCTTGTTCTTCGTGCTGATGCTGTTGGTGTAGAGGGTGACCTTCACCGAGGCGTCCTTGGGGTCGTCGGGGTTGCCCGAGATCTCGGTCCGCCACTTGCGGAAGGTGCCGTCGACCTTGAAGAGGAGGGTGGCGGCCTTGAAGCCCAGGGACGTGTGGTTGGTGTCCGCCTCGAAGACCTTCGTCTGGGCGGTCGCGGGCAGGGCGAGGACGGCCAGGAGGGCCAGCCGGGAAAGCAGCGTCATGGAAGGCTCCTTGTGTGTACCCGGCTTGGGTGCCCTCCCCCGGGCTGCCGTGACGGCCTCAGGCGCGGTACTGGAAGCGGATCGTCCCCGCCCCGCCGAGGGTCAGCACGTCCCCGTCCTTCAGCTCCGCGTCCCCGATGCGGGCGTCCATGCGGCCATTGAGGAAGGTGCCGTTGGTGGAGCCGGCGTCCCGGGCGATGACCCGGCCCGCCAGGGGCCCCACCCAGAGGTGCTGGCCCGAGACCTGGGCGTCGGACACCACCACCTGGGCCCGCGCCGCGTCCCGGCCCAGGTAGAGGCCCTCGCCCACGGGGAACTCCTGGCCCAGCAGGGGCCCGGCGAGGCAGACCAGCCGGCCCGAGGCGGGGCCCGCCTTGAAGACCTCCGTCCGGGCCGGTCCCGCCACCGGGCGGGCAGCCTGGGACGGGACCTGGGGTTGGCCCTGGGGTTGAGGCTGGGCGGGACGTGGGGCGGCGGGCGCGGGGGCCTTCTTCCGGCGCAGCAGCATCACCAGCAGGATCACGCCCCCCACGACGACGATCACGAAGCCGCAGCCCAGGGCGCCCATCCAGCCGAGGATCTTCAGGCCCGAGCGGTCCTCGCCCTTGACGATGCGCTCCTGGCACTCCGCCGCGAGCTTCGCGGCCTCGGCGTGGTCGGCGTTCAGGGCCAGGATCTCGCCGAACTCCTCCTTGGCGTTCCGGTACTCCGCCTCCCAGTAGTAGTCCAGGCCCTGGCGCCACTTGCCGTCCACGGGGCTCTCCCGGTTCTCCACCCCGGCGGCGCGCACGAATTCCTGGGCGGTGCTGGTGGGCACGATGAAGTTGAAGCCCTGCACCTCCTGGCCGTTCACGGTGTTGCCCCGGAAGGTGAGCAGGCCGATGGCCTCCCCCTTCTCGTTGAGCACCGGCCCGCCGGAATTGCCGTGGGTGGCGCTGGTGCTGGTCTGGAGGATGGGCGCTCCGTCCGCGGAGGTCTTCTTGGCGGAGATGGCCCCATCGTTGATGGTGGGTTCCAGGCTGGAGCGGGCGTCCAGGAGCGAGCTGTCCGCCGCGCCCGGGTAGCCCATCACGTAGACCTTGTCGCCCACCTGGATGCCGTCGGAATTGCCGATGTGCAGCGTGGGCGTGTTCTTCGCCTCGATCTTCAGCACCGCGACGTCCTTGCCCGTGGCCAGGTCGCTGGCCTGTCCGCTGGGGGCGCCGTAGGCCTTGATCTCGAAGGGGAAGCGGCGCCCGCTCTGGAGCACCACCACGTTCACCCGCTGGAACTCCGACAGGTAGGCCTGGTTGGCGAGGACACCCGCGGCCTGCACCACGGACTGGTTGTTCACCGCCAGGCCACGGCTGCGCAGGGCCTGCACGGCGAGCTGGAAGAGCAGGGTGCGCTTCCCGGCCTGGTCCCCCTCGCGGATGTCGGAGACCACGTGGGCGTTGGTGAGCAGGTAGCCGTCGGGACTGATGAGGAAGCCCGAGCCGCTGCCCACGGAAACGGTGCGCCACACCTGGCCGCCCCAGCTCCATTTGCCCGCATAGCCCGCGTAGATGCGCACCACCGCGGGCTTGGCGTGGAGGAAGAGCCGGTTGGTCGCCGTGGGGGGCCGCGGCTGGGCGAGGCCCGGGCGAAGGGCTGCCAGGAGGACGGCCAGGAGGCCCGGCAGGGGCTTCAGGGAGGCGAGGCGCATGGGGGTTCCAGGGACTTGGCGCCCATCTTAGCCCCGGCCGGGCCCGGGGCCGAATGCCGAGGTCGGAATCCCACCGGCCCGGCGCTCCTCCAGCAGGGCCTGGAGGATCACCGCGGCGGCCGCCGCGTCCAGGAGGGCCTTCCGCCGCTCGGGCTTCACGCCTCGCGCGGCCAGGAGCCGCTGGGCCTCGGCGCTGCTCAGGTGCTCGTCGGCCAGGCGCAGGGGCAGGCCCGTGCGCGCCGCCAGGGCCTCCCCGAAGGCGCGGGCGGCCGCCGCCGTGGCGCTCACGGCGCCGTCCTGGTGCTTCGGCAGCCCCACGCAGAGGGCCTGCACGCCCTCCTCCCGGCAGAGGCGCGCCAGCCGCGCCAGGGTGGCCTCACCCTCCATGGGCCAGACCTCGAAGGGGGAAGCGAGGATCTCCAGCTCGTCGGAGAAGGCGAGGCCCAGCTTCTTCGTTCCGTGATCCAGGGCCAGCCAGCGCATGGGACGATGCTACGGCATGGACGCCCTGGTCTTCGCCACCGCCTTCGGCCGCTGCAGCCTCGGCTGGGGCCCGGACGGCGTGCGGGCCCTGCGCATCCTGGGCACCGGACGGGAGCGGACGCGGCCGTCGGAGACCGCGCCTGCGTGGATCTTCGAGGCGGTCCGAGAGATCACCGACCACCTCGCCGGCCGGCCATCGGACCTCTCCGCCATCCCCTTGGACCTCACGGCCCTGACGCCCTTCCAGCGCGACGTGGCCGCCGTGCTCCGGGAGACCCGGCCCGGCGAGATTCTCAGCTACGGCGACGTCGCCCTGCGCATGGGCCGCCCGGGCGCGGCCCGGGCCGTGGGCCACGCGGTCAAGACCAACCCCATCCTCCTGCTCATCCCCTGCCACCGGGTGGTGGCCCGGGACGGCGAGGGCGGCTTCAGCGCCTTCGGCAGCCTCGAGGTGAAGCGCGGCCTGCGGGAGCTGGAGGCCGGGGGACATACTGGAAGCGATGCCGCGCCCCCTGCCCGATGACCTGCTGGCGGTCCCCCACCGCCGGGACGTGCCTTTCCCCAGGCTCACAACCCTGGGCGTGGGGGGGCTATGCCGGTGGCTCTTCGAGCCCGGGACCGAGGCCGAGGCCCAGGCCTTCGTGCGGGCCTGCGCCCGGGAAGGCCTGCCCTACCGGGTGCTGGGCGGGGGCTCCAACCTCGTCGTCTTCGGCGACATCGAGACTCCGGTGCTCCGCCTCGCCTTCCCTAAGGAGCTCCGGCAGGAGGGCCACCGGCTCTGGGCCCCGGCCAGCTACGGCCACATCCGCCTGAGCCAGGACGCGGCGCGCCTGGGTCTGTCGGGGCTCGAGTACGCCGCCGGCATCCCAGGCACCACCGGCGGCGCCCTGCGCATGAACGCCGGGGCCTACGGCCGGGAGCTGGTGGACGTGCTGGACACCTACCGCTTCCTCACCCCCGCGGGCGAGCTCGTGGAGAAGCGGCCCGATCCGGGCGAATTCCGCTACCGAGGCTCCTTCCTCACGGACGGACACGTGGCCCTGGGCTACACCGTGGGCCTGGCGCCCGGGGACCCCGCGGCCATCCAGGCCAAGGTGGCCGAGAACATGGAGAAGCGGGGCACCAGCCAACCCCTGAGCCGGCGCAACGCGGGCTGCATCTTCAAGAACCCGCCGGGACTGAGCGCGGGACGCCTCATCGACCAGGCGGGCCTGAAGGGCCTGCGCATCGGCGACGCCGAGGTGAGCCTCGAGCACGCCAACTTTCTCGTCAACCATGGCCATGCCACACCGGAGGACTTCGCCGCGCTCATGGAGGCCGTGCGCGCGAGGGTGCGGATGTTCCACGGCGTGGAACTCGAACCCGAGGTGGAGGTCTGGCGCTGACGGGGCTTTTCGGCGATACCCTGGTCCATGCCCCTGCTCCCCCGCACGCGACCCAAGCGCCCGTGGCTGCCCTGGGCGCGGCTCGGGCTGGTGGCGGCGCTGGTGCTGGCGGCGGGCTGGGGGACCCTGGAGATCGGCCAGCGCTTCCTGGGCCTGCAGCGCCTCACCATCGAGCAGGTCTCGGTGACCGGCACCCGCGGCGCGCGGCTGGAGCAGGCCCAGGCCATCGCCGAGCGGATCTGCCTGGGCAAGCAGCTCTTCTGGATGGACTCCGAGCGGCTGCGCAGCGAGATCACCGCCCTGCGCTGGGTGAAGGGCGTCCTCATCCGCAAGGATCCCCCCGACCGCCTCAGCCTCGTCATCGAGGAGCGCCGCCCCCTCCTCTGGCTCGTGCGGCCGGAGGGCGTGTTCCTCCTCGCGGACGATGGCTACGTCCTGGACCGGGTGAACGCGGGGAATTTATCCCCGATTCCGGTGATCCAGGACTCAACGAGTCAAAATGACCAGTTGTTGGCCTTGATCATCAATGCGGCTCGTGAAATCAGGGACAAGCAAAAGGACTTTTTCGACCGGATCACCGAGATGCGTTGGTCCGAGCGAGGCCCCGTGGCCTATCTCGAAGGCCTTCCCGCCCCCATCTATCTCCCAAAACGGGGAGTGACTAAAAATATCCCCAACTTCCAAGGGCTTTACCTCGACCAGATCTCCAAAAGATCCGACCTCGCCGCCATCCGCTACATCGACCTCCGGTGGGACGACGAGATCGCCGTGGGGGAGCCCGCCGAGTCGGCGCCTCCGGCCCAGAAAGCGGGGCCCGAACCCCATTGACCGGCCTTTCGGCCGTTTTTTTAACTCCCCTCTCGCAAAAGCCCCCGTTGGGGCTATGCTTGAAACCAGTGAGGCTCAGGCACAATTCATGGTTCAACCCGCCGTTCTGCTCGGACTTGATCTAGGTGCTAGCAAAGTCGTCGCTGTCGTCGCCGTCCTTGAAGAAAACGGGAGCCTGAACGTCACCGGGGCCAGCCTAGCCTCCCCCGAGGGCGGCATCCGCCAGGGCGAGATCAACGACATGGACGCTGCGGTGCGGGCCATCAACCGCGCCGTGGAGGACGCCATGCGCACCGCGGGGCAGACGCGCCTCGACGGCGTGCGCGTCAGCGTGGACGGCATCCAGTTCAAGGGCGAGAACCTCCGCGATTCGGTCACCATCGCCACCGCCGACAAGGTCATCACCACCCACGACCGCGACCGCGTGCTGGAGCAGGCCGCCAACGGCTGCAAGCTCGCCAAGGAGGAGCAGGTCCTCCACCGCCTGCCCCAGGTCTTCCACATCAAGGGCCAGCGCGACCTCCGCAACCCGGTGAACATGGTGGGCGACACGCTCGAGGCGGAGATCCGCATCATCGTGGCCCCGGCCTCGGTGCTCGCCAACATCAACCGCGCGCTGCACCTTTCGGGCCTGCAGGGCTCCCAGCTCATGTACTCGCCCCTGGCCAGCATGGAGGCGGTGCTCACCCGGGAGGACGCCGAGAACGGCGCCGTGGTGGTGGACATCGGCGACGAGCTCACCCACGTCGGCGTCTTCCTGCGCGGCGCCCTCTTCCACAGCGCGGTGATCCCCATCGGCGGCCGGCATTTCACCCGCGACCTGGAGATCACCAAGCACCTGGGGGGCATCAGCGTGGCCGAGCGCATCAAGCGCGTGTACGGCACGGCCCTGCCCATGCAGGTCCCCGCCGAGGAGATGATCGAGCTGGAGGACGAGGGCCGGCAGGTCTCCCGGCGGGAGATCGCCGAGGTGCTCCACGCCCGCGCCGTGGAGCTGCTCAACATGGTCCTCGCCGAGGTCGGTCGCAGCGGCCTGGTGCACGAGATCCACGGCGGCATCCACCTGGTGGGCGGCGGCTCCCTGCTGCCCCACCTGCCCATCCTCGCCCAGAACATCCTGGGCCGGCCCCGCGTGGTCATCGGCCGCGTGCAGGGCATCCAAGGCCTTCCGCAGGTCACCGGCAACCCGCTCTACACCAACGCTCTGGGGGCCGTGAAGGCCCACGCCCGGGAGCTCCTCGAAGGCGGCGCCAAGTCGGGCCGCAGCGGGGGCCTCAAGGGCTTCATCGAGAAACTCTTCTGAACGGAGATCCCATGGCCGAGATCCCCTTCCTTCCCGAGCCGCCCCACCTCCCCGGGGCCAGCATCAAGGTGGTCGGGGTCGGCGGCGCGGGCTGCAACGCCGTGAACCGCATGATCGAGGCCGGCGTGCAGGGGGTTCAGTTCATCTCCCTCAACACCGACCAGCAGAGCCTCGCCCAGAGCAAGGCCCACGCGCGCCTCGCCCTGGGGCCCCAGAGCTCCCGGGGCCTCGGGGCGGGCGGCAATGCGGACCGGGGCGCCATCGCCGCGGAGGAGAGCCGCGAGGAGCTCCTCGGCCTCCTGCAGGGCGCGGACATGGTCTTCATCACCGCGGGCATGGGCGGCGGCACCGGCACCGGCGCGGCGCCGGTCATCGCCAGCTACGCCCGGGAGCTGGGCGCACTGACGGTCGCCGTGGTGGTCACGCCCTTCCGCTGGGAGGGCAGCGGCAAGATGCAGAACGCCATGGACGGGCTGGACCGCCTGCGGGGCACGGCGGACACCCTCATCGTGGTGAGCAACGAGAAGCTGAAGGCGCTCTGCGAGCAGCGCTACACCTTCAAGGAAGCCTTCAAGGTGGCCGATGGCGTGCTGCTCCAGGGCGTGCGGGGCATCACGGACCTGATCCTGCGCCCCGGCACCCTGAACGGCGACTTCGCCGACGTGGAGGCCGTGCTCCGCGACAGCGGCGAGGCGCTGATCGGCACCGGCCAGGGCCGGGGCGACGAGGCGATCCTCGACGCGCTGCAGAAGGCGCTGTCCTGCCCGCTCCTGGACCGCGCGGCCCACGGCCCCGCGACCCAGGTCATCGTGAGCGTCATGGCGGACTGGGAGCACGTGGAGCTGGCGGCGGTGGAGACCGCCATGAACTACCTCAGCGACCACTACCAGGGCGTGGCCAACATCAAGCTCTGCCAGGTGGAGGCCCCGGAGCTGGAGGACCGCGTGCTGGTCACCGTGCTCGCCTCGGGCTTCGAGGCCGGCGCCGAGCCGGTCTACCGGCCCATGAACACCCGCGAGGCCCTGGCCGCCGTCGATGCCGCCGCCGCCGCGGCCTACGGCGCCCCCCACAACGGTCCCAGCGGCCGGGTCTACGGCGAGATCCCCAGCGGCCCCGTGGCAGGGCCCGTGGACGCGCCCCATCCCGTGACGCCCACACGTCTGATCAGCCAGCCGCCGACGCCCAGCGGCGAGGTGGCCAGTTACGCGGAAGACCTCCACGTGCCGGCCATCATCCGGCTGACGCAGGGAAGGCTGCCGATCGAGTAGGGGTCTTCACGCCCCCCGCTTCCCCACATTGATCAGCGGCATCGCGCCGCCGGAACCGGCGATGATCACGTTGCCGTGGGCGCCGATCTCCTTCAACGCCTGGATGCGCTGGTACTCCAGGATCTGGGGCGTGAGGCTGCGGCTCACGAGTTCCTGGGCCTTGGCCTGGCCCTCGGCCTCGATGCGCTTGCGCTCGGCCTCCTGCTTCTCCTTCTGAAGGACGAAGGTCATCTTCTGGGCCTCCTGGTCGGCGGCGATCTTGGCGTTGATGGCGTTGGTGATCTGCTGGGGCAGGCGCACGTCGCGCAGCAGCACCTGCTCCAGGGCGATGCCCCGGGCCAGGAAGCGCTCCGAGAGGACCTTGCTCACGCCCGCCACGAACTCCTGGCGCTTGGCGCCGTAGAGGTCCGTGGCAAGCAGGTTCGCGGCGGCATCGCGGATGGCACTGCGGATCTCGCTGCGCACCAGGCGCGACTCCACGTCCTCGCCCAGGGTGCGGTAGATCTCGGGGAGCTTCGGCAGGTTCAGGGCGTAGAGCACCGTCACGTCCAGGTTCACGGTGAGGCCGTCCGCGGTGATGACGGCGATGCTGTCGTCGCCCCGGCGGTGGCCCTCATCGGCCTGGCTGCTCATGGTGTAGTTCCTCGTGCGGGTCTCCATCTGCACCAGCGACGCGAAGGGGTTGATGAGGTGCAGCCCCGAGGGCAGGGGCTCGTTGCGCACGCTGCCGAAGAGCACCACCACGCCGCCGGTGCCCGGGTCCACCACGCGGATGGTGGACGCGAAGGCCAGCAGCGCCGCCAGGGCGAAGGCGGCCATCTGGACCACCTTCAGGCCCCGGGAGAGGCCTTCCTTCATGGCCCCAGGCACCTCGATCGTGCCGCCCCGCCGGCCCCGCAGGTCGTCGCCCCCCTCCACGCTCACGGGCCCCGACTTGCGCCGTGCGCGCCAGAGCACGAAGCCGAGGAAGGCCAGGAGGACCGCGAAGACGAACATGGGAGGCTCCGGAGGGGATGCCCCGATGATGGGCGGGCCCGCGCCCGGACGCAAAAAGGCCCCGCCGAGCGGGGCCTTTCCGGCGTGGAGCGGCAGCTCAGTCCAGCTTGGGCGCTGGCTTGAGGGCCACCTTGAAGAGGATGGCGCCCATGATGGCGAAGGCGGCCACGCCGAGGAGGTCGAAGCCTCTCGCGCCCATGGCGTGGGTGAGAGTCTCCTCGATGTTGACCGAGGTGAGAAGCCCCTTCAGCCACTCGGCCTTGTCACTGCTGGCGACCAGGATGGCCACGAAGACGCCCGCCAGGGCGCCGCCCGCCACCAGGCCCGTGGCGAAGAGGTTGCCGGGTCCCAGTTCCTCGTCGCCGCCGTGGCCGTCCTTGCTGCCGGCGCCGGTCTTCTTGTCGGCGGCCCAGCGGATCACGCCGCCGATGAAGATGGGGAGTGTGGTGCTCAGCGGCAGGTAGGCGCCCACGGCGAAGGCCAGGGCGCGGACGCCACAGAGCTCCATGGTGATGGCGAAGAAGACGCCCACCAGCACGAACTGCCAGTCCAGGTTGTGGGCAAGGAGGCCCTTGATGAGCGTGGCCATCAGCGTGCCCTGGGGGGCCGGGTAGCGGTCGCCACCGATGGCGTGGACCATCTGTCCGGTGGCAACGTCCACGTGGGGGTTGTCCAGCACCTTCATGGTGAGGCCGATGACAACCGCCGCCGCAACCGCGCCGATCATGAGGCCGATCTGCTGGCTGCGGGGGGTGGCGCCTACCAGGTAGCCTGTCTTGAGGTCCTGGCTGGTGGCGCCCGCGTTGGCGGCCGCGATGCAGACCATGCCGCCCACGCAGAGCGCCATGGGCTGGTAGACGTCACCGGTCCAGCCCATGGTCACGAAGATGATGCAGGTGGCCATGAGGGCCGCAATGGTCATGCCCGAGATCGGGTTCGACGAGGAGCCGATGATGCCCACGATGCGGCTGCTCACCGTGACGAAGAAGAAGCCGAAGACGATCATCAGCACGCCCAGGAGGACTTTGCTGAGGATGCCGCTGCCCGGGATGAAGGGCAGGGCGGCCACGATGACGATCAGGGCAAGGCAGCCGCCAATCACCACTGTGAGGGGCAGGTCGTTCTCCGTGCGCTTGACGCCGCCTTCCCCCACGCCGTCCTTCATGGAGGCCACCGCTCCCTTGAAGGCGCTGACGATGGTGGGGATGGTCTTGATCAGGGTGATGAAACCGCCGGCCGCCACCATGCCCGCGCCGATCTGGCGAACGTAGGCGTAGTAGACGGCCCGGTTCAGATTGGCGAATTCGTGGGTGGCCGGATTCCAGCCGTAGGCGCCCTTGGCGGCGATGTCCTTGAGGTAGCCCAGCTTCACGAGCTGTCCCGCGATGGCGTCCGCGGGCACCAGCGTGGCGAGGAGGGGAATGAGCCCCAGCCAGGCCATCACGCCGCCCGCCACCAGCAGCCCGCCGTTGCGGATGCCCAGGATGTAGCCCACGCCCAGATACTCAGGCGTGATGTTGGCGTTCACCGTGGCGGCCGGGAAGATCTTGGACTTCATGCTGGAAACCCACTCCGGAGTTTCCGCAACGGCCTTCACCACCAACTGGAGCATGGCGTAGAGAAGGCCCACGCCCAGGCCCTGGTAGGCCGTCTTGGCCAGGTCGCCCCCCTGCTCCCCGGCGATGAGCACCGACGCGCAGGCGGTGCCTTCGGGGTAGGGCAGCTCGCCGTGCTCCTTCACGATCAGGGCCCGGCGCAGGGGGATCATCATCAGGATGCCCAGCACGCCGCCCAGCAGGGCGAGGGTGAAGATGGTCCAGTAGGTGAAGAAGGGCGCGCCCACGGACTGGCCGCCGGCGTCCTTGGCCAGGAAGAGGAAGCCCGGCAGGGTGAACACCACGCCCGCGGCGATGGATTCGCCCGCGGACCCGATGGTCTGCACGATGTTGTTCTCCAGGATGGTGGAGCCCCCCAGCTTCTTCAGCAGGGAGATGGCCACCACCGCGATGGGGATGGAGGCCGAGACCGTGAGGCCCGCCCGCAGCGCCAGGTACACCGTCGAGGCGCCGAAGATGATCCCGAAGAGGGCCCCGAAGAAGATGGCCTTCGGCGTGAATTCCGCGATGGAGCTCTCGTCGGGGATGTAGGGCTTGTGCTGGGCCGCATCAGCCATGCGGAACCTCCGTGGGACGCCGATTGGACAAAGAAACCCCCATGCTACCAGGGAAGGCGCAGGGGCCCGACGCGCGGGGGCGAGGCGGAGCCGCGCCTGGGGGATCCGTGATCCCGGGCACGCCGGCCCACGGCGCGGATAGGCTGGATCCATGCATCTTCCGGACCTGGTCACCTCCCGGGCCAACCCCTGGTTCAAGGAGCTCAAGCGTTCCCTCCGGCCCAACGGGGCCCGGCGGGACCGCACCCTCCTCGCCGGCTCGAAGGTCATCGAGGCTTGGGCCGCGGCCCCGGAGAAGGACCGCCTCCAGCCCGAAGTGATGCTGCTCCGGGAGGACGACGCCGCCGGCGCCGTGGGCGCCAGGGTGCCCGCGGTGCGGCTGCGCCCGGACCTGCTGGCGGACGTGGCCGAGGCCGGCAGCCCGCCCGACCGCGTGCTGGTCTGCGCCGTCGGGCCCGAACCCCCCGGACCGCTGGCCGCGCGGGTCATCGTGCCCTGGGAGATCCAGGATCCAGGCAACCTCGGCGCCATCCTCCGGGCCGCCGCGGCCTTCGGCTTCCAGGAGGCCCTGCTCGGGCCCGGCGCCGCGGACCCCTTCAGCCCCAAGGCCCTGCGGGGCTCCATGGGCGCGGCCTTCCTGATGCCCGTGCGCCGCGCCGCCGCCTGGCCCCTTGACGACGGCAACTGGGTGGCCCTGGACGGCGGACCCGGCTCGGTGCCCCTGGACGAGGCCGACCTCGCCGAGCCCCTGCGCCTGCTTGTGGGGAACGAAGGCCACGGCTGGGCGCACACGGAACTGCCGCCCCGCGCGACGCGGGCGGCCATCCCCACGGTCGGGGTGGAGAGCCTCAACGCCGCGGTGGCCGCGGGCATCGCATGTTTCGAAGCGGAGCGACGGTGGAAGCGGAAGCCATCCAGACCTTGAAGGGCCGCTGGCCGCTGCGCCTGCTGGAGGCGGCCGTGCTGGCCGGCCTCCTGAAGGTGGGCTACGGCATCCCCTACGCTTCGGGGCACGGATGGCTGGAGGCGCTGCTGTGCTTCCTCATTCCCGCCCTCATGATGGACGGCGCCTTCAAGGGCCGCCGCCTGGGCTGGACCTTCCTGGCCTGGCTGCTGGGCATCATGCTCATCTTCCACTGGGTGCCCGCGGTCATCGAGGTGAAGGGCAACCTTCCGAAGTCCCTGGCCTGGCTGGGATCGGGGCTCTTCTTCGGCTACGAGGCGCTCGGCTTCACCGCCGTCATCGCCTTCGCCCGCTGGATGTTCCGGCGCTCGGGCCGCTGGGGCGCCGCCGCCGGCGCGGCCTTCGCGACCCTGCTCTGGGAGGCCAAGGGCTTCCACGTGTACGAATGGAGCTACGGCTCGGCCCTGGGCGGCCTGCCCCTCCTGGCCCGCAGCGCCGCCTTCCTCACCAGCTACGGCTTCAGCGCCCTGGCCTTCGGCTGCGGCGCCTTCTTCGCCGCCAGCCTCGCCGAAGGCCGCGCCGCGCGTTCGGTGCTCGCCGCTCCGGCGGCCTTCTACGGCGTGCTCGTGGCCTTCGGCCTCGCCTGGGGCCTCCTGCCCCGGGAGCCGAGGCGGGAGCTGGACGTGGTCATGATCCAGCCCAACTTCGAGGCGGGCCTGCGCCGCCCCGGCATGGAGGCCGACGCCTGGGCGCAGAGCGACGCGGCCTTGAAGGAGGCGGGCCTGCCCCGGCCCGGCTTCACCACGCTGCTGCTCTGGCCCGAGAGCGCCATCCTCGGCGTGGACCACCGGGGCCCGAACCCCCGGCTGCAGGAGGAGGCCAAGCGGCGCGACGTGGCGTGGCTCTTCGGCACCGAGGGCGGCCTGCTGAACCTGGTGCGCGGGGAGAGCGGCGGACAGCCGAGCTTCGTCCAGGCGAAGGTGGAGCCGATGCCCTTCGGCGACCGGATGCCGGGCCCGCCGGCCATGCGGCGCTGGCTGGACCGCAAGCTGGG
>JBDIBF010000064.1:0-16301 GCA_039812765.1 Holophagaceae bacterium
CCGGGCGCTCGCCGATGGCCCCGCCGCCACCGCGCGCCCGCCCCCTAGCCTGGACCCCATCCCGCAACCCTCGGAGCCCCCATGCCCATCCTCCAGACCCGCGCCCGCGCCGCCGCCTGGACCTACCTCCTCCTGGTGGTCCTCGGGATCACCAACCTCATGCTGCTCCCCGGCAAGTTCCTCGTGCCGGGCGACCCCGCCGCCAGCGCCCGCGCCATCCTCGCCCAGGAAGGCCTCTACCGCTTCTGGGTCGCCAGCAGCCTCGCCTCCGTCGTCGTCTTCCTGATGCTGTCCCTGCGCCTCTACCGCCTCTTCCAGGACGTGGACCGCGAGCAGGCCGCCCTCATGGCCATCCTCGTCCTCGTCCAGATCCCCCTCGGCTTCCTGGACGGCATCCTCCAGCTCGGCGTCCTCTCCGTGCTGAAGGGCCCCTCCCTGCCCGCCCTCGCCGACCCCGCCACCCGCGACACCCTGGCCGGCCTCCTCCTCGCCCTCAGCCGCCACGCCACCACCGTCAGCGAAACCTTCTGGGGCCTCTGGCTCCTGCCCCTGGGCCTCCTCGTCATCCGCTCCGGCTTCCTGCCCAAGTTCCTCGGCGTCTGGCTGATCCTCAACGGCCTCGCCTACGTCGCCCTCAGCGCCCTCGGCATCCTCGCCCCCGACGTCAGTCACCGCGCCTTCCTCGCCTTCCAGCCCTTCCTCTTCGGCGAGATGGTCTTCACCCTCTGGCTGCTGTTCCGCGGCGTCCGGCCCGCGCCCGGCGCCGAGCCCGCCCCCGCCTGAGCCCGCCCCCGCCAGGACGCCCCCGGGAAGAACCCGGCTTGCCTCTCATGACGAGGCAACCCATACTCCCTCCACTCCCCGGAGCTCCCATGCCCCTCCCGGCCGCCCGCCTCGCGGGCCTCCTCTGCCTCCCCGGCCTCGTCTCCGCCCAGGCGCCCCGCCCCCTCACCCTCGACGACCTCGGCCGCGGCGTGGGCCTCGCCGACGCCCAGATCGCCCCCGACGGCCGCGCCATCACCTTGATGGTCAACCGCATGGACCTGAAGGCCAACACCCTGGCCACCCAGCTCGTCCTCGTGGACGCCGCCAGCGGCGCCCAGAAGGTGCTGGTGCGGGACCGCAAGGGCCTCGCCCACGCCCGCTGGTCCCCGGACGGCAAGACGATCGCCTTCCTCGCCGACAAGGAGGGCAAGCGGCAGATCTTCCTCCTGCCCCTGGACGGCGGCGAAGCCCGCGCGCTGACCACCTCCCCCACCGGCGTCCAGCAGTTCGCCTGGAGCCCCGACGGCACCCGCCTCGCCTTCGCCGCCGAGGACGAGGCCCCCAAGCGCGAGGACGACACCAAGGGCGAGGACGCCTTCGAGGTGGCCGACGACAGCCTTTTCGTCACCGACGCCCCCGTGCCCGTGCACCTCTGGATCACCGACCTCGAGGGCAAGGCCGCGCGCAAGACCTCCGGCGCCTGGAGCCTCGCCAACACGCCCCCGCCGAGCCCGCCCGCCTCGCCCCTGGCCTGGTCCCCGGACGGCGCCTCCATCGCCTTCGCCCAGCAGGCCTCCCCCCACACCGGCGACCAGGAGAAGACCCGCGTCATGATCCTCGACGTGGCCTCCGGAAGCCTCCGCGCCCTCACCGGCGAGACGCGCCTCGAGGGCTTCCCCGCCTGGTCCCCGGACGGCCGGCAGATCGCCTACTGGTTCCCCCGGGACGGCGAGCTCGTGAACCAGAACGAGATCCACCTGGTGGACGCCAAGGGCGGCAAGGGCCGCGACCTCACCCGCGCCCTCGACCGCTGCCTCTACCGCCAGCTCTGGACCCCCGACGGCAAGGGCCTCGTGGTGGGCGGCAACGACGGCGTGCGCGTGGGCCTCTGGTTCCAGCCCCTCGACGGCCCCGCCCGGCGCCTCGACACCGGCGACGTGGACCCCAGCTGGTCCTTCTGGATCGACATGACCCTGGCGAAGACCGGCGCCCTGGCCTTCACCGGCCGCACCGCCACCCACCCCGCCGAGCTCTACGTCATGGACGGCGTGAACGGGAAGCCGCGCCGCCTGACCCACTTCAACGACTGGGTGGACGGGCTGAAGCTGGGCAAGGCCGAGCGCGTCACCTGGAAGGGCCCCGAAGGCCAGGAGGAGGACGGCGTCCTCACCTATCCCGTCGACTACCAGCCCGGCAGGACCTATCCCCTCACCTTCGTCATCCACGGCGGGCCCCAGGCCGCCAGCGGCACCGGCTTCAGCCTCCTCAACCAGCTCCTCGCCGCCCGGGGCTTCCTGGTCTTCAACCCCAACTACCGGGGCAGCGACAATCTGGGCAACGCCTACCTGCGCTCCATCACCGGCGACATGGGCGAAGGCCCCGGCAAGGACGCCATGCTCGGGCTCGAGGCCGTGAAGGCCAAGGTGAGCGTGGACCCGGACCGCATCCTCGTGAGCGGCTGGTCCTATGGCGGCTACATGACCTCGTGGCTGCTGGGCCGCTACCCCGACGTGTGGAAGGCCGGCATGGCCGGCGCCGCCGTCACCGACGTCAGCGACGAGTACGCCTTCTCCGACGGCAACCAGGCCTGGCGCTACTCCCTCGGCTTCAAGCCCGTGCTGCCCTTCGACGGCGGCGAGGGCATGAGGACCGCCTGGGCCCAGTCCCCCATGCGCCACGCCCACCAGGTGAAGGCGCCCACCCTGATCCTCTCCATGACCGGCGACTACCGCGTCCCGCCCACCCAGAGCTTCAAGCTCTACCGCGCCCTCAAGGACCGCGGCGTGCCGGTGAAGTTCATGATGTGGAACGGCGGCGGCCACTCCCCCGGCTATCCGCCCCAGCGCGTGCGCCAATTCCTGCGGCTCTGGACCGACTGGCTGGCCGAGCACGCCGGGCTGAAGTAGGACGCGACCGTCTCACCACAGGGGCGGCACCGTCGCCTCCACGATCTCCACCGGCGGGCCGCCGCGGCCGCCCGGGCGCCCGCCCTGGTTCGAGAACGTCAGGGCCTTCAGCCAGGGCCGCGCGGAGGGATCCACCTCCACCCTGATGCGCCCGCCCGGCCCGCCGTGGCCGTCGGAGCCGTCCCGCCCATCCAGGCCTCGGGACCCCGGGTTGCCCGGAGGGGTGCCCGCGCCCCCGGTTCCGCCGGAACCGCCCCGCCCCATTCGACCACCGGCACCCCCCGGACCCCCCTCCGCCGATACGTGCAGGGAGCCACCGTCGGGATCCACCAGGACGTACCGAACCCGGCTGGCCGAGGCGACCTTGACCTGCAACAGCGGTCGGGGCCCGGGCTGCAGGGCCACCTGGACGCGAAGGTCCGACCCAGGCCCGCCGTCCCAGCCCGAACCGCCGTCGCCGCCGTCCCCGCCGGGGCCTCCGTCCCCACCCGCGGAGGGATGTTCGGGATCGAGGGAGCCCATGCTGCCCACGCCCCCCGCCACGCCGTCCAAACCCGGGAAGCCCGAGGCGCCGGCCGCGCCCGCGAAGTCCACCCGGAAGGCCCGGTCGTAGCGCACCGGCAGCAGGAGTTCCGAGGTCACGGGGGGCGTCGTGCGCGTGGTGGCGCGCACCCGCGGCGGCCTCGTGGCGAGCCCGCGCGGATCCTCGTTCAGCCGCACGATGCCCTTCGGGCTCACCGTGGCCCCTACGGCTTCCAATTCATAGCTGTCCCAGAGCACCCGCCCGTGGCCCGCGCCCTCGGTCACCCATGCCTGCCCATCCGCCGCGGAGGCGGTCGCCACCAGGGCCGCGGAGTCCCCGGGGCCGAGGCCACTCCCCGGCGCCAGGTCCAGGGAGACGCGCTGGATGGGAAGGCCTTCCAGCCGGGTCCTCTGTCCGAGGGCGAGCCGCACGGGCGTGCAGCCCGTCGTGAGCAGGGCCGCGAGGGGAAGGACCCAGTACGGGGCGGGGCGGATCGCCATGGCGGTCTCCTGAAGCAAGTTCAGGAACAGCTAGCAAGGGCGGTACCAACGCTGGACCCGGGGTGAAAGGCACCAGGGGCCTGATTCCAGGGGCAGACCCTTCTGATGGTGATGCAGGGCACCCCAGGCCCGACGCGGGATGCATCATCCGCGGCTCATTCCCCCGGCGTCGCCACGCGGTAGACCTCGGGCTCGCCCTGGCGTTTCGGCGCGCCCCAGCCCAGCCAGGTCCCCTGCAGCGTGACCTGGCGTGGGCCGAGCTTCACCGCCTCGTACATCCAGATCCGCGGCGGGCAGGTCTTCGGCTCCCCCGCGGGCCGGTCCTCCACCAGCAGGAAGCGCCGGTCGTCGAGCCACACGATGCGAAGCTTCAGGGAGGGCTCGAAGGGCGGGTGGTGGTCCATCTCGTCGTAGCGCTCCGCCTGTCCCGCGCCGTCGAAGAACCAGCCCGCCCAGGAGGCGCCCTTGAGGATCAGGCGCTTGCCCGGCAGGAAATCCTTCGCCGAGGGCCCGGCGAGGAGCGGAAGGGCGAGGAGGAGGGCGGCGAGGGCACGCATGGACGGCTCCTTCGTGTCAGTCTCGCACCACCGTACGCGATCCGGCCTGGGCCTTCAGCCCCGCGCAAGTGGCCCCCGCACCGGGGTCCGCGGGAAAATTGATCCGCCTAAGCCTTCCGGGCCCAGGGGCTCTGCGCGACGGGGGCCGGAGACCAGAAATACTTCTCGTCATCCCGGACATTGCGCCCATGATGGCCAGAGCTGGTCACTGCCCGCGAACGTCGGCAGATTCGTGAACAGCTTCGACGGTTGGTCCCCCCGCTCGGGCCGGTTTCGGGTGCTCCCTGCGAGCCCCCATGAGGAGTTTTCGTGTCCAACAATCCCAACCCCAATCCCAACAGCAAGCCCGCCGCCCCGGCCCCTCCGGCCCCGGCGACCCCGATCGTGGCGGCCGCCGCCGTGGAGGCCCCCAAGGTCGCGCTGCCCCTCGTCACCGAGGAGAAGGCCGCGCCCGCCGTCGCCGAGCCGGCCAAGAAGGTTTGAGACCCCCAGGCCGCGAGCCCGCGGACGCAGCACCGGGGCCCCGCGAGGGGCCCTTGGCGCGCCCGGATCTCAGGACCGGAACAGCGGCACGTAGCGCTCCCGGTGGTACCACGCCACCAGGCCGTTGGCGATCACCAGGAAGATGCCGAAGGGCAGGCCCGGAGGCGCCAGGAAGATCCCCACGCAGAGGATGTTCACGATGATGGGCGCGACGAGCACCGCGGCGAAGGGCACCAGCCGCCCCGACAGGAAGGCGAAGGAGCAAAGCAGCTCCAGGCCCTTCACCGTCGGAAGCATGTAGCGCGCGGCGGCCATGCCATCGTTGAAGGTCTTCAGCGGGCCCGGCGGGATCTCCGGGACCTTGATGTAGTCGAAGAAGTAGGCCGTCGATGACCAGAGGAAGAGCAGGCCCATGAGGGTGCGGAAGACGACCACAGTGAGGCGGAAGGCCTTGGAAGGGGCAGCGGGCATGCAGGCTCCGGGACTCGAGTCCTCCATCCTAGACGCCTCCCTCAGCCGTCCGTTGTGGGAGCTGGATTCAGCGGAGCCGGAAGGGCATCGTCAACTTGAACCGGTAGCGCTGGATCGCCGGATCCGTCCAGGGCATGAAGCGCCAGGCCAAGGCGTAGACCTCCGCAGTGTCCCGAAGTTCGGGCGGCCCGTCGACGGCGCGGGAGGCCACGGGAATGCCGGTGCGGTCCACGGTGACTTCGATGATGACGGTGCCTTGCACACGCTTGGCCTTGGCCTCGATGGGATAGCGGGGTGGGTAGGGCTGGAGCTCGATGCGCACCGTGGAGAAATCCACCACCTTCACTTCGCCCTGGTTCAGGAACGCGGAAACTTCCGGGGCCCGGATGAGGGCGGCGTTGGCCTCGAGGCTCTGCGCCGACAGCCGAGGGAGGACGGCAAGGGTCCCGGCCCGGTCGCCCTCCAGCGCCCGGGTCAATCCCAGCAGGGCCAGGATCCTGAGGTGCTTCGGGTCCAGCCGCTCTCCCGCATCCAGGGCCTTGAGGGCCTCGGGCCGCCGATTCTGGGACGCCAGCGCCGCGCCCAGGAAGGCCCAGGCGTCGACGTTCTTCGGATCCGATTCCAGGGCCTTCCGCGACCGGGCCTCGAGGCCCTTCCAGTCCTGGGAGGTCATCAGCTGCCGGGCGGCTTCCTCGAGGGGAAGGCTCGAGGCCGGGGCCTGGGTCGGGACCTGGGGCTGGGCCTGGGGCGGCGTCTGGAAGACCGCTGGATGTGCGAGCAGGAGCAGGGGCATCACGGCTTCTTCTGCCCCATCAGGTTCAACGCCGACCCCGCCTTGAACCACCCGATCTGCTGCGCGTTGTAGGTGTGGTTCAACGTGATGCGGTCCTCGCTGCCGTCCTTGTGCTTCGCCACCATCGTGAGCGGCACGCCGGGCTGGAAGTCCGTGAGGCCGAGGATGGAGACGCGGTCGTCCTCCTGGAGCTTGTCGTAGTCGGCGGGGTCCGCGAAGGTGAGGGGCAGCATGCCCTGCTTCTTCAGGTTGGTCTCGTGGATGCGGGCGAAGCTCTTCACGATGATGGCCCGGCCGCCGAGGTGGCGCGGCTCCATGGCGGCGTGCTCCCGGCTCGAGCCCTCGCCGTAGTTCTCGTCGCCGATCACCACCCAGCCGCCCAATTCTCCACGTTGGGCCGCGGCCTTGTAGGCCCGCGCCGTGGCCGGCACCTCGCCGGTCTCGCCGGTGAGCTGGTTCTTCACCTTGTTGGCCTCGCCGTTGAAGAAGTTGATGGCGCCGATGAGCAGGTTGTTGCTGATGTTGTCCAGGTGGCCGCGGAACTTCAGCCAGGGGCCCGCCATGCTGATGTGGTCCGTGGTGCACTTGCCCTTGGCCTTGATGAGGATGGGCATGTCCGTGAGGTCGCTGCCTTCCCAGGGCTTGAAGGGCTCCAGGAGCTGCAGGCGCTGGCTGGCGGGATCCACGATCACCTGCACCTTGGAGCCGTCCGCCGCCGGCGGCTGGTAGGTGTTCGCGCCGGGGTCGAAGGCCTTGTGGGGGAGCTGCTCGCCGCTGGGGGGATCCAGCTTGAAGGTCGAGCCGTCGGCGGCGGTGAGCGAGTCCGTCACCGGGTTGAAGGTGAGGCGTCCCGCGATGGCGAAGGCCGTCACGATCTCCGGGCTCGCCACGAAGGCGTGGGTGTCCGGGTTGCTGTCGTTGCGGGCCGCGAAGTTGCGGTTGAAGGACGTGATGATGGAGTTCCGGTCGCCCTTCTTCACGTCGTGGCGCTTCCACTGGCCGATGCAGGGCCCGCAGGCGTTGGCCATCACCACGCCGCCCACCTGCGTGAAGACCTCCATCTGGCCGTCCCGCTGGATCGTGGCGCGGATCTGCTCGCTGCCCGGGGAGATCATGAACTCGCTCCTGGCCTTCAGCCCGTGGGCCAGGGCCTGCTTCGCCAGGCTGGCGGCGCGCTCCATGTCCTCGTAGCTGGAGTTGGTGCAGCTCCCGATGAGGCCGACCTTCAGCTCCTCGGGGTAGCCCTTCTCCTTCACCGCCGCCGCGAACTTCGAGAGCGGCCAGGCCAGGTCCGGCGTGAAGGGGCCGTTGATGTGGGGCTCCAGTTCCGAAAGGTTGATCTCGATGACCTGGTCGTACTCGCAGCCCTCGTCGGCCTTCAGGTGCTCCGCGAAGGCCTCCGCCAGCTCGGCCAGCGCCACGCGGCTGGTGGCGCGCAGGTACTGGCTCATGCGGTGGTTGAAGGGGAAGACCGATGTGGTCGCGCCGATCTCCGCGCCCATGTTGCAGATGGTGCCCATGCCCGTGCAGGAGATGGAGTCCACGCCCTCGCCGAAGTACTCCACGATGGCGCCGGTGCCGCCCTTCACCGTGAGGATGCCCGCCAGCTTGAGGATCACGTCCTTGGGGGAGGCCCAGCCGCTCAGCTTGCCCGTCAGCTTCACGCCGATGAGCTTGGGCGCCTTCAGCTCCCAGGGCAGGCCCGCCATCACGTCCACCGCGTCGGCGCCGCCCACGCCGATGGCGATCATGCCCAGCCCGCCCGCGTTAGGCGTGTGGGAGTCGGTGCCGATCATCATGCCGCCGGGGAAGGCGTAGTTCTCCAGCACCACCTGGTGGATGATGCCGCTGCCGGGCTTCCAGAAACCCAGGCCGAACTTGTTGGAGACCGAGGAGAGGAAGTCGTAGACCTCGCGGTTCTCCGTGTTCGCGCGCTCCAGGTCCTTCGCGCTGCCCACTTCCGCCTGGATCAGGTGGTCGCAGTGCACGGTGGAGGGCACCGCGGCCTCCGGCAGGCCCGAGCTCATGAACTGCAGCAGGGCCATCTGGGCCGTGGCGTCCTGCATGGCCACGCGGTCCGGGCGCAGGTCCAGGTAGGACTTGCCCCGCACGATCTCCTGGTGCGCCGCGTCGTCAAGGTGCCCGTAGACGATCTTTTCCGCGAGGCTGAGGGGCCGGTTGAGGCGCTGCCGGACGGTCCTGATGTTGGCCTCCATCTTCTCGTAGACGGCCTTCACGAAGGCGGGCGTGGACTCGATCTGGGCCATGGCGGGACTCCTCGGACGCGAAATTCCAGTGTAGCGCCCCGGCCCGCCGACCCGGATCACGCAGGCGGCGCCGCACCCCTACACCCGGCGGGCCCTCAGGCGGGGCGCAGGAAGTCCCGGCGCAGGGCCTTCACGGCCCGGGCGAAGGGGGCCGTGTCCCCCAGGCCCCGGGCCACCACCAGGCTCCCCTGGAGGGCCACCAGGGCGCCCTCGGCCCGGACGCGGGCCTCGGCCTTCGGCAGGCCCGCGTCCAGGACCAGGCGCTCGAAGCCGCCCTGCAGCCGCTGCAGCACCGCCTTCACCGCCGAGCGCACCGCCGGGCTGCCGCCCAGGGGCATGACGTCCAGGAGGCAGGACTTCGAACCGCCCGCGTAGAACCCGTCCAGGGCCTTGAGCACCGAGGCCAGACGGGCGGCCGGCTCGCCGCTCCCCTCCATCGGGGCGAAGACGTTCGCCTCCAGCCAGGTTCCTGCGAGGGCCATGACGGCCTCCGCCATCTCGCCCTTCCCGCCGGGGAAGTGGTGGTAGAGGCTCGCCTTGCCCAGGCCCGTGACCTCGGAGATGCGGCTCAGGGAGACGCCGTCGAAGCCGCAGCCCCGGAACTCGTCCATGAGGCCCAGCAGGATCCCTTCCCGGGTGGAACGTTCGCCGCTCATGGGGAAAGGGTACACCGAACGATCGGTACAAATAACCCTTGACGGCGGGAATCCGGGTCCTAGGATTGAAACTGTACCGATCGTTCGGTCCATCCAGGAGACTCCATGAGCAAGACCGCCATCGTCCTCTTCTCCGATCCCAAGGGCGGATCCGAGGAGGCCCTCGGACGCGCCTTCAACGCCCTCTTCCGCGCGGTGCGGGACAAGGTGGCCGGCGTCTGCGGCGGCTGCGCCGCGGCCTTCGGCGCCGCCGACGGGGCCCGGGCCACCGGCCTGCCGGTGACCGGCGAGCTCGCCATCCCCGGCGTCGGCAAGGTCATCAGCCTGGGGGACTACCTCGCCCGGGGCTACCGGCTCGTCAACTTCTGATTCCGAATCCGTCCCTTCCCGGAACCCGCATGAAGGAGATCCCCATGGCCCGGAAATTCATGGAGCGCGTCTTCACCCCAAAGGTCCGAAAGGCCGAGGAGGCCGCCTACGGGCGGTCCTTCGCGGTCCCGAGCGGAGGAGAACCCGACGCCCTCGGCCCGGAGGAGCGCGCCTTCATCGCGGACCGGGACAGCTTCTACATGGCCACCGTCACCGAGGACGGCTGGCCCTATATCCAGCACCGGGGCGGACCCAGGGGCTTCCTCCAGGTGCTCGACGCCCACACGCTGGCCTTCGCCGATTTGGGCGGCAACCGCCAGCTCGTGAGCGTCGGCAACCTGGAGGGCGACGCGCGGGTGGCCCTCTTCCTCATGGACTACGCCCAGCAGGCGCGGCTCAAGATCCTCGGCCGCGCGAAGGTCCTCGACCTGCGGCAGCACCCCGCCGAGGGCGAGCGCCGCCTGGGCGGGAGCCTGCCCCCCCGGGCCGAGCGCCTCTTCATCCTCGACATCGAGGGCTTCGACTGGAACTGCCCGCAGCACATCACGCCCCGCTACGACCCGGAGCAGGTGGCGGAGGCCCTCGCGCCCCTCAAGGCCCGCATCGCGGAGCTGGAGGCGCGGCTGGCGGCCCGGCCGGCCTGAGGCGGGCCGAAACCCTTCGTTCCCGAGCTATTCGTATTAGAATGATTTCGGGCCCGGAGGTCAGGATGGTCGGCGTAACCAGGGTGGGATCCCCGTGAGCCCGGCCTCGGCCCGCCGCCTCGTGCGCCTCGCCCGCAAGCGCACGGTCCGGCTGCTCCGGGGGAAGGTCCTCACGGCGGACCTCCAGCACGGCCTGGGCCGGGTCCTGGACCGCACCCTGGACCTGCTGCCCCTGGACGCGAAGCTGCTCACGAGGCAGCACGGGGAGCGGGACAAGCGCCTCAACCGCCAGCTCGCCTGGTCCCTCGCCTTCATCGCCGGGGCCGTCAACGCCGGCGGCTTCCTGGCGGTGAAGGCCTACACCTCCCACGTGACGGGCGCCGTCTCCCGCCTCTCCGACGAGCTGGCCCTGGGCCATCCCCAGCTCGCCCTCGGCGCCCTCGGCATCGTCCTGTCCTTCCTCGCCGGGGCTTTCGCCGCGGGGCTGCTCATCAGCCTCGGCCGCCGGCGCCGCTTCCGCAGCCCCTGCGCCCTCAGCCTGATGATCGAGGCCGGCCTGCTGCTGGTCTTCGGGTTCACGGGCTCGCGGCTGAACGCGCGGGTGGAGTTCTACCTGCCCGCCACGGTGATCCTGCTCTCCTTCATCATGGGGATGCACAACGCGGCGGTGACCACCATCTCCAACGCCGAGGTGCGCACCACCCACATGACGGGCATCGTCACGGACCTGGGCACCGAGCTCAGCCGCCTGGTCTACGTCAACCGCTCGAGGCGCAAGGGGGTGGACCCGGTGCTGGCCAACCGGGACCGGCTGAAGCTCCACGGCCTCATCCTCGTGTCCTTCTTCGCCGGCGGCCTCGCCGGCGCGCTGGGCTTCAAGCACGTGGGCTTCAAGGTGACCGCCCTCTGCGCCGCCTTCCTCCTGGTGCTGGCCTGGCGGCCCGTCGTCCACGACCTCCGCGTCCGCCTGCGCCTCCAGCGCCAGGCGCCGCGCTGATCCCCTCCGCGATCCGGGAGCCTTCATGCCCGCCCGAACCCCGAACCCCAAGCCGCGGAAGGCCCAGGACATCGAGGCGGTGATGCAGAACCTCCGCCGCATGGTGAAGGCCCTGCAGATCTACGCCGCCTCCGTGGAGCGGGAGTACGGCATCACGGGACCGCAGCTCTGGGCCCTCTGGGAGCTGGGGCGCTCGGGCCCCCTCGCCCTGAAGGAGCTGGCGGAGCGCATGTACCTCGGCGGCAGCACCGTGGTGGGCGTGCTGGACCGGCTCGAGTCCCGCGGGCTGGCGGAGCGCCTGCAGGACCCCGGCGACCGCCGCCGCGTCTCCATCCGCCTCACCCCCGCGGGCGCGGCGCTCCTGGGGAAGGCGCCCCACCCCGCCCACGGCCAGCTCCTCCACGCCCTCCAGGCCATGACCTCGACCCGGGTGGCGGAGCTGCGGGAGGCCACCGACAGCCTCGTCCACGCCATGGAGGCCGACGACCTGGAAGCCCGATTCTTCTTCTCGGAGACCTGAAGCCGATGGCCCGGACCTACGACCACGACCCGGGCGACGGCCCGCCCCTCACCCGACTGCCGGCGGCGGCCCTGCGGGCCGTCCTGCGGGAGGGCTACACCGCGGCGCAGTTCAAGAAGGACGCCATGGCGGGCTTCGTGGTGGGCGTGGTGGCCCTGCCCCTGGCCATGGCCCTCGCCATCGCCGTGGGCGCGCCGCCCCAGCAGGGCCTCTACACCGCCATCGTGGCGGGCTTCATCGCCGCGCTGCTGGGCGGCTCGCGCATCCAGGTGGTGGGGCCCACGGCCGCCTTCATCGTGCTGCTGGCCCCCATCCAGGCGAGGTTCGGCCTCGGCGGGCTGCTCCTCACGGGGCTGATGGCCGGCGGGATCCTGCTGGCCCTGGGCCTGCTGCGGCTGGGCTCCCTCATCGAGTACATCCCGCATCCCGTCACCACGGGCTTCACCGCCGGCATCGCCGTGGTCATCGGGACGCTCCAGGTGAAGGACGTCTTGGGTCTGCGCATCGAGCGCCTGCCCGAGCACTTCGTCGAGCGCGTGGCCGCCATGGCGCGGGCCCTGCCCACGGCCTCCGGGTGGGAGGCCCTGGTGGCGGCCACGACCCTGGCGATCCTCCTGGTGCCCCGCCTGCCCAAGCGGTGGCTGATCCGCGTGCTGCCCCGCTACCTGCGCCCGGTCCCGGCCCCCCTCATCGCGCTGCCCTTCGCGGGCCTGGCGGCCTTCCTGCTCCTGCGCTTCGTCCCGGGCTTCCACGTGGAGACCATCGGCAGCCGCTTCCACACGCTGGTGGGCGGGGTGCTGGTGCCCGGCGTGCCGCGCCTTCCGCCCCTGCCCCTGCTGCCCTGGCACCTGCCCGGGCCCGGCGGCGAGCCCCTGGAGCTGAGCCTGGGCCTCGTGCGCCAGCTCCTGCCCGGCGCCTTCGCCGTGGCCATGCTGGGGGCCATCGAGTCCCTGCTCTCGGCGGTGGTGGCGGACGGCATGGCCCGCACCAAGCACGACCCCGACGCGGAGCTGATGGGCCTCGGGGTCGCGAACCTCGTGGCGCCCTTCTTCGGCGGCATCCCCGCCACCGGCGCCATCGCCCGCACGGCGACGAACTTCCGCTCCGGCGGGCGCAGCCCCGTCGCGAGCATGGTCCACGCGCTGACCCTGCTGCTCATCGTGCTGCTGCTGGCCCCCCTCATCGCCTACGTGCCCATGGCCAGCCTGGCCGCGCTGCTGCTGCTGGTGGCCTGGAACATGAGCGAGGCCGAGCACTTCATCCACACGGTGAAGGTGGCCCCCCGCAGCGACGTCGCGGTGCTGCTCACCTGCTTCGGCCTCACCGTGGTCTTCGACATGGTGATCGCGGTGGGCGTGGGCGTGGTCTTCGCGTCCCTGCTCTTCATGCGGCGCATGGCTTCCACCACCCAGGGCGAGATGGCGGAGGTGGACCCTGGCGCGCTGCCGGGCCCCCTGCCCGCCGGCGTGGTGCTCTACGACATCACCGGGCCGCTTTTCTTCGGCGCCGCCGAGCGCGCCATGGGCGCCCTGCGGGCCATCGACGCCGCCACCCGCGCCGTGGTGTTCCGCCTGGAGCGGGTGCCCACCATCGACGCCACCGGCCTCGTGGCCTTCGAGAGCGCGATCCAGGAGCTCAACCGGCACCACATCCTGGCGGTGCTGGTGGGCCTGCAGCCCCAGGCCCGCCGCCTGCTCGAGCGCGCGGGCCTGAGGGACGAGGAGGGCCGCGTGGCCCTGTGCGCCGACATGGCGGCGGCCTACAAGGTCCTCGGCGCGCCGGTGCGCGCGCCCGAGGCGCGGCGCCTGCAGCGCAAGGGCCGCATCCAGATCCACATCCAGGCGCGGAAGCTCGGGGCCCGGCCCCGCCGCCACACGGGCTGAGGGGCCTCCTAAGGTTTTTCCCGACGCGGCCCCTCTCCCGTGACTTTCAAGGAGAAGGTATACGGCTCGGACCCACCCGTCAGCCGGGCCGGTGCGCCGGTCGGAGTGGTGGATTTTTCGAGGACTCTTCCTCGAGGGTCGTATGTCCACCAAACGAGAGCAGGAAATTCTGATACGCCCTTCGCATACCGCGATTCTGATTCCTTGATGGAGGAGATGGTGGACCTGTTGGCCTGCTTCGCGAATTCCGCGTCCCGGCCCGCCAGGAGGAAGGTGCCATCGGGCCTGGGCTGCATGTCCGAGAGAATGGAATCGAGAACGGCCTTTGAAGCCCCGAGCTCTTCCAACGATGGAGACGGATACAGTGAAAAGAAGCGCCTGAAATTGCCCGTGACTCCGTCGAATTCGAGAAGCCATCCCTGTGCGACGGAGGCGCAAAGGATGGTTTCCTTCGAACGCCTGTAGAGATTGAAGTACGTCCCTCGCGCCCATCCTGCGATGCGAGGAAATTGACTCCCATTTGGAGATTGGGCCGACTCGAAAATGGGGGAGCCATAGACCGAGGCTGGAACCAGCCCCATGACCTTCAAGGCGCCCTTCGCATCGATCTCCCCAATGGCATGCCCAGAGGCCTGACCACTCTCCAGAAACCCGCCATCGAGGAGAAATCGTTTCCCGTCGAGCGGCTCGACCCGATGGACCCACTGTTGTGGGGATTCTTGAAAGACCCCGATTTGCTCCCAGGCTTTGAAATCACGGGAACGGCGCAACGTGCCCTCTTGGGCTTCGCGTTGGGAAGGATCGGACATCACCTTGTTCGCCTTGCCGCTTCGAATGTCGGCCAAGGACGGAATGTAGTACCAGCGAGTGAACACCCACACCGAACCATCCACGACACTCACGCTTCGCGTCCAATCAGGGAGGTCAAGCCGTTCAGCCGGTCTACCGCTCGCTGACTCACGCATGATCCACTGGATCATGCCTCGTCCCGGCTCTTCGCTCCCTTGGTAATGGGTGTACAGATCCCCGCCATCCCACCACTGGGCGCCGGGCCGACCCTTGGCGTGTTTGTGGTCCTGGACGTACATGACCGATACGACGGGCCCCTGGATTTCCTGGGCGTTCAAGGGTGTCACGCGCGTGCCTAGGGCAATCACGCCATTGAACCAGCCGAGAAATGCCCTCCGCCAGAGACATCCTTCCTTGAACCCCGGGATGATTCGCATTCTCTCCGCCCCCCATCCGAACCGAGCATAACTAGCATCTGCATGGGCCTGGCCATCCCAACGATGACCCATGGTTCCTTGGCCGATCTGGTGTCCTTGGGATGACGAGGACGGGAGGAATTCCCCTCCCCTGTGCTAACCTGTGCGACTGCAAACCACCTTTCGGGGGGTTCCCATGGGGATCTTTGAGGGCCATCTGCGCGTGGACAAGGGCGACCGATTCGCCCTGGTCGCCGCGCGCTGGAACGAGTTCATCGTGGACCGCCTGGTGGGCGGCGCCACGGACTGCATCCTCCGCCACGGGGGATCCGAGAACCAGGTGGACCTGATCAAGGTTCCCGGCAGCTTCGAGCTGCCCCAGGTGGCCCTCCAGGCCGCGCGCTCGGGGAAGTACGCCGGGATCGCGGTGCTGGGCTGCGTGATCCGCGGCGGCACGCCCCACTTCGACATGATCGCCTCCGAGGTCACCAAGGGCACCGCCATGGTGGGCCTGGAGACCGGCGTCCCCACGGTCTTCGGCGTGCTGACCACCGACACCATCGACCAGGCCATCGAGCGGGCCGGCACCAAGATGGGCAACAAGGGCTGGGAGGCGGCCATGGCCCTCCTCGAGCTCGTGGACCTCTCCCGGCAGCTCGCCAAGGGCAGGAAGTAATGGGCGTCCGCCGCCGGGGCCGGGAATACGCCCTGCAGATGCTCTACGCCATGGATCTGACGGACTACCAGCCCGACCAGGTCTTCGCGGGCTTCTACGCGCTCCAGGACCTCAACCGGGACGCCTTCTACTACGCGCGCCGCCTGGTGGACGGGGTGCACTCCCACCTCCACGAGATCGATCCGGTGCTCTCCAAGTACGCCGAGCACTGGAAGATCCACCGCATGGCGGTGGTGGACCGGAACCTGCTGCGGCTGGGGCTCTTCGAGCTGATGTTCCAGAAGGAGATCCCCTTCCCGATCATCATCAACGAGGCCCTGGAGATCGTGAAGGAGTTCAGCGACGCCGAGGGCACGCAGTTCCTGAACGGCATCCTGGACGCGGCGCGAAAGGAGTTCCGGCCGGAAGAAACCGGTCCCCGCCACCGCGCCAAGCCGGCTTCCTCCGCGGCCGCCAAGGCCCCTGCGGCCCTCCCGGAGGAAGAGCCCGGAACGGACGCCTGAGTACCACCGCACCACTCCGGGCCGCTATCCTTCAGACCCTACCCGACGACAAGAGAAGGTCCCCATGAGCGCACCCAGCCGCAAGAAGAACCCCGCCGCCAGGACGGCCCCGAAATCCGCCCGCCCCGCCCCCAGGCCCGCCAACCTCAACGCCCAGGAGGTCGGCCTCGAGGAGATCAAGTCCCTCATCAGCATGGTGGCCAAGGAGGCCTTCCAGGAGTTCGAGTTCGAGGCCGGGGCGATGAAGTTCCGCATCCGCAAGGACAGCCCCCACGCCCAGGCCCCGGTGGTCTACGCGGCCCCCGCCCCGGCCCTGGCCGCGCCGCTGCCGGCGGCCCTGCCCGCGGCCGTGGCCGTGCCGGC
>JBDIBF010000065.1:0-16088 GCA_039812765.1 Holophagaceae bacterium
CAGGCCCGCCCCGACGCCCGCCCCCGCCGCGCGGACCGCGCCGCCCCGCATCGTCGTGCGCACCAAGGACGGCGCCGAGATCCACCGCACCGCCACGGGCGCCATCCGTGAAGTCCACACCACCACCGGCGCCGTCATCCGCCACACCTCCACGGGCACCCGCATCGTGGAGGTCACCCGGCCCGGCAACCGCCTCATCGTCGCCAATGCCACCGGCCGCGCCGGCTACGTCCAGCGCCCCGTGGTGGTGCGGAACGTCACCCTGGTGCAGCGGACCTACGTGATCAACGGCGTGGTCCACCCGAGGATCTACCGGCCCTGGACCTCCGGCGCCTACACCTACGCCGTCTACGCGCGGCCCCGCTACTACCGCCCGGCCTTCTACACCTGGGTCTACCGCCCCTGGGCCCGCCCGGTGCGCTGGCGCTGGGGCTGGGAGGCGCGGCCCTGGTACGGCTACTACGGCGGCTACTTCACCCCCTATCCCACCTACGTGAGCCCCTCCCTCTGGCTCGCGGACTTCCTCATCGCCAGCACCCTGGAGGCGGCCTTCGTCGCCCAGAACGTGAGCAGCGCGGCGCCCCCGGTCACCTACGGCACCAGCACGCCCCTGACGCCGGAGGTGAAGCAGGCCATCGCCGACGAGGTGCGCCGCCAGATGGACGAGGCCCGGATGGAGGAGGAGCGCTACGAACGTGCGCCCGCCCAGAGCGCCATGAGCGCCGCGGAGGTCCCCGCCATCTTCAGTGCGAAGGGTCCCCGGGTCTTCCTCGTGAACTCGCCCATCACGGCCCACGTGGGCATCGACGAATGCCCGCTGGTGGAGGGCGACGTCCTGCAGGTCCTGCAGACGCCCTCCCCCACCGCCGAGTGGGCCGACGTCTGGGTCATGGCCAGCCGCAACGCCGCCTGCCCCAAGGGCACCGCTCTCTCCATCCGCATCGCGGACCTGCAGGAGATGCAGAACCACATGCAGGCCACCGTGGACCAGGGCCTCGCCCAGCTCCAGGAGGGCTCGGGCAAGGAGGGCCTGCCCCCCCTGCCCGCCGACGCCGCCGGCAGCACCGCCTCCCCCTTCGCCTCGGCCCTGCAGGCGGACCCGCAGGCCGCCGCGGAGCTGGCCACCGCCGCCAAGGAGGCCAACGCCGCCGAGCAGGCGGTCATCGCCCAGGGCCCGGCCGACGGCCCGGCGCCGGGCACCGTGACCCTCGGCATGACCCCCGCCGAGGTGGAGGCCATCCTGGGGCGCCCGAAGAACACCGTGGACCTGGGCGCCAAGAAGATCCACGTCTACGGCGCCCTGAAGGTCACCTTCCTCAACGGCCGTGTCAGCGACGTGCAGTAGCACCCAGGGAGCCGCCATGGCCGAGCCCGCCCCCGACCCGACCTTCGTCCGGGCCAGCCTCGCCCCCGGGGCGCTCTATGCCGAGGCCTGGGCGCGGATCAAGGACCACTACGGGCTCTTCCTGGGCGTCACCTTCGTCGGCGTCCTCGTCGGCGGGCTGGGCCCCATGGGCATCCTGATGGGGCCGATGATGGTGGGCATCTTCCTCTGCCACCGGGCGCGGGCGCGGGGCGAGGAGGTCCGCTTCGACCTCCTCTTCAAGGGCTTCGACCGCTTCATGGACGCCTTCCTGGCGGCCCTGTTGATGATGGCCGCCAGCCTCGTGGTGATCCTTCCCGTGGTCTTCGTCCTGATCTTCGGCGCGGTGTTCGGCACCGTGGGCCTCGCGGCGGCGGGGCAGCATTCGGAGGGGCTGGCCGGGGGCGCCGCCGCGGGCCTGTGCCTGCTCTGGGCCGGGCTGGTCGCCCTCATCATGCTGGCCTCCATCCTGGTGAACCTCCTCTTCACCTTCGCCTTCCCCCTCATCGCCGACCGCGGCCTCGCCGGGATGGACGCCGTGAAGCTGAGCTTCCGCGCGGCCTGGGCGAACCTCGGCGGCCTGGTGGTCCTGGCCCTCGCGACCTTCGCCCTCACCTTCCTCGGGCTGCTGCTCTGCTACGTCGGGGCCTTCCTGGTGATGCCCCTCACCCTCGGGGTCCACTGGATCGCCTACGAGCGCGTCTTCGGCCGCGCGCCCGCAGCGGGCCCGGCGGAGGCCTCCGCCGGCGCGGCGCCTGGAACTCCAGGGCCGATCCTGCCACCGTAGCTTCCAGCCCCCCGGAGATTCCGTGCGCCGAGCCCTCCTTCCCGCGGTCCTCGCCTTCGCCGCCCTCGCGGCCTGCCGGACCCCGGAGCCCGCGGACGCCAGCGGCTACGGCCGCTACCGCTTCATGCTCGAAATCAGCCCCGACGCGACGGCGGGCTTCGTCTGCATCGCTTCGGTCACCGACCAGATGGGACGCGGCACCCTCACCACGCGGCCCTTCCGGGTCCTGGCGGGGAAATCCGGGAGCGCGGTGCTCGACGAGCCGGTGAGCGGCTCCCGCCTGGAGGCCACGGTGAAGGTGGACGCCGCGGGGAAGCGCGCCACCTACCAGGCGCGCCTGGTCCAGAAGGAGCAGCGCACCGTCGTCTACGAGGCCACCAAGGACATCCCCAGGACCTGAGCCCCCCATCCCATGGTGCGCCGAAGCGACCCCTTCCTCGCCCGGGTGGACGAGGCCCTGGCCGCCATCCCCGGCGACTTCCGCCGCCACCTGGACCATGTGCGCCTCGAGGTCCAGGACTGGCCGGACGCCGAGCTGCTGGCCTCCCTCGGCATGGACCCCGGCGAGTCCCTCTACGGCGTCTTCCTGGGCACGCCCCTCACGGAGCGGGGGGCCGACCCCGGGCTGCTGCCGGACCGCATCCTCCTCTTCCGCGGCCCCCTGGAGGAGGATTTCGGGGACCCGGAGGAACTGGCCGAGGAGATCGCCATCACGGTGATGCACGAGATCGGCCACGCCTTCGGCCTCGACGAGGCGCGGCTGGAGGAATTGGGGCTGGACTGAGCGCTCAGGCCTCCCCGGGCGCCGGGGGTGCCGCCGGACGCTCGGCGAGGACGAGGCAGGCCAGGCAGGCCAGCAGCAGCACGCTGTACTCCACGCCGTTGCGCCCCCCGCCCACCACGAACCAGCCCTCCCGGGCGTGCACCAGCGCGATCCCGCCCGCGAGGATCGCCATGAAGCCCGCCGCCACGGGACGCACCAGCCGGCCGGAGGCCAGGAGCACGCTCCCCGCCATCTCGTAGACCGTGATGCCCCAGGCAAGGCCGGTCCCGAAGGGGACCCCCTTCGAGGCGAGGAAGGCCCCGAAGTCCGGAGGCCCCATCACCCCCAGGCGGTAGAAGCCGTGGATCCCGAGGAGGACCGCGACGGCAACGCGGAGGAGGAGGTGGGCGCGACGATCGGGCATGCAGGCTCCGGGAGGACCTGCCTCCACCCTCCCAGGCCGCGCGGACCGTCGGCGACACGGTCCGCCCCCGCCTCCGCGCGGAAGGCCCCTGCCCGCGCCGGGCCCGGCGGGAACCGCCTCCACCACCGTGACGCGGGGCCCCGGTCCCGCCTCCGGGCCCCGCGAGGCCGGGAGACCTGGGGGGCGGAGGGAGGACCCCCGGCCGCCCCAGGCCCTAGACTGGCGTCAGCCATGGCCACCTTCACCTTCCTCGCCCCCGCGGCGGCGCCTCCGTCCGGGCCCATGCCCGCCCTCGACCGCTGGCTCGCCCAATACCTGGACCTGGGACGGGCGCTGGCGGAAGGCCGGCTCGGCCAGGAGGCCTGGCGCGAGGCCATGGACCGCCACTTCCCGGCCCTGGACCTGGAGGCCCTCAAGGCGCGCATCGGCTTCGCGGCGCGGCTGGCGGCGCTGCCGCACCTCGACTTCCGGGGCCGGGGCGAGGCCTTCCGCCCCCTGGCGGTGGACGCCGGGCCCCCGCGCCCGGGCCCCGAGCCCCCGCGCCGGGTCATCACCAAGCTGGCCTGGGTGCGGCCTGGAGGCAGCATCCCGCCCCACGCCCACCTCAACATGGTCAGCACCTTCTTGGTGCTCTCGGGGGCCTTCCGGGTGCGACAGTTCGAGAAGGTGGCGGAGGGCCCGGCGGACATGGTGCTGCGGCCGGCGATGGACGAGGTGCAACGGCCCGGCGCCTGGTCCACCGTCACCGACGGGCGGCGGAACGTGCACTGGCTCACGGCCCTGGAGGAGGGCTCCTGCCTCTTCACCACCAAGATCATCCGGCTCCGGGACGGCGCCCCCTACGCCGGGCGCATCCACCTGGACCTGCGCGCGGGCGCCGACCGGCCCGAGGGCGAACTGCGGGTCCCCAAGCTCGCGCCCTGGGAGGCCGACGCCCTCTACGCGCCCTGAGGCTCCGCCATGCCCCCCGTCGAACACTGGCCCCGAATCTACATCGAACACCCCGAGATCTTCGCGGCCTTCGCGCGGGCGGAGGATCCTGAAGGCCGCATCGTCGAGCGGCTCCGGGCCCTCGCGGCCCTCGCGGGCGCCACGGCCGTCGAGGTGGGCTGCGGCACGGGACGCTACACCGCCGAGCTGGCCCGGGCCTGCGGCCGCTACGTGGCCACGGACCCCAGCCCGGGCCTCCTGGCCCTCGCCGCCGCCGCGAACCCGGGCCTCGGGCTCGTCCGGGCCCGGGCCGAGTCCCTGCCCTTGCGCGACCGCTGCGTCGACCGCTACCTCGCCACCTGGGTGCTGGCCTACCTGCGGCCCGCGGCCCGGGCCGCCGCCGTCGCCGAAGCCCTGCGGGTGCTGCGGCCGGGGGGCTCGGCCTGGCTGGTGGAGAACCACTGGGCGGGCGACTTCCAGGCGCTGCGGGACTGCGCGGGCTACGGCGCCGAGCCCGGGGTGAAGGCGCTGCTGGAGGAGCACGGCTTCGAGGTGGCGGAGACCCTGGAGACCGAGCTGCGCTTCCCCTCCGCCGCCGACGCGGAGGCCGTCCTGGGGGCGCTGTGCGGCGAGGCCGTCGCGGACAAGCTGCGCCGGGCGCCGCGCGCCCGCTTCGGCCACGCGGTGGTGCTCCTCCGCCGGCGGGCCTGAGGCCCGGGGCTCAGCCCACCTTCAACACGCCGTCCTCCGCCCACACGTAGGCCACCGAGGAGGCGTGGACCATGTCGCTGCGGCGGTACACGGGGAAGCCCAGGGCCGCCTGGCGCACCGTCTCCACCGCGGCGCGGTAGGCCGCGGTCCCCGTCGCCAGGCGCTCGGCGTTGCGTGCCCCCGCGCGGCCGATGGGCAGGAAGCGGTAGAGGTGCCACGCGTGGAGCCGCGCGCCCCGTGCCTGGAAGTCCCTCAGCTGGACCGCGAGCCCAGGGAGGTGCTCCAGGTTCTCCCGGGTGACCACGGTGGAGAGGGTGATCTCGCGGCCGGCCTCCCGCAGGGCCTCCAGGCGCCGCCAGACCAGGGCGTGGTGGCCGCCGGGGTGCCGCCGGAGCCGGTCATGGGCCTCCGGGTCGTCGGATTCCAGGGGCAGGATGAAGCGGTCCACGGCCCCGAGGCCGGCGAGGTCCCCGGGCAGGCGCGTGCCGTTGGTGCAGAGCTGCACGGTGAAGCCCATGCCCTTGGCGAGCCGCGCCAGGTCCCCGAGGTCGTGGGGCCACTGCAGGGGCTCGCCGCCCCCCAGCACCACGTTGCGCAGGCCCTGGGCCGCGAGGTCCGCCAGGACGCCCTCGGCCTGGGCCCGCGAGAGGGTGTCGAAGCCCGCGGCGCTGCCGCAGAAGGCGCAGGCCATGGCGCAGTCCGGCAGGAGGAAGAGGGACGCGATGCGCTTGCGCGGATCCAGGCGGGGCAGGAAGGCCTTGAGGGGCATGTCAGGCCGGATCCAGGAGGTCCGCCACGCCCAGGGCGCCGGCGCCCTTCGGGTCGCCGGTGGCGGCGCGGCGGTGGTAGTCCAGCTGGCCGAGATGGAAGGCGAGATGGCTCAGGAGGTGCAACAGGAAGCGGCCCGCCGGGGGATGGATCCCGCCCACGGCCAGGGGGAAGGGTTCCCGGAGCCGGGCGGGGTCCAGGTCCCGCAGGGCGGCCTCCACGTCGGCGGCGGCGCGGCCGATCTCCGCCACGAGCTCCGCGCGGCTGCCGTCCTTCGCACTGAACTCCGCCTCCCGGTCCCGCACGTAGCCCGTGCGGCCCAGGCCGGCGCCGATGAAGTGGCGCAGGTTGCCGCAGAGGTGCAGCGCGAGGTTCCCGCCGCTGTTGGGAAGGCCCGGCACCGCCGTCCAGAGGCTGGCGTCGTCGGGGTAGGCCTCCACCTCCCGGCGCAGGGTGGCGAGTTCCCGGGCCAGGAGGCGCCGCAGGTCGCCGATCATGCGCCCGCCCCTCGGGAGGCCTTCTCCGCGAGCCTGGCGTCGAACTTCGAGCGCAGGATCACGGCGCGTTCGTGGGTGCCCCGGGAGACGAGGTCCACGCCGTCCCGGGCCTCCACCTCGAAGCGCAGGCGCCGGCCTTCGATCCCCACGAGCTTGGCCTTGGCCACCACCTCGAAGCCCGGCGGCGTGGCGGCCTCGTGGCTGACCGAGATCTGCGTGCCCAGGCTCTGCTCGCCCTCGTCGAGGTGCGGCGCGATCAGCTCCACGCAGGCCCATTCCAGGAAGCCCACGAGGAAGCCCGTGGCGAAGACCTCGGGCATGGCGCGGAAGCCCGGGGACTCGGGGTAGAGGGCGGGCACGGTCTTGGAGGGCGTCACGGTGAAGCGCAGCTCGCGGACCAGGCCCGGCACCAGCGTGTCCTTCATGGCGGCCTCCCGGCCTCCATCATTCCACGCCCTGGGCGTTCAGGGCTTCAGCCGCTCCCGCAGGAAGGCCATCGCCAGGGGCCAGGCGGAGGCCGCGGCCCGGGCGTTGGCGCCCTCGCGGCCGGCCTGCTGGCGCAGGAAGCCGTGGCCGGCGCCGTCGAAGACGTGGGCCTTGAAGGGCCTCTTCAGCTTGCCGAGCTCCGCCTCGGCGATGGGGATGGTGGCGTTCACCCGCGCGTCGTCCCCGCCGTAGAAGCCCAGCACCGGGGCCTGGATCCGGGCATAGTCCGCGGGGTCCGAGGGGGAGGTGCCGTAGAAGACGATGGCCGCGTCCAGCTTAGGCTGGGCGGCGGCGTAGGCGAAGCTGGCGGTCCCGCCCCAGCAGAAGCCCATCGTGGCCGCGCGCCCGTTGGCGGCGGGGAGCTTGAGCCCGTAGTCGCGGGCCGCGTTCAGGCGCTCGGCCACCTGGGAGGGCGTGAGGGCGCGGATGGCCCGTCCCACATCGCTCCCCAGTTCCTCGGTGCCGCCGCCCTTGGGACCGAGCCCCGATAGGAAGTCCGGCGCCACGGCGATGAAGCCCTCCTTCGCCGCCTGGTCGGCCACCGCGCGCACCCAGTCGGAGAGGCCGAAGATCTCGTGGATGACGACCACCACGCCGGCCTTCCCCTTCACTTCGGGATAGACCACCCAGGCCGTGAGGAGCTCGCCGCCGGCCAGCGGGATGTCCACCCACTCGCCGTGGCGGGGCGAGGTCGCCAGGGCGGCCTTGGCCCCGTCGGCATCGGGGGGGATGGCGAGGTTGCGGGGGGCGGGCTGGGCGGCCGCCGGCGCCTGGGCCTTGGCCTCGGCGGCGTGGGCCGCGTGGGGGTCGGGCTCGGGGGCCTTCTTGACGGGCGCCTGGGCCGCGAGGGCCAGGGCCGCGCAGGCGATCAGGGCGGCGCGCATGGGGATCCCTATTTGTAGAACGCGGCCACCACCACGCCAAGGAACAGCAGTCTCGCCGTGTCGAAGGCGCACTGCTTGGCCACCAGCAGCCCCGGCGTCGGCTGGACCACGTAGTAGATCAGGAAGGTGGGGATGGCGAAGAGGCAGGCCATGGCCAGCCCGAAGCGCAGGCCCTGGGGCAGCCAGGCCTGGCTCGTGCGGCCCTGCTCATAGACCCACACGAAGGCGCCGGTCATCAGCACGTGGGCGAGGATCATCCAGTGGAAGTACTTCTGGCTGTCCGCCTCCGTGCGCATGAGGTTGGGCAGGGCCAGGTAGTCCGCGTGCAGCGCGAGGCCGTGGATCAGGAAGTCCGTGCCCATGGCGAGCACGAACACGACGAGCCAGGCGAGGAGGAATTTCTTCATGGGGGCTCCGGGGAAGATGCGGTCATGCTAGCCGGCCTCGAGATGGATGGCAGCCCCGGGGGGCGGATCCCCCGTGCCCTGCGCAAGGTTTTGACCTTCCAAAGGCATGCGAGACAGGCCCCGCCCGCCCTTGGCGGGGGCTGGCTCGCATGCGGCCAAGCGACAGCGCGGCAGGACGATGAACCCTGTTTGTCCCGGGACGAAGGGCGAGGTGGGGCGAGACCCAAACCATTCAGGCCCGTTCCTCCCCCGGCTGAGAGCAGCTCGAAGGACTTCGCCCCGACCTGCCGCGCTATCGCTTGGCAGCACCGCGATCAACCCTCGCCTGAACAGCGCAGGCGAGGGTTGATCGCGGTGCCGTTCTCAAAACCCTGCTGGATCTTCTGGTCGCTCTGGACGCGCGAAGGCCCCGGTCGCCCGGGGCCTTCCGCAGGAGGATCTGAACTTCAGGCCTACTTCACCAGCCCCAGCTCCACTACCGCCTTGCGCTCCTCCTCGAGCTCCTTGGCCGTGGCGTCCATCTTGGCGCGGCAGAAGTCGTTGATCTCGAGGCCCTGGACGATGCTGGCGACGCCGTTCTTCACGGTGCAGGGGAAGCCGTAGACGAGGCCCTTGGGGATGCCGTAGCTGCCGTCGCTGGGCAGCGCCATGGAGGTCCACTCGCCCTCGGGGGTGCCCATCACCCAGGTGCGCATGTGGTCGATGGCGGCATTCGCCGCGGAGGCCGCGCTGGAGAGGCCGCGGGCCTCGATGATGGCGGCGCCGCGCTTGGCGACGGTGGGAATGAAGGTGCCCTCGTACCAGGCCTGGTCGTTCACGGCCTCATGGGCGTTCTTCCCATCCACGGTGGCGTGGTAGAGGTCCGGGAACTGGGTCGTGCTGTGGTTGCCCCAGATGGTCATGTTCTTGATCGCGGTGACGGGCTTGCCCGTGCGCTCGGCCAGCTGGGCCACGGCGCGGTTGTGGTCCAGGCGCACCATGGCGTGGAACTGCTCCGGCTTCAGCTTCGGCGCGTTGGACAGCGCGATGAGCGCGTTGGTGTTGGCCGGGTTGCCCACCACCAGGATCTTGACGTTGCGGCTGGCCACTTCGCTCAGGGCCTCGCCCTGGGGCTTGAAGATGCCGCCGTTGGCGCTCAGCAGGTCGCTGCGCTCCATGCCCTGCTTGCGGGGCATGGCGCCCACCAGCAGCGCGTAGTCCGCGTCCTTGAAGGCCACCATGGGGTCGTCCGTGGCCACCACGCCGGCCAGCAGCGGGAAGGCGCAGTCCTTCAGCTCCATGATCACGCCGTTCAGCGCCTTCAGGGCCGGCGTGATCTCCAGCAGGTGCAGGATGACCGGCTGGTCCTTCCCGAGCATCTCGCCGGAGGCGATGCGGAAGAGGATGCTGTAGCCGATCTGGCCGGCAGCACCCGTGACGGCGACGCGGACGGGGGTCTTCATGGGTTCCTCCAGGCAAACCCTTTGATCCTAGCGGAGGGCGCCCCGGCCCACGATCACGAAATCTTCGCCGGAGGCCGGGCCGGCGCCTACTTCCCCAGCTCCTTCACCAGGGCCTCCCCGCCGAGCTGCTGCATCTGCTTCAGGATCCAGGCCTGCCGGCCCAGGACGTAGGCCGACGGCGCGCCGGCCTTGAACCGGTGCGGATTGGGAAGCACCGCCGCGAGGAGCGCGCTTTCCGCGGGGGTGAGGCGCTTGGCGGGCTTGCGGAAATAGGCCTGGCTGGCGGCCTCCACGCCGTAGATGCCGTCGCCGAACTCCACGATGTTGAGGTAGACCTCCAGGATGCGGCGCTTGGACCAGCAGGTCTCCATCAGCAGGGTGAAGTAGGCCTCGGTCCCCTTGCGGATCCAGGAGCGGGAGGACCAGCAGAAGAGGTTCTTCGCGGTCTGCTGGCTCACCGTGGACGCACCCCGCTTGCGGCGGCTCCTCTCGTTATGGTCCAGGGCCTTCTCGATGGCCTTCCAGTCGAAGCCCGAATGTTCGGGGAAGTTCTGGTCCTCGGCGGCGATGACCGCCAGGCCCATGGAGGGCGCGATGTCCTCCAGGTCCTTCCAGGTGGCCTTCGCGGCATAGGGGCCGGGCTCGGACCAGGACGCCACCCGGCGCTGCACGCGGATGGCGGTCACCGGGGGATCGATCCAGCGGAGGAGCAGCACCAGCAGCGCCGTCCCCGCCAGGAAGGCGCCCGCCAGCCCCGCGCCCCAGCGCAGGAGCCGTCGCCACCCCCGCCGCCGCCTCCCCTTGGCCTCAGCCATGGCCAGGCTCCGCCAGGTCCTTCACCAGGATCAGGTGCGGCAGCACTGCCCCCGCCACCCGGACCTCCTCGCGGCCGGCCATGGCGAAGCCCCAGCGCCGGTAGAAGGCCCGCGCCCGCGGGTTGGCCTCCCAGACCTTCAGCCACAGCCAGTGGGCCCCACGCTCCCGGGCCTCGGCCACGCAGGCGGCCATGAGCGCCTCCCCCACGCCCTCGCCGTGGCGGGCGGCGCGCACGTAGAGGCGGCCCAGCTCCAGGGCCGGACCGTCCAGCGCCACTGGCGGGAGGTCGGACTGCACCACGCCGTAGCCCTGGAGGCCCGCGGCGTCCTCGGCGACGAAGGCGGCGAAGGCGGGATCCCGGAGCTCCGCGCGGAAGCGTTCCACGGTGAAGCGGAGCGCGAAGATCTCCTCCAGCACGGTCCGGGGCAGGGCCTCGCCGAAGGCCTCCTCGAAGGTGTCCTCCGCCACCCGCTGCAGGCGCTGGGCATCGGCCGCGGTGGCAGGACGCACGTGGAAGGCCTTCACGCCAGCCTCCCCGCCAGGGCCGCCACCGCCGTCTCGGTGCGCAGGATCCGCGGACCCAGGGAAACGGGCTCGAAGCCCGCCTGCTCGAGGCTCGCCACCTCCGCGTCGATCCAGCCCCCTTCGGGGCCAAGGGCGAGGGTCACGGGCCCTTCCACGGCCCGCGGGCACGCCGCGACAGCGCCCGGATGGGCCACCAGCCGCCGCGAGCCCGAGGCCAGGGCCGGCAGGTCCCGCTCCACGAAGGGCAGGAAGAGCCGCGCCAGGCGCAGCTCCGGCAGCACCGTGTCGCAGGCCTGTTCGAGGCCCAGCAGCATCTGGGCGCGCAGGCTCTCGGGCTCGAGGCGCGGGCTCTTCCAGTAGCTCTTCTCCACCCGCCACGCGTTCAGGAGCACGAGGCGCGCGACCCCCAGGCTCGTGGCGGAGGCCACCAGGCGGTTGAGCACCTTCGGGCGCGGCAGCGCGACGAGGAGGGTGAGGGGCAGCTTGGGAGGCGGCGCCTCGTCGAGGTCGAAGGCCAGGTCGAGGGACGCCTCCCCCATCGCCGTGACGCGACCCCGGCCCTTCAGCCCGCCCAGGAGGCCCACCCGCAGCGGCTTCCCGGCCTCGGCGCGGTGCACGTCCCGCACGTGGGCGAAGCGGCGGCCCGTGAGCCGCGCGCGGCCCGGACCGACCAGGTCCCCGTCGAGGAGCAGGACCAGGTTCATCCCTTGGGTGCCGCCGCCAGGAAGCCCCGGAGGGTGGTGCCGTCGTCGTAGGTGAGGTCGTCGATGCGCCAGCCCGCGCCCAGGCGCACGAGGGACACCTTGAAGTCGCGGGCGAAGCCCTCGCCGGCGAGGTGGAGGGCCACCTCGATGCCCTTGCCCGCGGCCTTCGCCGCGCCCACCTTCATCGTCCTCAGAGGCTCCTGGCTGTGGGTGAAGGGGTCGCCATCGAGGTAGGGCACCTCGTCGGGCTTGGAGGGCTTGGCGAGCTCCTTCTGGACCAGGCCGAGCACGGCGGGCGTGAACCAGCGGCGCTTCGCCTTGAGGGAGGCCGCGTCGTACCCGAAGCGGCGCCGCAGGTGGTCCTTGTAGCAGGCCGCCACCACGCTCCGGGCCTGGGCGAGGTCGGCCTCCGTGGGCGCGGCCTCGGGCGCGGGAGCCTGCAGCGCGGGAACGGGCATCAGGAGGAGGAACAGCATGCTCAGACTCCGTAGCGGTCCTTCAGGACCGCGAGATGGTGGGCGGCGTGGCCGTAGAGGATCGCGGCCAGGGCCCGGGCGCTGACCTCCTTGCCGCTGGCGGTGCCCCGGCGGGCCCAGCCCTCCTCGGGCATGTGGCGGGCGAGGAGGTAGGTGGCCCTTCGGAGGGCCTCGAACTCCTCCAGCAGGTCCGGCAGGGTGCGGGCGTCCGAGCCCGCCGCGGCCACGTAGGCGTTCTCCTCGAAGCCCGGCAGGGGCGTCGCGTCGCCGCGCCCGATGCGCAGCATGCGGTAGGCGAAGACCCGCTCCGCGTCGCAGAGGTGGCCCACCAGCTCCTGGATGCTCCACTTGCCCTCGGCGTAGCGCTCCCGGCCACGGCCCGCGTCCAGGCCGCCCAGGCGCGCCTTGAGGTCCGCGAGCTGGTCCAGGTAGGCCCGGGGCAGGTTCGCGCCCTCGGACTTGGCCACGTAGCCGGCGTAGAACTCCGCGTATTCGTCGGGTCCGGGTCGGGGGATGGGTCGGGTGTCCATCCCGCCATGCTACCGGGGCCCGGCCCCCTCCCCGGCGCCCTTTGACGGAGGACGGGACCCCTCCCGGGAACTAGCCCTCGCTTTTTGAGGTAGACTGCCCGGGCCCCTTCCGGAGCCCCCATGCGCCTCGCCTTCGCCCCCGCCGCCCTGTCCCTCGCCCTCGTCGCCGGGTCGCCCCGGGTCCTCTCGACCCCGGACATCCACGGCGACGCGGTGGTCTTCACCTTCGACGGGGACCTCTGGCTGGGCAGCCTGTCCGGGGGCGCCCCCCGGCGGATCACCAGCCATCCGGGAATGGAGAACTACCCCCGCTTCAGCCCGGACGGGAAGTGGATCGCCTTCAACGGCAGCTACGACGGCGGCTCGAACGTCTACGTGATCCCGGCCGCGGGCGGCACCCCCAGGCGCCTCACCTGGCGGCCCGGCGCCACCGTCCAGGGCTGGACCCCGGACGGCACGAAGGTGCTCTTCCGCGCGGCCTGGGAGGCCTCGGAGCGAGCCGTGACCCGCCTCTACACCGTGGACCTGGAGGGCCACGAACCCGAGGCCCTGCCCGTCCCGCGGGGCGTGCAGGGGGCCTTCATGGGCGACACGCGGCATCTGCTCTACAGTCCCCGGGGCCACGTCTACAACCCCTACGGGCCCGAGGAGTACTACTGGAAGCGCTACAAGGGCGGCATGCACCAGGAGATCTGGAAGCTGGAGCCGGGGGCCAAGGCGCCGGCGCGGCTCACGGACTACGTGGGCAAGAACGCCTACCCCATGTGGGCCCAGGGCCAGGTGCTCTTCGTCTCCGACCGCGGCCCCAAGGGCATCGCCAACCTCTACAGCATGGACGCCGAAGGGCGGAATCCCCAGGCCCTGACCGCCTTCCAGGACTTCGACGTCCAGTGGCCCGCCACCGATGGCCGGCGCGTAGTCTTCGTCCAAGGCGGACGGCTCCACGTCTACGACCTCCAGGCGCGCGCGGAGCGCGCCCTGGACCTGGACCTCGCCACCGACGACTGGCGCGTGCGGCCCCGCACCGTGAACCCCAAGGACTGGATCCAGGGCATGGCGCTGGGCCCCGGCGGGGAGAGCGTGGCCCTGGAGGCCCGGGGCGACGTCTTCGTGGTGCCCGTGGACGCGTCCAAGCCCGCCCTGGACCTGACCCGGACGCCCGGAGTGCGTGAGCGCTTCCCCCAGCTCTCGCCGGACGGCGCCAGGGTGGCCTACCTCTCCGACGAGAGCGGCGAGTACGACCTCTACGTGCGGCCCGCCGGCGGCGGCGCGGCCCAGCGCCTCGCCACCGGGCTGAAGACCACCCTCTACCACCTGGAATGGAGCCCCGACGGGAAAAAGCTCCTCTTCGGCGACAAGAGCTTCGCCCTCTACGTCATGGACGTGGAGACGAGGAAGCTCACGAAGCTCGACGAGAGCCACGAGCTCAAGAACGACCAGTTCTTCTGGGAGGTGAGCGACTACGCCTGGTCCCCGGACTCCCAGTGGGTGGCCTACTCCTTCGTCCAGGCCAACCGCAACAGCCGCATCTTCCTCTTCCACCTGCCCAGCGGGCGGAAGGTGGCCCTCACCGACGGCTTCTTCGACTGCCTCAACCCCAGCTTCGACGCCGACGGCAGCACGCTCTACTTCCTCAGCTACTCGAACTTCCACATCCAGCTCGACCCCAGCCAGGACCACCACATCGAGCCCACGCCCACCCAGGTCATGGCGGTGAAGCTGAAGCAGGGGGAGGGCGCGGGCTCCTTCCGCATCGACGTGGAGGGCCTCGCCGACCGCATCGCGCCCCTGCCGGTGAAGGCCGGCAACTACTTCCACCTCCGGGCCGGCAAGGGGATGGTCTCCTGGGCCTCCGCCGAGGGCTGGGACGACGCTTTGAACGAGCAGGTCTTCCGCGCCCGCACCCAGGACAGCTGGAAGCTCCACCTCTACGATCCGGCGGCGAAGAAGCTGACGGCGCTGAACGACACCGTCAGCGACTGGCGCTGGAGCCCCGAGGGCGCCCACCTGCTCATCCGCAAGCAAGGCGCCTTCCACGTGGGCGAGGCGAAGGCCCTGCTCGCCGGCGGGCCGCTCCCGGCCCGCCTCGACCTGGAGCGGCTCAGCATGACCGTCTCGCCCCGGGAGGAGTGGGCCCAGATCTTCAACGACACCTGGCGCTGGTACCGCGACTTCTTCTACGACACCGGCATGCACGGCCAGGACTGGCAGGCCATCGGCGACAAGTTCCGGGCCTTCCTGCCCCAGCTCAACACGCGCTACGAGCTGAACTGGCTGCTCTCCCAGATGGTGGGCGAACTCTCCGTGAGCCACACCTACGTCGGCGGCGGCGACTTCACGAACGGCATCGCGCCCCCGCCGCCGCCCACGCCGGTCTTCACCGGCCTGCTGGGGGCGGATCTCGTCGCGGACGCCAGCGGCCGCTACCGCTTCACGCGGATCTACGGGCCCACGCCCTATGACCGGGACGCCAAGGGGCCCCTCGCCGCCCCGGAGCCGAAGGTGCGGGAAGGCGAGTACCTCCTGGCCGTCGACGGGGAGGAGCTGAAGGCCCCCGACGCCCCCGCCCGGCACCTTCAGGTGGTGAAGAGGCAGAAGGTGAAGCTCACGGTGAACGCGAGGCCCTCCCTGGAGGGCGCCCGCACCATCGAGGTGGAGCCCGTGGCCAGCGAGATCCAGCTCCGCTACGCCCGCTGGGTGGCGGACCGCATCGCCCTGGTGGAGCAGCGTTCGAAGGGCGAGCTCGGCTACATGCACATCACCGCCATGGGGGACCAGAACGTCGGCGAGTTCGACAAGTACTGGCGGGCCTTCCGCTACCGCAAGGGCCTCGTGGTGGACGTGCGGGGCAACGGCGGCGGCTGGACGGAGTTCTTCATGATCGACCAGCTGGAGCGGAAGCAGGTGGGATTCAACGTGCTGCGCGGCATGGCGCCCTTCCGCTATCCCGGCACGGCCTCCGACGGCCGCTACGTCTTCGTCTCCAACGAGCTGAACGGCAGCGACGGCGAGGCCTTCCTGGCCCACGTGAAGGCCCGCGGCCTGGGCACCATCGTGGGGCTCCCGAGCTGGGGCGGCCTGGTGGGCATCATCAACACCCAGTTCACCGTGGACGGCGGCACCGTGGAGCAGAGCAACAACGCCTTCTACGGGAAGGAGGGCCGCTGGTGGGTGGAGAACCACGGCGTGGACCCCGACATCCTCGTGGACCCGGACCAGAGCCCCGAGGCGGTGCTCCAGGGCCGCGACCCGATGCTGGAGACCGCCGTGGACACCCTCCTGAAGCAGCTCCAGGAGAAGCCCACGGAGGCCTTCCCGCCGGTGCCCGCCTACCCGAAGCGCTAGGCCTTCGGGCGCTAGGCCTTCCGGCGCCTGGCCGGGCCCTTCCCCGCGGGGCGGGGGCGCGCCGGCGTGCGGGCTGCCGCCCGGGCGGCCACCGCGAGGGCCTTGCGCGCGAAGGGCTCGAGGCGCTCGCGGTGCTCGAGCAGGTCGCCGGGCACTTCGTAGTAGCCGCGCATGGGCTTCGCGGGATCCCCGAAGGGCAGGAAGGGGCCGCTGCCCAGGGCTTCGAAGTC
>JBDIBF010000066.1:0-15927 GCA_039812765.1 Holophagaceae bacterium
TTCGCGGCGCTCCTGGGGCGCAGCGCTCCAGGCCGGTCCGGCCGTGGCGGCGAGGCACAGGAACAGGGCAGCTTGCATCATCGGTCGCGTCATGGGGGTCTCCTTGCCCGGGATTCCTTCCCGGGGCTCGGGGCCAATTCAGGATCCATGCCATCGGCATCGGAGCCTGCGCGCCATTCGTGCGGGGCCGCGTGCCTCGCCCCCTCCGCGCATCCGTTCACTCCGCCAGGGCCTCGGCTCGGCGCCGGTATCCCACGACCCGCCCCAACCGCGCAAGGGTGGCCCTCCAATCCTTCCGGAGGCGCCATGCCGCGCTCCCCCGTCCCCGCCTCGGCGGCCTGCTGCTGCTCGGTGCAGGGATCCGCGTCTCGTGGCGGCGAAGCTGGCCCGCCAGCCCGCGTTCAACGGCGCGGGGGGCGGCGCTGTTCGGGGCGGGGCCGTGATTCAGTGGAGGGCATTCAGTTCCGCCTGGGCTGTTCCAGGTCCGGCAGGGCGAGCGGTGCTATCCTCTCCGGCCTCACCCCAGCCCCACTCCGGAGGACACCATGATCGTCGTCCGCAACACCTTCCGCCTCAAGTTCGGCCAGGCCAGGCCCGCCATCGCCGCCTTCAAGGAGATCCTCGCCCTCAATGCGAAGCTCGGCGTGGGCGCGAAGAACCGCCTGCTCACGGACCTCACGGGGCCCTCCTACACGCTCATCTTCGAGATGGAATTCGCCAGCCTGGGCGACTGGGAGAACCAGTCCATGAAGATCATGGGCTCCGAGGAATGGCGCGCCACCTACGAGAAGTTCATCCCCCACGCCGAGGGCGGCGCGCGGGAGATCTTCAACGTCGTGGCGTAGCGCCTTGCCGAGCCCGAAGCCCCTCCACGTCGGCATCGTCGCCTGCAGCGCGGAAGGCGCCGCGCTCTGCTACCGCACCTTTTGCGAGGAGGGGGCGGCCTTCCTCGGCACCCACCGCCACCCCGACGTCTCCCTGCACACCCACTGCCTGGGGGACTACATGGACGTCATCGACCGGGATGACTGGCGGGGCGTGGCCGACCTCATGCTCTCCTCCGCAACGAAGCTGAAGGCCGCCGGGGCCGAGCTCCTCATCTGCCCCGACAACACCATCCACCGCGCCTGGCCCTTCGTCGCCCCTGCGGCGCCCCTGCCCTGGCTGCACATCGTCGAGGTGGTCGGCGCCGAGGCCCAGCGCCGCGGCTTCCGCCGCCTCGGTATCACCGGCACCCGCTACACCATGAACAGCGGTCTCTATCCCCAGGTGCTCGACCGCCTCGGCCTCGAGACCCGCGTGCCGCCCGCGGAGACGCAGGAAGCCCTCAATCGCATCATCTTCGAGGAGCTGGTGAAGGGCGACTTCCGGCCCGAGTCCGTGCTCACGTTCCTCACCGCCATCGCGGCCCTGAAGGCCGAAGGCTGCGACGCCGTGGTGCTCGGCTGCACCGAGATCCCCCTCATCGTGAACGACGGGAACTCGCCGCTGCCGGTGCTGGACAGCACCCGGCTGCTGGCGCGGGCGGCGCTGCGGCGGGCGATGGAGGGGTGAGACTCACCCCTCGAGGCTGACCCACCCCGCCCGCCCAGGGATCTCCCGGCGCACGATCGCCTTCGCCGGCGGATTCGACGCCTTCAGCTCCGGCAGCCACTCCGCGTGGGTGCGGGCCACGACGCCGCGGTCCTTGAGGCCGCCGAGGAAGGCGTCGAAGGCCTCCGCCAGGGCGCCGCCCTCGACCTCGGTGTGGAGGGCGTACACGTTCAACGCGTCCTCCTTGACCATGGCCCACACTTCCTCGTTCACCTGCGCCGGCGTTCGGCCATCGAGTCCAAGCAATTCGTCGAGGGTCGGAAGGGTCGTCGGGATCTGGAGCGTCGACAAGGTCTTCCCCTTCACGATCGGATGGAAGGGCGCCCGGCCCCGGCAGTCGCCGGCGTAGTCGAGGCCGTAGGCCTCCTGCAGTTCCAGGGTCGTGTCGTTGCAGCGCCAGGCCGGGCTCACGGCACCCTTCGCCTTGAACCCGAAGATCTCCTCGAAGGCCCCGTGGGCCTCCTCGTACCACCGGGAGAGCCACTTGCGCGACTTCCGGTCCAGCAGGTCGTGGTACTGCACGTGGTCCCAGGCGTGGATGCCGACCTCATGGCCGGCTTCACGGGCCATCCGCATCTCCGCGGCGGCCCTCTTGTGGATCACCGGGGCCGGGATCAGCACGCCGTACATCATGGTCTTGAATCCATAGAGCTTCGCCGCGTTGGTGCGGCGCATCTTCTGGAGGAAGCCCTTGCGGAACACGCGGCGGATGGCCTTGCCGCTGTTGTCGGGGCCGAAGCTGAAGTAGAAGCTGGCGCGCATCCCGTGCCTGTCCAGCATGCGCAGCAGGGCCGGGATCCCGCGGATCGAGCCCTCCAGGGTGTCCACGTCCACCCGCAGCGAGATCGCCTTCAAGCCTCCGCCCCCGTGCCCGAGCCGTCGTCCCCGCCATCCTTGGCATCGGCGCGCATGGTCTCGCTGCGGTCCGCCCGGTGCATCTGCACGAAGCGATAGAGCGCGTCCAGGTCCTCCGGCGCCGCGTCCTTCACCACCAGGCCGATGCGGGTGGGCAGCGCCTCGTCGTCCAGGAGGGTCACATGGCGGACCTCCGCCACCGCTCGCAGGGGTCCCGCGCCGGGCAGCTCCGTGCGCACCTCGACGATGGTGAAGGCTTCCAGGGGCAGCGTCGCGGCCAGCCCGAGGCCCAGGCCCGTCTCGGTCAGGTTCATGATGCGGGCCTGCCAGACGCCGCCGTTGGCCTCCAGCTCCGCCATCAGCGGCGTCTGGCTGGGGGCCGCCACCCGGATGCCCGCGCGCTGGTGGAAGGCGATCTCGGGCCCGGGCCAGCGCAGACGCAGCAGGGGCGAGGCCCCGGGCTCGCCGCCATCGTCCTCCGGGGGCTCCAGGAACTGGGTGGGCGCGCTGAGGACCTCGTCCCCCACCACCAGGGAAAGGGCGGCCTTCGTCCCCGCGGGCGGGATCGCGTCCCGCCGCTTGGCCCCGGCGACGCGCAGGTCCAGGCCGTTGCGCATCCCCGCGATGCGGAGGTCCCCCAGGATGCGGTTGCTGCCCTCCAGGCGCAGGGTCGCAGGGGCCCGCGAATCCATGGCCCGGCGCAGCAGGTCCTCCAGTTCGGCGGGGGTCGGCGTGCGGACGGGCATCGCGGTCCCTCCCTCAGATGCCGTGCTCGAGGCGGTGGGCGAGGTGGGAGTGGAGCCCCGCCTGCAGGATGGCGCGGGCCGCCCCCCGGTGGTCGTAGTCCAGGCGATGGAGCTTGAGGCGCTTCTTCCCGGGGTCGTAGCTCATGAAGGAGAGGCGCGGATCCCGGTCCCGGGGCTGGCCCACGCTGCCCGGATTCACCAGGTAGCGGCAGCCGTCCCGCAGGTGGAACCACTGGCCCGGCTCGAACTCCACCCAGCGCAGGGTGTGGGCCGTCTCGTCCAGCTCGAAGGTGCCCGGCAGGTGGGTGTGGCCGAAGAAGCAGAGCTGGGCCTCGAAGGAGTCGAAGCCGTGAAGGGCGTCCCGGGGGTGCAGCAGGTAGGCGTCCTCGTCGAAGGGGGCGCCGTGGGCGATCTGGTAGTCTTCGCCGACCCAGGCGGGTCCCTGGGGCAGCTCCTCCAGGAAGTGGAGGTTCTCCCGGGAGAGGCGTTCGGCCGTCCACTCCGCCGCGCTGCGGGCCGGGGGGCTGAAGGTGGTCATGGGTTCCAGGCGGGCGCAGGCCTTGTCGTGGTTGCCCCGCACCATGACGCGGGGCTTCAGTTCGCGCAGCTTCTCGAGCACCTGGTTCGGGTGGGCGCCGTAGCCCACCAGGTCGCCGAGGATCACGAAGCGCTGGATGGCCCGCCGGTTCGCGTAGCGCAGCACCCCCCGCAGGGCGTGGAGATTGGCATGCAGGTCCGAGAGGATGAGGTCCATGGGGAGGGGCTCAGCATAACCCAGCCAGCAGCCCGTCCACGATTTCCACCGGGCTCCGCCCCAGGGGCAGCACGCAGGGAAGCAGGCTCCACCGCGCGAGGCGCGCCCGGTGGCGGGCCATGAAGATCCCGCGATCCTGGGCCAGGGGACGGTGGGGGTCCGCGGCCACCCGCGCCCAGCAGGCCTCCGGCCGCTCCGCCAGCCAGAGCGCCGTCGCCCCGGCGTCCCGCGCCGCCCGGCGCACGCCGTCCGTCTCCCAGGCGCCACCCCCCAGGGCCACCACCGACGGCGAGGCCAGCAGGCCCGGCAGGACCTCCGATTCCAGGGCCCGGAAGGCCGCCTCGCCCCCCTCGGCGAAGATCGCCGGGATGGAGGTTCCCGCGCGGGCCTCGAGGACCCTGTCCAGATCATGGAAAGGCAGGCCCAGCCGCGCCGCCAGGACGGCGCCGAGGGTGGACTTGCCCGCCCCGCTGCTGCCGGCCAGGAGGACCGTCCGGCCCCGATCCAGGGGAGGATGGGCCTTCCACCGCGCGGCCTGGGCCCTCCAGAGCAGATCCGCGGGATCCCCGGCGGCCGCCAGGGCGCCCACCATGGCCACGGATTCCGCCCCGGCGGCGAAGCAGGGGGCCACGTCCCCCGATCCGAGGCCGCCGATGGCCACGGGGGCCAGGTCCCGGGCCCGCAGGGCCGCGCAGCCCTCCGCCAGGCCTCCGAAACCGATGGGGCTCGCATGATCGGCCTTGGTGGCGGTGCCCCGCACGGGCCCCACGCCCGCGTGGTCGCAGGCGCCGTCCACGGCCGCCCATTCGGATGCGTCGTGCGTGGACGTGCCGAGGTGGAGGGGGGAGAGGCCTGGCAGCCGCGCGGCTTCCGCGGGCGGCAGGTCTTCCTGCCCGAGGTGGAGGCCCCAGGGCGGAAGCCCTTCCGCCGCGGCGAGGAGCGCGAGGTCGGCGCGGTCGTTGACGACGACCAGAGGCCAGCCGCCGCCTTCCGCCGAGGCCCGCAGGGCGGCGCGAAGCTCCGCCATCTGCGCGTCGGCCTCCAGGGGCTTGCCCCGGAACTGCACGAGGGGGAAGCCGGCCTCGCCGAAGCGGCGGACCTGGGTGGAGAGGCTCCGCTCCAGGCGCGCGTCGGTGATGGGATAGAGGGGCGGCAGGTTCAGCATGGGCGGGTGTCCAGGTCCATTCTGGGCCAGGAGGGCCGCGCCCCGGTTGCATCCGTCACATTCAGGATCCACTCGCTCCTTTTTCCCACGGCCCTCCGTCATCCTGGTCGGGAGGAGAGACCGGCATGGACGATCCACTGCTCTGGCACCGCCTGCAGTTCGCCTTCACGGCGATGTACCACTACCTCTTCCCCCAGCTCACCATGGGCCTCGCCCTGCTCATCGTGCTGCTGAAGGCCCGCAGCCTGCGGCCCGGGGGCGAGGCCCACGCCGCCGCCGCCCGCTTCTGGATCCGCGTCTTCGGCATCAACTTCGCGGTGGGCGTGGTGACGGGCATCCCCCTGGAGTTCCAGTTCGGCACCAACTGGGCGGGCTTCACCCGCTACTCCGGCGGCGTGATCGGCCACACCCTGGGCATGGAGGGCATGTTCGCCTTCTTCCTGGAGAGCAGCTTCCTGGCCCTGCTGGTGTGGGGCGAGAAGAAGCTCGGACCGAAGCGCCATGCCTGGGCGGCCGTGGCCCTGTGGCTCGGCTCCTGGCTCAGCGGCTACTTCATCGTGGCCACCAACGCCTTCCTCCAGCACCCGGTGGGCCACACCGTGGCCGCGGACGGAAGCCTGCAGCTGGCCAGCTTCCGGGCCTTCGTGCTCAACCCGTGGGCGCTGGCCCAGTATGCCCACACCATGGTCGCGGCGGTGGTGACGGCCGCCTTCGTGATGGCGGCGGTGGGCGCCTTCTGGAGCCTGAAGGGACTGCATCCGGAACAGGCCCGGCTGAACCTGCGCTGGGGCGTGCGGGCGGGCCTCCTGGCCTCGCTCCTGGTGGCCTTCCCCACCGGCGACCTGCAGGGCAAGCTGGTGGCCCGCCACCAGCCCGTCACCCTCGCGGCCATGGAGGGCCGCTTCGAGTCCGGCCCCCGGGCGGAGATCAACCTCATCGGCCAGCCCAACGTCCGGGAGCGCCGCCTGGACAACCCCGTGAAGGTTCCCGCGGTGCTCAGCTTCATCGCCTACGGCACCTTCAGCGCCGAGGTGAAGGGCCTCAACGAGTTCCCCACCGACCAGTGGCCCACGAACATCGAACTGCTCTACTACGCCTTCCACATCATGGCGGGGCTGGGGACGCTGATGATCGGGCTGATGGCCCTGGGCGCCCTGCAGGACTGGCGGGGAAGGCTCGAGGGCTCGGCGGCCCTGCGCTGGGCGCTGATGCTGGCCTTCCCCTTCCCCTACATCGCCACCACCGCCGGCTGGCTCACCACGGAGCTGGGCCGCCAGCCCTGGCTGGTCTACGGGCTTTTCCGCACCGCCCAGGGGGCCAGCGCCAACGTCCACTCCGGATCGGCGCTCTTCACCCTCATCGGCTTCTGCGGCCTCTACTTCGTGCTGGGGATCCTCTATCTCTATCTCGTGGGCCGCGAGGTGGCCCACGGCCCGGTCTCCTCCCACGCAGCCTCCCACGCCGCGCCCGCGGCCCATTCCTGAGCGGAGGCGGCCATGGCGACCCTCTGGTTCTGGCTCTGCAGCGTGATGGTGGCGGTGTACGTGGTGATGGACGGCTACGACTTCGGCGCGGGTGCCCTGCACCTCGCGGTGGCGAGGACCAACGAGGAGCGGCGCACCGTCCTGGGCGCCCTCGGCCCCTTCTGGGACGGCAACGAGGTCTGGCTCCTGGCCGGCGGCGGCAGCCTCTTCCTGGCCTTCCCGCGGGTCCTCGGGGCGGGCTTCTCGGGCTTCTACCTGGCCATGTTCCTGGTGGTCTGGGGCCTGGCCCTGCGGGGCATCAGCCTGGAGTTCCGCTCCCACGTCCAGGGCGCGCTCTGGCGCGCCTTCTGGGACGCCGCCTTCATGCTCGCCAGCGCCGTGCTGCCGATGCTCTTCGGCGCGGCGCTGGGCAACGTGCTGCGGGGCGTGCCGGTCACGGCGGAGGGCTCCTTCGCCCTGCCCCTCTTCACGGACTTCTCGGCGTCGAATCCCCTGGGCCTGCTGGACTGGTACACGGTGCTGGTGGGCGTTTTCGCACTGGTCGCCCTGCTGCTGCACGGAAGCCTCTTCCTGGCGTGGCGCACCGAGGGCCCGGTGCACGACCGCGCCTCCGTCCTGGCCCCGAAGCTCGCGGTGGCGACGGCGGCGCTCTGGCCTGTGGTCGCCTACGCCACCCACCGCGTGAACCCGGCCCTCTTCCCGGCGATCCCGGGGCGGCCCCTGGCGGTGGTGGCGACGCTCATCGTGGCGGCCGGCGTGGTGTCGGTGGTCCTGGGACTGCGAGGCGGAAAGCACCTCTTGGCCTTCCTCGGCAGCGGCGCCTTCCTGCTGGGCCTCCTCGCCGCGGCGGCGGCCAGCGTCTTTCCGGTGATGCTGCGCAGCAGCCTCGATCCCGCCTGGAGCTTGACGGCCTTCAACAGCGCCAGCAGCGAGGCAAGCCTGCGCACGGGGCTCGGGTGGTGGTTCGTCGGCCTGCCCCTCGCGATCACGTACCTCGTGCTGCTGTTCCGGCTGCATCGGGGGAAGGTGCAGCCCGCGGGGGAGGGTGAAGGGTACTGATCCGCCCTGGGGAACTCAGGCGGCCTCATCCTCTCGGTATCGCGTCGCGATACGCGAGACCTCGGCGTGCATCGGCTGGACCCACCCGGACGCGTCGCGTCGCAGCCGGCCTGAGGGATTCATGCGGCTTCCTCCTCCGCGAACTGCAGCCGCACGAGCTTGGCGTAGTGCCCGTCCTCGGCCAGCAGCGAATCATGCGTCCCGCGCTCGACGATGCGGCCCTGGTCCATGACCCAGATCTCGTCGGCGTCCTTGATGGTGCTGAGGCGGTGGGCGATGGTGAACGTCGTCATGCGGTGGCTGACGTGCTCCACCACGGCCTGGATGCGGTGCTCGGTCTCGCTGTCGATGTTGGCGGTGGCCTCGTCCAGGAGGAGGATCTCAGGCTCCTGGTAGAGCATCCGGGCGAAAGCCACGAGCTGGCGCTCGCCGGCGCTCAGCTTCTGGCCCCGCTCGCCCACCTGGGTCGCGAGGCCCTCGGGCAGCCGGGACACCAGCGTCTGGAGCTGGCTCTGGGACAGCACCGAGGCCAGGCGGGCGTCGTCCTTCTCGCGCCCCAGGATGATGTTCTCCTCCAGGCTGCCGCTGAAGATGAAGACGTCCTGCAGCACCAGCCCGAAGAGGCCGCGCAGCTCCCTGAGCCGGAGGGCCCGCACGTCCTCCCCGTCCACGGTGATGCGGCCCTCGGCGACGTCGTAGAAGCGCATGAGCAGGTTGATCAGCGTGCTCTTCCCCGCCCCGGTGTGGCCCACCACGGCGATGCGCTTGCCCTTGGGGATGGCTCCGCTCAGCTCCTGCACCACCTTCCGCCCGCCCTCGTCGTAGGCGAAGGAGACGCCCTCGAAGCGGATCTCGCGCTCGAAGCGGACCGGCTTGGGGTCCTCCGCCTCGCGGATCTCCTCTCGGTTGTCCAGGAGGCGGAAGATGCGCTCGCTGCTGGCCATGGCGGTCTGCATGACGTTGTAGCGCTCGGCCAGCTCGCGGATGGGCCGGAAGAAGCGCCCGCTCTGCTGGATGAACGCGAAGAGCAGCCCCCAGGTGAGCGCGCCCGCCTGGAGCTTGATCCCGCCGTAGAAGATCAGCGCCGCCAGGGTGGCGGAGGTGATGAACTCCACCACGGGGAAGAAGACCGCGTAGGCGAAGATGGTCTTGAGGAAGGCCTCCAGGTAGCTGCGGTTCAGCTCCCCGAACTGCGCCCCGCTCCGGGCCTCCTGGGCGTTGAGCTGCACCAGGCTCATGCCGCTGAGCTGCTCCTGGAGGTAGGCCTGGATGGCCGCGTAGCGCCCCTGGGTCTCCCGGAAGGCGTCCCCGGCCCGCCGCCGGAAGACCTCCGTGGCCACCAGCAGGAAGGGCATGATGCCGAGCGCCACCGTGGCCAGCCCCGTGTGCTTGGTGTACATCCACACCACGATGGCGAGGAGGGAGAGCGCGTCCCCCACGATGGCCACGAAGCCCGAGCTGAACATCTCGTTGAGGTTCTGCACGTCGCTGGTGACCCGCGTCATCAGCCGGCCCACGGGGTTGCGGTGGAAGAAGTGCGTGCTGCGCTTCATGAGGTGGGTGAAGAGCTGCATGCGCAGGTCCAGCATGGCCCGCTGGCCCACCCAGGCCAGCAGCCCGTAGCGCGCGGCCTGCACCACGAAGCCCAGGAGCAGGAAGCCCAGGAAGGCCAGCACCAGCCCCCCGGAGCCCGCCATGCTGCCCTTGGCCAGGTGGTGGTCGATGAGGCGAAGGGTGAACTCCGAGGGCAGCACCTCCAGGAAGGCGGAGGCCACCATCAGGAGCAGGAGGGCCAGCAGCCCCGCCCAGTAGGGGCGGAGGTAGCCCAGCAGGCGGAAGAGCAGCGCGTGGCGAAGCTCCCGGCCGTCCACCTGGTCGCTCTGGAAGAAGCCGTCCGGGTTCGCCATCCGGCCATTATGAGTGCCTCGTGGCATGATGGAAGCTCGCCGTGGGGCGGAGGGCCGCGCACGGCGCCATTCAGACGCTTACCTGAAGGTTCCCATGCGCTGCATCGTGTTCATCGACGGCAACAACCTCTTCCATTCCGCCAAGCAGCTGGGCCTGGAACTGGACTACGGCAAGCTGCTCGCCCACCTCGCCGAGGGGCGGGAGCTGGTGCGGGCCTTCTTCTACACCGGCGTGGATGAGGCCGCGGACCGCCAGCGGAGCTTCCTCCACTGGCTGCGCCGCAACGGCTTCCGAGTGGTGCAGAAGCCCGTGAAGACCGAGAAGGACGGCACCCGCCGGGCCCGGCTGGAGGTGGAGATGGCCACCGACCTGCTGGCCTACGCCGACGCCATGGACGTGGCCATCCTCGTGAGCGGCGACGAGGACTTCGCCTACCCCCTGCAGGCCCTCTCCCAAAAAGGTGTACGGGTGGAGGTGGCGGGCTTCCGCAGTGCCATGGCCAGCCGCGTGATGGACGCCTCCGACCGCTACCATGAGCTGGACGCCGCCCTGGACCGCCTCCGGAAGGACAGCGCCGGCACCTACGATTGACGCTTGGAGCCTCCATGATCCGCCTCCGCCCCGCCCTCTTCGCCGGCCTGGCCGCCTCCCTGGCCGCCCAGGCGCCCCCCGCCCTCGTGCAGAAGGCCGCCCCCCGGCCTGCCACGGCCGCCGCCGAGGCCCGGATCCGCACGGATGTGGCCTTCCTCGCATCCCCTGAGCTGAAGGGGCGCGGCAACGGCGAGCCGGGGCTGGAGGCCGCGGCCAAGCACCTCGTGGCCCGGTACAAGGCCCTCGGCCTGCCCGTGCAGGTTCTCCGCATGCCCTTCCCCACCGCGGTGGTGCGGGAGGAGGCCACGGCCGAGCTCACCTTCGGCGACGGGCAGCCCCACACCCTGGCCTGGGGGAAGGACGTGGAGGTCCTCTGGGCCAGCGGGGAGGACAGCTTCCGCTACAAGGCCCTGGTCTTCGCCGGCTATGGCCTGGGCGAGCCGGTCCGGCACGACCTGGACGGCCTGGACCTGCGGGGCAAGGTGGTGATGATGCTCCGGGAGGTGCCGGCCTCGGCCGCGCCCCATGCCGCGCCGCTGGAGACCTCCATGCTGGCCCGGGCCAAGGCCCTCATCCCCGCCCGGCCCGAGGCGGTGGTCTTCCTCGAGGAAGGGGACGCGGTGGCCCCCATGGTGCGCATGGACGGGGCCGCCCCCCTGCCTTTCCCGGCCCTGACCATGACGGTGGCCGCCGCCTCTCGGGTCTGCGCCGACCTGGGGACGAGGATCGAGAAGCTCAAGGCCTCGGGCGAGCCCCAGAGCCGGGACTACGTCTTCGCGCCCTGGTCCTACCTCAACTTCGCCCTCAAGCTCCGGAGGGAGCAGGCCGAGCTGCCGCTGGTGGCCGCCCGGCTCCGGGGTTCCGACCCCAGGCTGCGGGACGAGACCCTCGTGGTGGGGGCCCACATGGACCACCTGGGCACCTCGGGCCGCCACAGCATGGCCGCCGGGGACGCGAAGAAGGCGCCCCACCCCGGCGCCGACGACAACGCGTCCGGCACCGCCCTCACCCTGGAGGTGGCCCGGGGGCTGAAGGCCGCGCGGCCGAAGCGCTCCGTGGTCTTCCTGCACTTCCCCGGCGAGGAGGAGGGCCTGCTCGGCTCCGCGTGGTGGCTGCAGCATCCCTCGGAACCCAAGGAGCGGCTCCGCTTCATGGTGAACTTCGACATGGTGGGCCGCCTCGACCCCGCCAAGCCCACCCTGCAGCTCGGCGCCTACGGCGCGCCCAAGGCCGCCTTCGAGCGGGCCAAGGCCCTGGCACCGGCGGGCCTGGAGGTGCAGGGCGGCGACGGCCTCCCCGCGGGCGGCTCGGACCACATGAGCTTCGCGGCCCAGCGCATCCCCACCTTCTTCTTCTTCACCGGCCTCCACGCCGACTACCACCGGCCCAGCGACACGGCGGAGAAGATCAACGCCGCCGGCATGGCCACCCTGGCCACCTTCGCCGTCTCCGTGGTGAAGGACCTCGCGGCGGCGCCCCAGGTGCCGGCCTTCGACCCCGAGACCGCCAAGCCGCCGAAGGCCCTGGGCTCCCCCATGCGCATCGCCTTCGGCACGCTGCCGGACTACGCCGCCAACCCCAAGGGCTTCCGCATCACCGGCGTGAGCGCCGGCGGCACCGCGGAATCCATCGGGCTGCAGGGCGGCGACATCATCGTGGAATTCGGCGGACGCCCCATCCGGGACATCCAGGACTACATGGCCGCCCTCGGCGCCTTCAAGCCCGGCGAAAAGGTGATCGTGCGCTGGCTGCGGGGCGACGCGCCCATGCAGGCGGAGGCCGTCCTCAAGGGCCGTCCGTGAGGCTGGACCTCCCCCCGGGCTTCCCCACCGAGGTCTTCGCCGTCGAGGCGCCCGACGCGGCCCTGCTGCCGGCGGGACCTTGGGTGCTGGTGGCGGACCGCGCCGTGGAGGCGGCCTGGCGGGACGCCGGCCTGCCGGTGCCCGAGGGGAGCCGCTTCGTCGAGACCTCGGAGGAGGCCAAGCGCCTGGAGACCCTGCTGCCGTGGCTCGAGGCCTGGGCCGCCCTGCCCCTCCACCGCGACGCCACGGTGGTGGCGGTGGGCGGCGGCGTGCTCACGGACATGGCCGGCCTCGCCGCGGCCCTCTACCTCCGGGGCGTGGCCTGGCACAGCTGGCCCACCACCCTGCTCTCCCAGGTGGACGCCGGGCTCGGCGGCAAGACCGGCGTGAACCTCGCCGCGGGGAAGAACCTCGCCGGCGCCTTCCATCCCCCGGCGCGGCTGGTGGCCTACCGCGCCTTCCTGGACTCCCTGCCCCCCCGGCAGCGGGAGAGCGGCTTCTGGGAAGTCCTCAAGATGGCCTTCGTGGAGGGCGACGCCGACTGGGCCGGGGCGTTGCTGGCCTCCGAGGCCCCGGGCTCCGCGGACATGGCCCGGGCCCTGCGTCTGAAGGCGGAGATCGTCCACCGCGACCCGAAGGAGCGTGGCGAGCGCCGCCTCCTCAACCTGGGCCACACCCTCGGCCACGCCCTCGAGGCGGCCTCCGGCTTCAGGCTGCTCCACGGGGAGGCCGTGGGCCTGGGGCTCCTGGCGGCCCTGGACCTCGCCGAGGCCGAGGGCCTGCCGCCCTTCCCGCCCGCGCTGCGCGCCACCCTGGCCGCGCGCCTGGAACCTCTGGCGGGCCTCGTCGCACCCTTCGATGCCTGCCGCCCTTTCCTCCTCCGGGACAAGAAGGCCGCCGCCGCGGCGCCTTCCCCGGGGGCGGCGGGCCCTGTGGAGCTACACTGCATTCTCCCCGCCCCGGGACGCCGGGCGGAGATCCGGCCCCTGTCCCCCGACGCGTGGGAAGGACCCCACCGCCGGCTGGCCGCGCGCCTCCTGGCGGGGCGCGTCCCACCGGCCCCCTGACCCCGCGAGACCTCCGTGCCCCCAGCCTCCTCGACCTTCCGCCCCGGCCTGCTGGCGGCCGTCCTCCTCGCCGCGGCGCCCCTGGCGGCCCAGGCGCCGGAGGATCCGCGCACCCTCATGGTCCAGGCCCGGGCCCTCCAGCGCCGCAGCGGCGGTGACGACCCGGCGGGCGCGGCGGCTCTCTACCGGAAGGTCATCGCCCTGGTCCCGGGCAGCGGCGAGGCCCACCTCCGCCTCAGCGAGGCCCTGGCGGAGGACGGGGACCTGCCCGGGGCCCTCGCCAGCGCCCGAAAGGCCTGCGAGCTGATGCCCCAGAGCGCGGAGATGGCGGCGAACCTCGGACTTCTCGAGTACCGCCGCGCCCAGGGCGACCCCGAGGCCTTGCCCGAGGCGAAGGCGGCCCTGCTGCGCGCCACGAAGCTCCTCTTCACCGATCCTGAGGTGTGGGCCCGGCTGGCGGAGGTCTGCGAAGGGCTCAAGGACCGGGACACCGCGCTGCGGGCCTGGCTCCAGGTGGGCCGTCTGCGCCCCTCCGTCACCCTGGCCTGGGAGCGGGCCTACACCCAGGCGAAGGAGACGGGCAGCTACGAGGGCCGCCGGGAGGCGGTGCTGGCCATGTGCCGCGCGCGCCTGCCGGAGGGGCGCCAGCTCCGCCTGCTGGAGGAGCTGGCGAGGGACCAGATCAGCGCCGGCTACCTCGCCCACGCGGAGGAGAGCTTCCTGCTGCTGGCGCGCCACCTGCCCACCGAGCCCGCGGTCTGGGAGAACGTGGCCCTCGTCCAGGTCCGCACCCAGCGCTTCGAGGAGGCCTTGAGGAACCTCGGCGCCGCCGAGGCCCTGCGCGCCACGCCCCGGGTGCGCTACAACCAGGCCCTCTGCCTGATGAACCTCGGGCGCTACGCCGAGGCCGAGACCAAGTGGCGCGAAACCCTGCCCGAGGCCTCCAACACCTCCGACAGCGGCAACCTCGCCGACGGCGTCCGCAGCCTGCTGGGGGTCTGCCTCTACCTGCAGGGCCGCGACCAGGAGCTTCTCGACCAGCTCGCGGCCTGGAAGGAGACGCCGGACAGCGGCGACCTGCTCGCCCTGCGCGCCCAGGCCCTGCTCCGGCTCCAGCGCTGGAAGGAGGCTCGGTCCGTGCTGCGGGACGGCATGGGGCGCTTTCCGAGGACGGGCCTGTTCCAGCAGGCGAAGGAGATCCCGGCCGGGCTCTTCGACGAGGGCCTGTTCAGCCGGAAGCCCTCGCGGCAGGCCCTCGCCCTCCTGGAGCGGGAGGCCCGCGCCAGCGCTCTGGCGGAATTCAAGGACTGGAAGGGCTGCCTCGCGGTCCTGGAGGCGGCCAAGGCCCTGCGGGCCGCTCCCAACGTGAACCTGCTCCTGCTCGAGTCCAACGTTTTGGACCAGCTCGGCCGCTACGAGGAGGCCATCGCCGTGCTGCGCAAGGCTCAGGCCCTGGCCCCGGACCACCCGACGCTGCAGAACAACCTCGGCTACCTCCTCCTGGAGCGGGGTGGCGACCTGGAGGAGGCCGCGCGCCTCATCGGCGCCTCCGTCGAGAAGGACCCGCAGAACGGCAGCGTCCAGGATTCCTGGGGCTGGGTGCTGTTCAAGCAGGGGAAGTACGCCGAGTCCGAGAAGGCCCTCCGCCGTGCGTCCGAACTCAGCCCCTACAGTCCGGAGGTGCGCAAACACCTCGGCGAGACCCTGCTGATGCTCGGCCGGAAGGGCGAGGCCGCGGAACAGTGGGAGCGGGCCCTGGCCTTCTCCTTCCCGGACCGCAAGGGCCTGGAGAAGCGCCTCTCCGCCCTGCGGGCGGAACTCGCCAAGGAAGGCGGGGCCCCCGCCGCCGGAGAGGCGCCCGCCGGCAAGGCCGGCGACCCCGACGACGAGGACGCGGACTCTCCCGAGGGGCCGCGCCCGTGATCCCCTTCCCCCCCGCGCTCCAGGCCCCCGCCCCGGCGGAGGCCGGCCCGCTCCGGGCCCAGTACGCCTGGGGCTACGTCGGGGCCGACGGCGAAGGCAAGGGCACCCTGAACCTGCTGCTGGACCCGGCCTCCGGCGAGGTGGTCCTGGAACTCCAGGGCGTCGGCGAGCGGCTCATGCTGCTGAAGGGCGACACCGCCTCCGGCTACCACCTCCAGGTGCCGCGCCGGGGCCTCGACGTCCGGTCCCCGGACCTCAAGGGACTACCCCTGCCCTTCCTTCCGGAGGTGCGGAGCCCCGCGGCCCTCTTCGCCCTGGTGTCCGAGGGGGCGGGCCCGGGGGTGAAGGTCTCCCGGCGGGACCGGCAGGGCCCGGTGAAGCTGCGCTACCAGGGGCGCGACGAGCAGGGGAAGGACGTCCACGTGTGGCTTGAGCGGAAAGTGTGGCAGCCGGCGGCGGCCTCCGTCCGCTGAGCGCGCCGCCGAAAGACCGCCGGCCCGGGCCGGCAGGCCCTACCCTGGAGCCATGACCTCCCGCTTCGCGCCTGCCCGGCGGCTCCGCCCCTGGATGGTGTGGCTGGGCCTCCTGGCGCCCGCCGCGCTCTCCTGGTGGTGGGCCATGCATGATCCCAAGGCGCGGGCCGAGGCCGCCCTCGCCGACACCCTCGGAGCCGCCACCTCCCGGGCCGAGGCCCTCGAGGCGCGCTTCACCAGCTACCGCCGCCTCGTGGCCGACCTCGCCGAGGAGGCCGCCGTCGTGACGGCGGCCGGCCCCTCGCCGTCGCCATCGGCCTCGCGGCTGCTCAACCTGGTGGCCAAGGCCAGCGGCGCCTCCATCGACCGCATCGAAGTCTTCGACAGCGGGGGCGCCCTGCGGATGGGCTGGGCCTACGACCGCCTCCGGGACGACTACCGGCCCCTGCCCGCCGGCGCCGGGGCCCGGTTCGACCTCCTCTACGTGCAGGCGGCCCTCCGCTCGCC
>JBDIBF010000067.1:0-15587 GCA_039812765.1 Holophagaceae bacterium
TCCAGCTTCCTCGATGTCTCCAGGCCCCGGGACATCGCGGTCCGCCCGCTGCACCTGCCGACCCTCGTGGCCGAGCTGCGCTCGAGCTGGGAGACGGACCCCAGGGCCGCGGGGATGCCCCTGGTGACCGGACCCGTCCCGAAGGTGTGGATCCTCGGCGATCCGCTCTGCTTCCACCAGGTCTTCACCAACCTCCTGAGCAACGCCCGGAAGGCGGTGTCCGGCCGGGAGGCCCCCTCCATCCTCATCACCTTCGACACCGACGCCCAGGGCCTCCAGATCCAGGTTGGGGACAACGGGACGGGCATGGACGCGGAGCAGATGGCGACCCTCTTTGTGCCCTTCTCCAGCGGGTTCAAGGAGGGCACTGGCCTGGGCATGAGCCTCGTCTACCAGTTCGTCCAGCAGATGGGCTGGGACATCCAGGTGGAGAGCCTGGAGGGCGAGGGCACGGTGGTGACGCTGCTGGTGCCCCTGGCGGCTGGCGCCCTGCCCGAGGGCGCGTAAACTGGTCGCGGTTTTCCGCCCCGACAACCCGGTCTTGCGGCTCCCCTCCCGGTCCTGCGAGGCTTGGGACATCCCCCGGACAGTCCACTCCCCGCACGGCCCGGCCGGGGCCCAATACCCCCAAGGCCCGTCATGAACCGCAAACTGATCCGCCCGAACCTGAACGAGATCAAGGAGAAGATCGGCCGCTCCGGCGCCCTGGCCCCGGCCGTGGAGCCCACCGTCACGGCGCCCGCGGCGGGCGTGGCCGCCGCCGATCCCAACGCGCCCCTGGCGCCCCAGGGGCTGGGCAGCCCGCGCCGGAAGATCGCGCCCCCCGAGCAGACGAACGCGGAGAGCTTCTACTACCTCAAGCAGATGCAGTCCAAGACGCCCATGGTGATCGTCCTGCAGAACGACGAGAAGCTGCGCGGGGTCATCGAGTGGTACGACAAGCACTGCCTGAAGATCAACCGGATCAAGGAGCCCAACGTCCTCGTCCCGAAGCACAACATCAAGTACATCTACAAGCAGGAGGAGGAGCCGCGGATCCGGCGCAAGCCCAGCGCGAAGAAGGAGGAGGGCGTCGCTCCGGACGTGGACCTGCCGCTCTATGACTGAATCCCCGCGGGGCCCTGGCCGGCGGGGGCCGGCCTCTCGGCCGCGCCTCGCGATCTCCCTCGGGGATCCCTGCGGCATCGGCCCCGAGCTGCTGCTCCGCAGCCTGCCCGCCCTGCAGCGGTGGGCCGACCTCAGCGTCTTCGGCACCCGGGCGGGCGTGGACCTGCTGCCCCGGGACGGCGCGCCCGTCGCCTGGGCCTTCGAAGAGGACGGACGGCGCCTGCGATCCTGGAGCCCCGGCCCCGGAGGTTCCCGGGACGTCGAGGGCGCCGCGGACTGGACGGATCCCTCGCCGGACCTGGACCCCGGGGACTTGAGCCTCGGCCGGCCCAGCGCCGCCTCGGGCAGGGCCGCCCTGGCCGCGGTCCGGGCCGCCGCGGCCGCGGTCCTGGCCGGGGAGGCCGACGCGCTGGTGACCCTCCCCCTCTCCAAGGCCGCCTGCCATCTCGCCGGGGAAGCGATTCCGGGGCACACCGAACTGCTCCAGGCGCTGTCCGGCGCGCCCTGGACCCGCATGGCCTTCCTCAGCCCCTCCCTCACAGTGGTGCTCCACACGGTGCACCAGAGCCTGCGCAGCGTGGTGGAGGGCCTGGACGCCGACGCGGTGGCCGAGACCCTGGTGCGCGCGGCGGAGTCCCTGACGGCCCTGCTGGGCCGGGGCGGGCTGCGCGTCGCCCTCGCCGCCCTGAATCCCCACGCCGGGGAGGACGGGGCCTTCGGGAACGAGGAGTCCATCCTCGTGGAGGCCCTCGCCCGCGCCCGGGGCCGCCTCGGGGACGCCGGGGCGCCTGACGGACCGCCCCTCTTCCCCTCCGGCCCGCCCCCGGAGGGATGGCGGCTCTTCGACGCGCGGGCGATCCGGCCCCCGGTCGCAGCCCAGGACGCTGAAGGCCCCCCGCGCCTCTTTGGTCCCTGCTCCGCCGACAGCCTCTTCCACCGCGCCTCCCAGGGGGAGTTCGACGCGGTGGTGGCCCTCTACCACGACCAGGGCCTCATCCCCATCAAGACCCTCGAGCCCGACCGGGCGGTGAACGTGACCCTCGGCCTGCCCTTCACCCGCACCAGCCCGGACCACGGCACCGCCTTCGACAAGGCCGGACGGTGGCGGGGAGACCCGGGGAACTTCCTCGAGGCCTGCGCGTTGGCCATCCGGCTCGCGGCCCGGGCGAAGGGCGCCGCCTGGGCCGCGGACCTGCCGCCCGGTTCCCCCCGTGGAGCCTGAGCCCTCCTGGCGGGCCTTCGGACCGGGCCAGGGCGACGCCCTGGACCCCGCCCGCCTGGCGGCGGGACCCAGCCCCCGCACCACCCTGAGGATCCAGGACGGAGAGGCCCTGCTGGGGCCGGCCCATCTCGATCGGCTGGAGGCGGGACTGAAGCACCTCGGGCTCCAGGCCCCCTGGCTGGCGGCCGCCTTCCTGGAGGCCCTCGCCCCTGCGGAGGACGGGATCCTGCGCCTGCGGGTCAGCGCGCGGGAGGGCGTGCTGCTGGCCCGGCTCGAGGCCTGGAGCCCCCCGGCGGAGCCCTGGCGGCTGACGCCGGTGCCCCATCCCCTGGGCGACCTCCGGGGCGACCCTTCTGCGGCCCACAAGGGCCTGCTCGGCGGCTGGAGCGAGGCCGCGCTGGGGCTCGCGCGATCCCTGGGGGCCCACGACGTGCTCTGCCTATGGCCCGACGGCACCGTGGCGGAGACCGCCCTCGCCGCGGTGGCCCTGCCCTGCGGCGACCACCTGCGCCTGCCGCCCCCCGAAGGCCGCGTGGCCAGCCTCGCCGAAGCCCATCTCCTCCCGGGCTGGGCGGCCTCGAACGGACTCGGCCTGCGCACCGGGCCGGTGACGCTCCAGGAGGCCCTGGCCCGGGGGCTCCGCTGCTTCAACGCCGCCCGCGGGGTGTGGCAGGCTGAAGTCCTTCCCCCTTCGGCGCCCTGATCCCAGCCCCATGACCCTCGCCCACCTCCTCTTCGCGCTCCTGCTGCCGATCCCGCCCTACCTGGGCTTCTGGATCTACCGCCTCAAGGGCCGGGTGGGGCTGAGCTACGGCTACTTCCTCGGGGGCATCCTCGGGGTGCTGGCCATGCCCTGGCATCTGGCCCTGCCCCAGGCCCGGGCCTTCCCCAGCGGCCACATGGGCGGCACCCTGCTGGGCTTCAGCCTCTTCCTGCAGGCCTACCGCGAGGGCCGCCACGGGCTGCGCCGCCTGCTCTTCGGCGTCGGCGGCGCCACGGCCTTCGGCCTCATCTTCTGCGTCCAGCTGGGCCTCGACCCGGAGCCCCTGGCCTGGTTCTGGGGCGCGGCCCTGCTGGAGGCGCTGATCTGGCTGCTCCTTTCGGACCTGGGCTACCGGGCGACCCGGGGGCGCTGGCTGGAGGCCCGGGTGCCCCTCATCGGCGGACTGGCCTTCCTGCTGGCCACCCTGGGACTGCGGCTCTTCAAGCCGCCCCTGCCCCTGCTCCACTGGCAGGCGGCGGCCCTCGCGGGCCTGCTCCTGGGCCTGGTGGCGCTGCAGCAGCTGCGCTGGCTGCGGGCCAACGGCATCTGGGTGGAGGGCCGCGGGGACGGCTTCCGCACGGCCCTCTCGGTGCTGGAGAGCGACACCCGGGTGGACGCGCCCGCGCTGGCCTACGGGATCGAGAGCCGGCAGCCTGTGCTCCTGCTCAACGAGAAGGGCGTCGTGCTGGAAGCCAACGGGGCGTTCGGGCGCCAGGTGGGGATGGCGCGGCACCAGCTCCGGGGCTATGCGCTGAAGGACCTGATGCAGGGGGGCGGCGCAGGGGCCTGGGAGGACCTGCTGGGCCAGCTCAACCGCTCGGGCCGGGGCAGCACCACGGCCACGCTGGTGCGGGCGGACGGCAGCTTCGGAGACCTGGAATTGCAGGCGGCGGCCTTCGACAAGAACATGGCCCTGGCCTGGGTGGCCGCCTCGGCGGAGGATCCCCTGGCCCTGCCCCAGGGGCACGGGGCCTTCAGCGGCGAGGGCCATCCCGACGCCCAGCGCCGCCTGGCGGTGGTGAACGCCCTGGGCGCGGTGCTCCCCCTGGCGGAGCGTCTGCTCACGGAGACGACGGACGACCAATCCCGTGGGCTGGCGGCCCTGCTGCTGGCGGCCTGCCAGCGCCTCAGCCCCACGCTTCCCCTGAGCAGCGATGATGTCGCCGACGGGCTGGACGCCCGGGCGCGGCTCGAGGAGCTGCGGCCGAAGCTCCAGCGCATGCTCCCCACCGAGGTGGCGGTGGTGCTGGAGGCGGCGCCGCTCCAGGTCCGCCTGAAGCCCGAGGCCCTGGAGCGCATCGCGACCCACCTGCTGCTCCACGCCCGGCAGCGGTTGCGCGGCGGCGTGCTCACGATTCAGCTCTCCCGGGTGGACCTGGGCGGGCGCGGCTGGGGCCTGCTCAAGGTGAAGGCCGAGGGACTTGAGGCGAAGGGCGAGGCGACGCTCCTGGGGCTGGGCTGGCTCCAGCAGCTCCTCGCCGAGGGGCGCGGCATGCTGGAGCTGGGCCAGGACCGGGACGGGCTGCTGACGCCCCTGGCCTATCTGCCCCTGGCGGAGCCCGCCCCCGCCGGCGAGGCGGAGCCCCTGAAGGGACGGCTGCTCTGGCTGGTGGACCAGGACCTGCTCGTGCGGGAGACCCTGCAAGGGGTGCTGCGCAGGGCCGGCGCCGAGTGCGCCACCTTCGCCGATCTCCGCGAGCTGCTCAAGGCCTCCCACGGCGGCCGCGTCGCCGACCTGCTCATCCTCGAACGCACCCCGCGCCTCGAGCGCTTCCAGGGCAGCATCCGCAAGTTCCAGCGAAGGCCCGTCCCCACGCTGGTGATGGGCACCGGCCAGGCCCTGCCCGTCAGCCCCGCCAGCCTCGGCCTCACCAGGGTGGGCTTCCTGGAGAAGCCCTTCCCGATCCAGGAACTCCTCCAGAGCGTGCTGGCGGTGCTGCACGCGGCGGAGGAGGGCTAGGAGCCCGGTACACTGGCCCAGCGCGGAGGCTCGATGAACACGGTGGCGGTGGTCCTGGCGGCCGGCCTGGGAAAGCGGATGAAGTCGCCCCTCCCCAAGGTGCTGCAGCCCATTCTCGGCGACCCCTCGCTGCTCTGGGTGCTGAGGACCCTGCCCTCGGAGACGTTGCGCGCCCTGGTGGTGGTGCACCACGGGAAGGACCGGGTGGAGGCGGCGCTGGAGGCCTGGGGAACCGCGGGCCTGCTGCCCTGCGCGGTGGAGGCCGTGGACCAGGGGGAGCCCCTGGGCACCGGTCATGCGGTGCAGGCCTGCGCGTCGCGGCTGGACGCCCTGGAGGCCGAGCGCGTGGTCATCCTCAGCGGCGACGTCCCGCTCATTTCGAAGGCCACCGTGGCTTCCCTGGGCTCGGGCGCGCCCGCCCTGCTGGCCATGGACCTCCCGGAGCCCACCGGCTACGGCCGCGTCCTGGAGGGCCCCGGCGGCCTCGCCGGCCTCGTGGAGGAGAAGGACGCCACCCCGGAGCAGAAGCGGATCCGCCGGGTGAACGGCGGCGCGTACGGCCTGTCCTGGCCCGAGCTGAGGGAGGCCCTGGCCGGCCTCGACAACCGCAACGCCCAGGGGGAGTACTACCTCACCGACGCCGTGGTGGCCGTCGCCCGGCGCAGCCCCGTGGCCGTGCGGGTCTGCGACCCGGCGGAGCTGGCCGGGATGAACTCCCGGGCCGACCAGGCCGCCCTCCAGGGGGTGGCCCGGCACCGCCTGAACGCCCGCTGGATGGACGAGGGCGTGGGGATGCTGGATCCGGCGACCACCTGGATCGGTCCCCGGGTGGTCTTCGAAGGTGAGGCGTTCCTCGAGCCCATGGTCCGCCTGGAGGGCGCCTGCCGCCTGGAGGCCGGCGTGCGCCTCGGCCAGGGCTGCATCCTCGTGGACAGCGACCTCGGGGCAGGCACCGTGGTGCGGCCCTACTCCCTCCTCGAGGGCGCCCGCACCGGCGCCGGCTGCGTGGTGGGGCCCTTCGCCCGGCTGCGGGAGGGCTCGGTCCTGGAGGACGGCGCCCACGTGGGCAACTTCGTGGAGACCAAGAAGGCCACCCTGGGGCGCGGCGCCAAGGCCAACCACCTGACCTACCTCGGCGACGCCTCCGTGGGCGAGGGCACCAACGTCGGCGCCGGCGTCATCACCTGCAACTACGACGGCTTCGCCAAGCACCGCACCGAGATCGGCGCCGGCGTCTTCGTGGGCAGCGACACCCAGCTCGTGGCCCCGGTCACCGTGGGCGACGGGGCCGTCATCGCCGCCGGCAGCACCATCACCTTCGACGTCCCCCCGGGCGCCCTGGCCCTGAGCCGCACGCCCCAGACCGTGAAGGAGGACGGTGGGGAGCGATTGAGGGCCAAACGGCGGCCCAAGCTGGGTTAGACTTGGTGTTTCCTGCTCCGGAACCCATGACACCAGGCGATCCATGCTGACCGCGATCCTCGACCGCACCGGCGCGACCGTGCTGGATTTCATGGAGCAGGCCGGTGATTTCGCCGTGCTCTCCGGCCGCACCTTCCGCTGCGTGTTCAGGCGCCCCTTCGATGGCGAGAACCTCATGCGCCAGTTCCTGGCGGTGGGGGTGAACTCCATCCCCGTGGTGGTGCTCACCAGCCTGGCCGTGAGCGCCGTGTTCGCCGTCCAGCTCTCCTTCGGCTTCAAGCAGTTCCAGGCCGAGGGACTTGCCTCCCAGGTGGAGGGCCTCGCCGTGGTCCGCGAACTGGCCCCGGTGATCACGGGCCTGATGATCAGCGGCCGGGTGGGCTCGGCCATGGCCGCCGAGCTCGGCACCATGCAGGTCACCGAGCAGATCGACGCCCTCGAGTGCCTGGCCACGGACCCCATCCACTACCTCTTCGTGCCCCGGCTCCTGGCCGCCCTGCTGATGATGCCCCTGCTCACCGCCATGGCCATCTACGTGGGCTACTGGGGCGGCTACCTGCTGCTGGTGCTCTCCGAGGGCCAGAGCGCCGTGGTCTACGGCAGCGAGTTCTACAAGCTCCTGGCCCTCAAGGACCTCCGCATCGCGCTCACCAAGGCCGTCGTCTTCGGCGCCATCATCGCCCTGGTGGGCTGTTGGAAGGGCTACCGCACCCGGGGCGGCGCCGAAGGTGTGGGCAATGCTCCGACCAGCAGCGTGGTGACGAGCAGTTTGTGGATCCTCATCGCCGACTTCTTCCTGACCAAGATGCTCCTCGTCTGACGGACTCGAACCCTTGAGCGCCCCCGTCATCGAAGTCGTCAATCTCTCCAAGGCCTTCGGGCCGAAAGTCGTCCTGTCCAACGTCAACCTGAGCGTGGAGATGGGCGAGAGCCTCGTGGTGCTCGGGGGCTCGGGCACGGGCAAGACGGTGCTGCTCCGCAACATCATGGGCCTGCTGGTGCCGGATCACGGCCATGTGAAGGTGGAGGGCCGCATCGTCCACGAGATGAGCCACGACGAGCTCTTCGAGACCCGGAAGAAGATCGGCATGTGCTTCCAGATGGCCGCCCTCTTCGACTCCATGACGGTCTTCGAGAACGTGGCCTTCGCCCTGCGCCGCCACAGCCCCATGACCGAGGGGGAGGTCCGCGCCCGGGTGGAGGAGTGCCTCTCCATGGTGGGCATGAAGGGCACCGAGCACCTCAAGCCCGCGGAGCTCTCGGGAGGCATGAAGCGCCGCGTCGGCTTCGCCCGGGCCATCGCCCTGAAGCCCAAGATCCTGCTCTTCGACGAGCCCACCACGGGCCTCGACCCCGTGATGACCGACGTCATCGGCCGGGTGATCCTGGACCTCAAGCACGAGCTGGGGGTCACCACCATCACCATCACCCACGACCTGAAGTCGGCCTTCGAGATCGGGGACCGCATCGCCCTCCTCTTCCGGGGCGAGTGCCTCGCGGTGCAGCCCCCGGACGCGTTCAAGGCCAATCCCCACCCCGTCATCCAGCAGTTCCTCCGCGGGGACGCGGACGGGCCCTTCCTCCTGGACCCGCCGCCTCCCAAGCGCACTCCGAAAGGGGTACCCGTATGAAGCTCGAAACCAAGGTCGGCGCCTTCTTCATCGCGGCCATCGCGGTGGTCGGCGTCCTCGTCTTCCGCATGGACAAGCTGGAGTTCGGGAGCAACAAGGACCTCAAGACCTACACCACGAGCTTCGACCAGGTGGCGGGCCTCAACGAGCAGAGCCCCGTCCGCGTGGCCGGGGTCAAGGTCGGCCAGGTCGCCAAGATCCGCCTGGAGCACGGCCGCGCGCGGGTCTACATGACCGTCCCCAAGGATTTCGAAGTGAACCGCGACGCCACCGTGAGCCTTGCCGCCATCGGCATCCTCGGCGAGAAGTACATCGACCTCGACGTGGGCCACAGCGAGCGCGGGCCCCACGAGGAGAACGAGCCCATCCGGAGCAAGACCTCCGTCAGCCTCGACCAGCTCATGGAGACCATGGGCGCCATCGGCCAGGACGTGAAGGGCATCACCTACTCCCTGAACCAGAGCATCGGCGGCGAGGCCGGCCGGGCCAAGCTGGACGAGATCGTGGACAACATCCGCACCCTCACCGGGGAGATCCGCTCCATGGCCCAGGAGAACCACGGCGCCATCAACCGCACCATGGCCAACGTGGAGGCCATGAGCGGCGACCTCCGGGAGCGCCTGCCGCGCCTCGCCCAGCAGTTCGAGGACCTCGGGAAGAACCTGAACGGACTCGTGGCCGAGAACCGGCCCGAGCTGAAGGGGGCCATGCAGGACGTGCGCAAGCTGGCCAACAGCTTCCAGGAGACCTCCCAGAACCTGAGGTCCATCACCGCCAAGCTGGACAAGGGCGAGGGCACCATCGGCAAACTCCTCACCGACGACACCACCATCAAGAAGATCAACACGGCGGTGGACAACCTGAACGAGATGCTCGGCGGCTTCAAGTCCATGGACCTGCGCCTCGACCTGAGCGCCAACCGCTGGTCCAGCCGCGGGGACAGCCAGACCGGGCTCGGCATCGAGCTCGCCCCGCGCAAGGACTACTGGTACAGCTTGCAGCTGAACTCCACGCCGGACGGCAAGGTCTCGGACTCCACCCGCACGGTGATCAAGATCGATCCCCTCACCGGCCGGCCCGTGGAGGTCCAGGAGAAGACCCGCAACATCACCATGGACAACGCCCTCACCGTCTCCGCCCAGTTCGCCAAGCGCCTCGGGGACAACCTCGTGCTCAGCGCCGGGATCGTGGAGGGCAAGGGCGGCGGCGGCGCGGAGTTCCGCGCCCTGGACGACCGCTTCCGCTTCGGCGCCCTGGCCTACGACTTCACCAAGCGCGAGGGCAAGGAGAAGCCCCGCTACCGGCTGACCACCAGCTACCAGCTCGGGAAGAACCTCTACCTCAGCGCCGGCTGGCAGGATCTCGCCAACAAGGAGCTGCGCACCCTCTTCTTCGGCGGCGGCATCCGCTGGAAGGACGAGGACCTTAAGAAACTCGTGGGCCTCGCCAGCTCGGCCAAGTAGCCCCGGAGCCCCCGACGTCGGACAATGGAATCGTGAACGCCCCCGCCCTTCCCGCCGAGCACTACGCGCCCTTCCTCTGGGTCCGGCGTGGCGTGCCCCTCGCCGGGATGGCCGTCGCCGTCCTCGCGGCCCTGCTGCAACCGCGGCTCTTCGGCTGGTGGGCCCTGGCGGCGGTGGCCTGCCTCGCGGTGGCGTGGCCCACCTTCAAGGCCGGGGAGAGCTACCTCCGCGCCCGGGTCAGCATCGTGCGCTGGGACGGCCTGTGGGTGCGCCTCTTCCGCCCCCTGGCCCGGATGCTCGGCAAGGAGGACGCCTGGATCCTGGCCTTCTGCGGCTGGAACAACCACCGCGTGCGCCAGGCCTTCGAGGCCCGGAAGGCCCGCCGCTCCCTGGTGCTGCTGCCGCACTGCGTCCAGCTCGCCAAGTGCAAGGCCGACATCTTCGAGGACCTGAAGAACTGCTACGACTGCGGCCTCTGCCCCGTGGGCGACTACATGAACGCCCTCATCGAACGCCAGTGGGAGAGCCGCATCACCAACCGCAGCCACAAGGCCTACCGGGAGGCGAGGGAGTACCGGCCCGACCTCATCGTGGCCGTGAGCTGCACCGACCGCCTCCTCAAGGGCCTCACCAAGCTCCCGGAGGTCCCGGCCTACGTGCTGCCCCTGGGGCTCCCCCATGGCATGTGCGTGGACACGCAGTTCAGCGTGCCGCTCCTGGCGGCCGCCATGGAGGCCCTGGTGGAGCCGAAGCTGGGCCCCCGCCCGGCGTCGGGCCAGGACGCGAGCAGCGCCGCCTGATGAAGGCCCTCTGCTTCAGGTCCTTCGGCGGGCCGGAGGTGCTGCGGCTGGAGGAGGTGGCGGATCCGGTGCCCGGCCCCGGGGAGGCGCTGGTGCGCACCGCCGCCATCGGGCTCAACTTCGCGGACGTGTACCGGCGGAAGGGGAACTACCACCTCGCGGGGGCCCCCCCCTGGATCGCCGGCTACGAGGCCGCCGGCGTCGTGGCGGGCCCGAACGGCCGCGGCCTGGCACCCGGAACCCGGGTGGCCTTCGCCGACAGTCCCTTCGCCAACGCCGAACTCGTCGCCGTGCCCTTCGACAAGCTCATCCCCCTGCCCGAGGAAATCTCCTTCGAGACCGCCGCGGCCCTCCTCCTCCAGGGCCTCACCGCGCAGTACCTCCTCCGGGACAGCCATGCGCTCCGGGCCGGGGAGACGGTCCTCGTCCATGCCGCCGCCGGAGGTGTGGGGCTGCTGCTGGTCCAGCTGGCCCGGAGCCGGGGCGCCCGCGTCCTGGGGCTGGTCTCCTCCGGGGCCAAGGCAGCGGCCGCGGAGGAGGCCGGGGCCGAAGCCGTCGCCCTCTACGGATCGGACTGGGTGGCCGAGGCCCGCGCCTGGTCCGGAGGGGGCGTGGACGTCGCCTACGATTCCATCGGGTCCACGCTGCTGCGGAGCTTCGAGGCCGTGCGGACCGGAGGCCACGTGGTCTTCTACGGCATGGCCGGGGGCGATCCGCCCCCGGTGGATCCGCGCATGCTGATGGACACCTCCAAGACCCTCACGGGAGGCGACCTCTGGAACGTGCTCACGTCCCGGGCCGAGCGCCGGTCCCGCGCCGCGGAGCTCTTCGAGGCCGTCGCGCGCGGCGACCTCCGGGTCCGCATCGCCCGCGCCTTCCCCCTCGCCGAAGGCGCGGCCGCCCACGCCTTCCTGGAAGGCCGCGGCGCGATGGGCAAGGTGCTGCTGATCCCATGAGCGCTCCCCGCTTCCCCCTCCGCGCCACCTTCGAGAAGCTCCTGGGCCGGGAGGCCCTCGCCTACCTGCTCCACCTGCGGCCGATGGAATGGCCCATCATGACCGCCCACCTGCTCCTGGGCGCCCTGTGGGCCTCGGGCCTGGGGGCCTTCGCGCCGGGCGCGTGGCCCTGGACCCTGCTGGGCTGGTTCGCCTTCGTGGCGCTGCTCAACGGCGGCACCCTCGCCATCAACAGCGCCTTCGACGAGGACGACGGGGACATCGGCTACCTGAAGGCGCCGCCCAAGCCGCCCAGGCACCTGCTGGGCTTCAGCCTCCTGCTCCTGGCCGCGAGCCTCGCCGCCGCGGCGCCCTTCCTCCGCGTCCGCCCCGCGGGGAGCCTCTTCTTCTGGAGCGTCCTCGCCTGCGTGGCCATGAGCGTCGCCTACAGCGTCCCGCCGCTGCGCCTGAAGGCCCGGGCGGGCTGGGACCTGCTCATCAACTGCCTCGGCTTCGGCTTCTTCACGCCCCTGGCGGGCTGGGCCCTGTCGGGGAAGCCTGTCCTGGCCCCGGTGCTCTGGGCCTGCGCCGGCTTCGGCCTCCTCTTCGCCACGCTGTACCCCATGACCCAGATCTACCAGGTGGCCGAGGACACGGCCCGGGGGGACCGGACCCTGGTGATCCGCCTGGGCGTCGGCCGCAGCCTCGACATGGCCCTCGCCGCCCTGGCCCTGGCCCACGGCGCCTTCGTCTGGGCCGCGCGCGCCCACGGCGCGAACCCCCTCTGGCTCGGGGTCTCCCTGGCGGGCTGGCTCCTCGTCCTGGTGCCCTGGCGGCTGGCCTGGGCGCGCTGGACCGACGCCCAGCACGAGGCGGGCATGTACCGCGGGCTCGCGGCCTGGGCGGTGACCGACCTCAGCCTGCTCCTCCTGCTCTGGCCCCGTTGACCCGGAAGGCTGCGATCCCGCCCAACCCGACCTGAACCGCCTGAAGGACCCCCGATGAACCGATTCCCGTCCCTGATCGCCGTCCTCGCCCTCGCCGCGGCCCTGGCCTGCGGAGGCGGCGGCGGAGGGTCGGCCACGCCCCCGCCGCCCCCGGTGGCCCCGGTGATCACCGTCCAGCCCTCCGCCTTCCTCACGGGCACCGTGCCGGACCCCTTCACCTTCCGCGTCACCGCGACGGGAACGGCGCCCCTGGCCTACCAGTGGCTGAAGGAGGGGCTGCCCATCCCCGGCGCGACGGCCAGCCAATATGCCGTCGCGGTGTCCACCCTCGCCCACGCCGGCCAGTACAGCGTGGCCGTGAGCAACGCCGCCGGCAGCGTCACGAGCGCCACCTGCACCCTCACCCTGGCGCCCTCGATGACCATCACGGCCCAGCCCGCCTCGCAGACCTCCTACGTGGGCGACCCGGTCACCCTGAGCGTCACCGTCGAGGGCCGTCAGACGACGGCATACCGCTGGCGGAAGAACGGCGTGGACATCCCCGGCGCCACCGCCGCCGCCTACGCCATTCCCAGCGTGGCCCTCGGGGACGCCGGGACCTACACCGTGGTGGCCTCGAACGCCTACGAGACCCTCATCAGCGCCCCCGCGGTCCTGACGGTGGAGGCCACCTTCCCCGCCGCCCTCGCCACCTGGCCGAACGCGGCCAGCTCCGCGAACTCGGATCCCTGGATCGCCCGGAACCACCGACACCTCGTGAAGATGCGGCCGCGCTTCCTGGTGGTCAACTTCGCCAACGGGATCGGCGCCGGCGGCAACGACAACATCGACGACGGCCCCCTGCCACCGGCCCTCATCCAGGCCAAGGCCCAGGCCTTCGTGGACGCCCTGCGGGAGGCCTCCCGGCACCAGCCCTCCCTCCATCCTTCCGCCGAGCCTTTCCTGGAGCCGGAGATCGTGAAGATCGTGAACCTCCAGGATGCCAACGGCCACGCCAATTCGGACCTCTTCCCCCGCGGCGCGGTGAACCCCTCGGACGGCTACCCGGTGGTGGGCTACTACAAGCTCTTCTCCTCCGCCTACGCGCCGCTCTGGGGCTTCCTGGAGGGCGGACGCTACCTGACCCTGGGTGAGCTCGTGGACCGGGGCCTGGTCCACGAGGTGATCATGATGGCGAACCAGGTGGACGGCCGGGCTCCCAATCCTCCCGGTCAGGTGACCCGCAACATCCTGGAGGTGGCCTTCACCGCCCAGGCCTACGACGAGAACCTGGTGCCCAGGGCCGGAGAGTTCGTGAAGAACGGCATCGGGTACACGCGCCAGAAGGTGGACATGGCCAATGCCACCTTCGAGGACCACAACTCCATGCCCTGGACGGGGCGCAGCCTCCGCATCTACTTCATGAACGCCAGCCGGGGCGCGGGCTGCCTGCTCCACAGCCTCGGCCACGAATTCGAGTTCCGCTACAACGAGTCCCGGATCTACGCCCCGGGCAAGGCCTACGACGGGACCACGCCGAACCCCTACCTGCAGCCGCTCTTCCGCCGCTACGCCGACTTCGACATGCGGGCCAAGTACGGAGTGGGCTTCGACTCCCTCTACGCCGGGGGCGACAACTACGCCTACGCGGACTGCGGCGGCAGCGCCTGCGCCACCCTGAATGTCCAGGCGCCGGGCACTCCCGCGAGCATCCCGAACTACCGTCCGGTGGCGGGAAACGTGCACTATCCCCCGGGGGCCGCCCACGGTTACGACTACGAACCGGCCTCGCCCGTGCGGGCGAGCGTCGAATCCTTCGCCCAGCCCGGGGAGACGGCCGTGCCCTTCGGCAGGGCCAAGTGGGACTACATCACCTCCAACCCCGCCCTGGACGGCGACTGCGGCGGCAAGTTCCTCGTGTACTGGTACCAGAACATGCCGGGCTTCCAGAACGCCGCGCGGGACCTCCTGGGTCGCCCCATGCTGAACTGGTGGCCCTTCATGTACTACTGAGGCCCCGTGCTCGTCCCCCAGGTCCCGCCGCCCTTCCCCCTCCGCTGGGGCTTCTCCACCAAGGGGGACGGCGCGGAGGCCCTGCCGCCCCCGCGCCTGAGCCAGGTCCACGGCTGCGGACTCGTGGAGGCGAGGGACGCGGTGCAGGAGGGCGACGGGGTCTGGACCTTCGCGCCCGGCGCCCGCATCGGGGTGCGGGTGGCGGACTGCGTGCCCATCCTGCTGGCCGGGCGGGCCGCGGGCCGGCCCTGGGCCGCGGCCCTGCACGCGGGCTGGCGAGGCGCGGTGGCGGGCATCCTGCGCCGCGGTGTCGAAATCTTCCGGGGCCTGGGGGGCGAGCCCGGGGAACTGACGTGGGCCCTGGGCCCGGCCATCCAGCGTTGCCACTTCGAGGTGGGCCCGGAAGTGGTGGAGGCTGCCGCGCAGGATTCCGCCTGGCACGAAGGGCTGGCGACCGAAGGCCCGCGCGGCAGGCCGCACCTGGACTTGCACGGCTTCCTGCGCGCCCAGGCCCTGGATCTCGGCCTCGACCCGTCGAAGGACGGCTCCCTGCCACTCTGCACCGTCTGCCAGGCGGACCTGCTCTGGTCCTGGCGCCGGGGCGACCGTTCGGAGCGGCAGTGGGGCTGGATCGAGATCGCCTGAGGCCGGCGCCGGTACAATGGCCGGATGCTGAACATCTTCGCCCCTGCGGGGCTCAGGCCGCCCACGAGGAAGATCCGCACTTCCCGAGCCTTGCGGCCCGCTGTCTTTCAGGAGGATTGACCTTGCTCAATATCACCGACGTGCGCATCAACAAGGTCGAGGGGGACGAGAAGCTCCGGGCCTTCGCCTCCCTAGTCCTGGACGACTGCTTCCTCGTGGGGGACCTCCGGGTGGTGGAGGGCGAGGACGGCTACTTCGTCTCCATGCCCAGCAAGCGCAAGCGCGACGGCAGCTTCAAGGACATCGCCTTCCCCCTCAACAACGAGACCCGCGAGGCCATCGAGCAGCGCGTGCTGCTGGCCTTCGAGGCCGCCACCGGCGCCAAGGCCATCAGCCGCCTGGAGCGCGGCGAGGCGGCCATGATCCGGCCCGACCTCCTGGGCGTCGAGGAGTTCGGCTTCACGCCGAAGACGAATCCCTGAGACGGCGACGGCCCCTTGCGGGGCCGTGCTTGGTTGGGGAGGAAGGATTCCCCGCCGGGCCGCGGCACCGGCTGGCCCCGGGGATCCCCTTCGGGGACCGCTCGGCCGCGCTGCGCGCGACCTCCCTTCCCCTACCGGGCCGCCTGTGCCGTTCGAATCCTTCCTCAATACGGCGACGGCCCCTTGCGGGGCCGTGCTTGGTTGGGGAGGAAGGATTC
>JBDIBF010000068.1:0-15331 GCA_039812765.1 Holophagaceae bacterium
CGAGGCCGGCGCCCTGGACCGGCCGCGGGCCTTCCGGGCGCGGGCCCTCGAGGCCGCGGAGCTGGACGGCGCCCCCGCCCGTCTCGGCGGCCTGGTGCCGGCGGCGGGCTTCGAGCTGGACGCGGGGATGTCGGACGAGGACTGCTTCGCGAAGCCCGTGCGCATGGCCTGGGATCCCGCGGCGCTGGGGATCCCCGCGGCCGCCGCCCGCCGCCTCCAGCTCGTGCGCCTCGCGCCGGACGGGAAGGTGCAGCACCTGGCTACGCGAATCGAGGACGGGAAGCTGGTGGCGGACCTGCGCCACAACGGCGTCTTCTTCGCCATCTTCCTGGGCTTCGCGGGCTGGGAGGTGATCACCCTGGTGAAGGACCAGTGGGAGAAGGGGACCTTCGGGGACGAGCGCTGGGATCGCGCGGGGCCCTTCACGGTGTGCTGGCCCCGCACGCTGGCCCTGGCGAACACCCCGGAGTACGTCCAGGCGGAGACTGCCCTGAAGGCCCGCTGGGACGCGGCCATGGCCCTCCCCTTCCAGGGGTCGGACCGGCAGGTGTGGACCGGGCGCTACTACCGCTACCTCGCCGACCCCGAGGTGCAGCGCCTGCAGAAGGTGCTCGAGGACCCGGCGTGGAAGCGCGAGCACTACTACCCGCCCGCGGTGGCCAACGCGCTCGACGCCTTTGACCGGGCCTACGCCTACCTCCACACCACCCGGGGCTTCCGCAAGCGCGGGGACCAGATCGAGCTCCACTTCCAGGACCCGTGGAACGGGTCCCCGGACGCCTTCGCCTACACGCTGGACGGGGCCTACACCTACCCCTACATCAACGTGAACCTGCCGCTGGTCCCCAAGGTCCGGCAGCGCGCGCCCGGCGCCTCCCCGGCCATGGACGAGCTGCACACCACGGCCGTGCACGAGCTCTTCCACGTGGTCCAGAAGGAGTACTTCAACTGGACGAAGTACCTCAACTGGAGCCAGTTCAGGGGCGGGGGGCGCTTCGTCTGGTTCGCCGAGGCCACGGCCCTGGTCCTGGAGGAGGACGCGGAACCGCACTACCGCGCCCAGGGCTGGGTGAAGGCGTTCAAGAAGACCTACCAGGAGGGCAAGTTCTCGGGGCTCTTCAAGCTGCCCCTGGACGCCCAGGGCAAGGACGAGGAGGAGACCCAGCACAAGGGCTACGGCGCGAGCCGGTTCCTCCTCAGCCTCCAGGGCCGCTACTACGGCGCGAACAAGGACGCCTTCCTGAAGGCGCTGCTGGAGGCCTTCGGCACCTTCCGCACGGGCCCCGTGGACGCCCTCGCCAAGGTCACCAGCCAGAGCGAGAAGGTGCTGGCCGCCGACTACCAGGTCTTCTGCGCGAAGGAGGCCTGGCCCATCTACAACTTCTTCCCCCTGTCCCAGGGCGCGGACCTCACGGCCCAGGACCCGAAGCGGGTCTGGAAGGAGGCCACGGGGCCCCTCAGCTCGCCCTGCTTCGAGCTTCGGTGGAAGGCGGTCCCGGACGCGGAGCTGAAGGGCGCCAGGGTGCTGCTGCGCACCCACCGGGGCGTGGACAAGGGCATCCAGCACCGCTGGGGCTGGAACCGGGGCCCTGCCACCGCCTTCACGCCCGTCACGGCCCCCTGCGCCGTGGCGGAGGTCGCCGCTTCGGGGCATCCGACCCCCTCCCAGGCGAAGATGGCCGTGCAGCGGGTGGAGGCCTACGCCGCCTCGCCCTGGTTCGCGGGCACGGGCGACACCACCAGCGCCCTCCTGCTCCTGCGGCCCAAGGCGCCGCCGACCATCCGCCTGAACCCCGACCGGAAGACCCTGCGGATCGAGGTGCCCGAGACGCCCCTCTGGCGCCTGGGGGAGAGCCGCGAGATCCGCGTGCGCTTCCACGGGTCCCTCTCCGGAGGGCGCCCGCTGCCCATCAGCCTGGGCAAGGGCCGCCGGGCGGCGGACGTGGAGCTGGGGCAGATCATGGGCACGCAGTTCGCCGACGCCGCCCAGGCGAGCCTCCTCAAGGAGGCCCTGAAGGCGGTCTCGCCCCAGGACATCGAGGACATGATCGCCCTCTCCGAGTTCCTCCAGGGCGTCGCGGGCCAGAAGCCCGAGATCCGGGTGAGCTATTCGGAGGTGGTGGCGCCCGACCCGGAGGACCCCGAGGCACCCGGCGTCGAAGGCCCCGAAAGCGAGATCTTCAAGGTCCCCGCGGAAGTCCAGCCCGCGAACCTCGCCTTCGACCTCTCCGGCACCTGGCGCGGTCAGGTGCTCCTTGTCCACAAGCCCATCGTGTTCCAGCCGGGCGCTCCGGGGACGATCCTGATGGGGGGCGAGTCCCCCCTCACCGTGCGATTCGGGGATGCCGCGCCCCACGGGGGCCGGGAACTGCAGGTGCTGGAACGCACGCCCCAGGGCCTGGTGCCCGCGGGCGCCAGCGTCTACGTGTACCGCCTGCCGGGCCGGAAGCTCTGGCTCACCATCCCGCCGGCGGTGCTGCGCCGCGAAGGGGAGGAGCAGGAGGCGGCGCCGGGCTGGTGGTCCCGGCTGTGGGGCGGGGGGGCGAAGCGATGAACGGGCTGCGCTACGGCGGCGTCTGGCTGCGGGCCTGGGCCCTGCTCCTGGACCTCCTGGTGCTGCTGCCCTGCGTCTGGCTGGCCCGCGCCGCCGCCGGCCTCGTCCACGAGGAGCTCCTCAGCCGCACGGTGCTCGACGCCACGGGCGAGACCTTCGCCCGCTACCGGACCCTCCACGGCCTCGCCCGGGACCTCTTGGGCCTCGGCCTGCCCTTCCTCTACTTCACCGTGCTGGAGGGCTTCGGGGGCGCCAGCCTGGGGAAGCGCATCGCGGGCCTGCGGGTGCGCGACGGGGAGGGCCGGCCCGTCGGCCTGCTGCGTTCCGCCTGGCGCAACCTGGTGAAGCCCCTCTCCTTCGCCTGCTGCTGCGGAGGGCTCCTGCTCGCCGCCTGGACCGCGCGCAAGCGGACGCTGCATGACTGGCTGTCGGGCACCGTGGTGGTGCGCCGGGCCTCGATCCCGCCGGAGGGGGCCTAGGCCCGCTGAGGCCTACACCGGCCAGGGTCCCGCCCCCTCCCGCACCAGCACCGGCTCCTCGCCGGTGAGGTCCACGATGGTGCTGCCCACGCCCACGGGCTCGCCGCAGTCCACCACGAGGTCGAGGGCGTGGCCCATGACCTCCTCGATCTCCCAGGCGCTGGTCATCGGCGGCTCGCCGGCGAAGTTGCAGCTCGTGGTGATGATGGGCTCGCCCAGCAGCTTCACCAGCTCCATGCAGAAGGGATGGTCGGGGATGCGCAGGCCCACGATGGGATGGGCCTTGCCCTTGGACTCCAGGTAGCGGGGCACCTCGCGGCTGGCGGGCAGCAGCACGGTGTAGGGGCCCGGCAGGAGCTGCTTGAGGATGCGGAAGGTGGGCGTGTCCAGGTGGCGCGTGTAGCGGCAGAGCATCTCGAAGTCTCCGCACAGCACGCTCATGGGCTTCTTCGCGTCCCGGCCCTTGATGGCGAAGATGCGGTCCACGGCCTTCTTGCGGTGGGCCAGGCAGCCCAGGCCGAACAGCGTGTCTGTGGGATAGGCGATGACGCCATCTTTGCGGAGCAGTTCTGCCACCCGCTCCAGGTGGCGCCGCTGGGGCGTCTGGGGGTGGATCTGGAGGATCAAGGCCGCTCCTCGCCCACGTCCCCCCAGCGCGCGCGGCCCGGGCTGGGATGCTCCGCCGGACGCTGGAAGAAGCGCTCCGCCAGCACCGCGTCCATGGGCTGGGCCGCGCCGCCGCGGCGGGCCTGGAGGGCCAGGAGGGCCACCACGGTGAGCCCGTCGGTGATCTCGCCGCGCAGCACGCGTCGGACGCAGGACTCGAAGGGCTCCCGCAGGAGGGCCAGCTCCTCGTCGTCCTCGGCCTCGCCGTCCGCGTGGCGGAGGTCCCGGGCCAGGAAGAGGAAGGCCTCCTCGTCGGTGCTGGAGTTGCTGGTGTGGAAGAAGGCCAGGGGTTCCCAGATGCCGGCCTCCACCTGGGCCTCCTCGCGCAGCTCACGGCGGATGGCCTCGAAGGGGGATTCCGATGGGTCGCCGCCGCCCTCGGGGATCTCCCAGGAGTAGCGCTCGAGGGGGTAGCGCCATTGGCCCACCAGCAGCACGCGGTCCTCCTCGTCCAGGGCCAGCACGCCGCAGGCCGTGCGATGGAAGCCGCACACCGCGTAGGCCCCTTCGGCGCCCCGGCGGTGCCGCACCCGGTCCTCCCGCACGCGGATCCAGGGGGAATCGTAGACCGCGCGCCGGTCCAGGACCTCGAAGGGATCCGGGTGCTCGGGGACGGGCAGGGGCGGCAGGGCCATCCCTCCATTCAATCAAAAACGCCCGCGGTTGCGGGCGTTTCAGGTGGATCAGGACGGGACCTAGCGGCGCAGGCCGAGGCGCTCGATGAGGGCCGCGTAGCGGTCCTTGCTCTTCTTCTTGAGGTAGTCCAGCAGGCGGCGGCGCTGGCCGACCATGATCATGAGGCCGCGGCGGCTGTGGAAGTCCTTCGTGTGGGTCTTGAAGTGCTCGGTGAGGTCGTTGATGCGCTTGGTGAGGATCGCGACCTGGACCTCGGGCGAGCCCGTGTCGGTGGCGTGCTGCTTGAAGTCCTCGATGATGATGCTCTTCTGAGCGGGGGAGAGGGCCATGGAGGCTCCTGTTCGGGTGGTTCGCCCGTCACCGTTTCCGCAGACCCAAGACCGCGGGAAGGTCGAAGTCCGGAAGAGGCCGGACGCCTGGATTTCAGAACTGCTGACCGCCGGAGGGAGGTCAGGTCGGCGGCGGAAGCCGCCGGGACATGCCGGCCTCGCGCTAGACGCTGGGCCGAAAAATCCCGATCGCACGCTCCCCAGGAGCGTGCTCCCGGGTCGGCGCTGCGCGCCAACCCGGAGGGGTTTTTGGTGCGGATAGAGGGAGTCGAACCCCCACGACCTTGCGATCACTAGAACCTGAATCTAGCGCGTCTACCAATTCCGCCATATCCGCGTTCAAAGAGGGCGCAGCGCCCCTCGAGGCGCGGCGAGCCGAAGGGAAAGCGTATCGCGCCCGGGCCGGCCCATCAAGCGGGATTTCCGCGCGGAAGGGCCCTACCACTCCTTGTACGGGACCCCGTTCATGCCGACGCCCTGGGAGGTGGTGTACACGTCGAACACGTGGCCGCCGCCCCAGCTCGTGCTCTTGGGGTCGTCGTTGGTGGAGCGCAGCCCCCACTCGGCCTTCCCGGTCATCGGGTCCACCGGGACGCGGCGCAGGAAGCGCAGCTTCCCGGTGGCCCGGCCGGTCACCTCGACGCCGTCCACCAGCACGTCCAGGTTCTCGGGGTAGCCCATCTGCTCCGGCGGCGGGGCCTTGATGCGCTGCTGCTCGGCGGCGGCCTTGTAGTTGTCGATGGCGGTGCGCATCTCCCGCAGGGCCCGGCGCAGCTCCAGCTCGCGTTGCCGCTTCAGCCCGTTCTTCGCCATGGGGACCACCGCCGACGCCAGGATGATCAGCACCGTGGCGGTGACGATCATCTCCAGGAGCGTGAAGCCCCGGTGGCGGTGGGACCCGTCGGCGCGCATGTCAGTTGACCGTGATGAGGGAGTTCACCCACCGCCCGGTGATGGGGTTGGCCCCGACCAGGAATCGGCCGCCCTGGATGAGGACCGGCGCGTTGCCCAGGTTCTGGCCCTCGAGCTCGAGGATCACCAGGGTCCCGCTGTCGGCCCCCGTGCCGTTGCGCTTGAAGCTGAGCTTCAGGGTCCCGTCCGGGGCGTTGGTCCGGGTGAGGTCGCCGCCGTCGGTGGTCAGGTAGTCGCTGGCGGTGACCCCCACCACCCGCAGCTTGGGGTCCACCCGCAGGTCGATGCTCCCCCCGGTGATGCCCTTCCCGCCGCTGACCTGGAGGTTCAGCTTGATCCTCTCCCCCTTGGCGATGGTCTCGGAAAGGGGCGAGAGGAACATCACCAGGTCCGGGCTCTCGGTCGCGGGAGGCTCCGGCTTCTTGCCGTCCCCGGGCTTCGCCGGATCGGCGGCCTTGGAACCTTCGGGGGAGGGCTCGGCGGGCCTGTCCTCGGGAACCGGCTTGGCGTTCGGGTTGGCGGCGGCTTCCGCGGGCTTGTCGGCGGGCTTGTCGGCGGGCTTGTCCGCGGGCTTCTCGGGGGCCTTGTCCGCAGGCTTGTCCGCGGTCCGCTCGGCGGGCTTCTCGGGGGCCTTGTCCGCCATGGGCTCGACGGCCTTGGGCTTGGCGGGCTTCCTGGGGCCGAAGGGCCCTTCCTGGCTGGTGGCGCGGTCGGGATCGAACTCCCTGAAGTCCTCGGCGGTGAGGTTCGGACGGCGCACCTGCACGGCGCGGATGGTGAGGATGACGTCGGTCTTGGCGCGGTTGCGGCGGGTGTTGCTCAGCAGTTTGCCGATGACGGGGATGTCGCTGAGGCCCCAGATCCCCTGCAGGCTCTTCTGCTCCTCGTCCTTCAGCAGCCCGCCGAACACCGCGGTCTCGCCGTCTCGCAGGCGGGCCTGGGTCTTGATCTCCCGCTGGCCGAGGTCGGGCCGGCCCTGCTGGGAGCCCGCCTTCAGGGTGGTGACCTTCGACTCGATCTTGAGGGTGATGTCACCGTTGTGGTGGACCCGGGGCTCGACGGTGATCTTCACGCCGACGTCCTCGTAGGAGAACTGCGTCTGGGTGGCGCCGGTGAGCACGGAGCTACCGATGCCGCCGATCTGGCCCGCGGTGGTGCCGCCCACGCCGCCGATGCCGCCGATGGAACTCTGGGTGGTGCTGATCTTCTCGCCGATGTTGACCTCCCCCTTCTCGCCGCTGATGACGCGCACGTTGGGACTCGCCACGAGCTTGGCGTCGCCGCTGTTCTTCAGCGCGTCCAGGGCCAGGCTGGGGAAGAGGAACTTCAGGTCGGACTTGCTGATGCGGATGGCGCCCTTGTTCTGGTTGGGCAGGTTCAGGTTTCCGTCGAGGGTGGCGCCCAGGCGGTAGACGCCGGTGCCCGACGCCGCGTCCTGCAGGCTGATGACCGGCAGCAGGCCCACCTGTTCCAGGCTGCTCTCGGTGACCTCCATCAGCTCGAGGTAGACCATGACCTCGGGCTTGGCCTTGTCGAGCTGGTTGACGATGCGGTTGGCCACCGTGAGCTCGTTCGGCTTGGCCTTCACCGTGATCGCGTTGAGGCGCTTGTCGGGGAAGACCTTGAGCTGAGGGATCAGGGTCGTCAGCACCTGCCGCACCCCGTCCACGTCCGCGTTGTTCAGGTAGTAGGTCTTGATGAGCTGGTTCTCATAGAGCTCGCGGTTCTGCGGGGTGTTCTTGAAGATCATCAGGGTGTTGGGGTCCAGCACCTTGTAGAACAGGTCGTTCTGCAGCATCAGGGTGTCGAGGGCCCGCTGGAAGGTGAGACCGCGGAGGTCGATGGAGACCTGCATGTCGGTGAAGGAGCTGTGGGGGATGATGTTCACCCCGGCGGCCTTGCTCAGGACGGAGAAGATGTCCTTGAGGCTCGTCTTCCGGGTGAAGTTGAGGTCGATCCCCTCCATGGACCGGGGATTGAGCTGCAGGGCGCGGGAGGTCTCGGCCTTGGCCTTCTGGGTCTCGATGTCCTCGTCGGTCTCCTCCGCCGCGCGCTTGTTGGCGGCGTCGCTCTCCAGGTTGGCCAGCCACTCCTGGGCCACGGCGTTGTTCGGGTCCAGGACCAGGGCCCGGCGGACCTCCTGCATGACGGCGTCGTTCTGCCCGCGGCGCTCGGCCTCCCGGGCCTTCTCCAGGTGGTGTTCCGCGGCGAGGGGGGCCGCGCGGCGGTAGCCGATCTTCGCCTTCACGTTCTGCGGATCGATCTGGAGCAGGTCCCGGTAGGCGCTGGCGGCCTCCTCGTAGCGCCCCTCGCTGAAGGCCTGGTTGGCCTTGTGCAGGGCGCACCCGAGGCTGAGGGAGAGGGCGAGGGCCGCGGCGGCCGAGGCCGCCAGGCGGGGGAGGCGCCGGGCCTTGGTGGGAGGGTTCGTCAGGGGCTTCGGGTGCATGGTTCCGTCCGGGTTCGTGGCGGGAGGATCAGAATTCGTTGGAGACGGCGGGCTGGCCGAAGGCGCCGGCCGCGCCGCCGCCGTCGCGGGCCTCGAGGGTGTGCCGCAGGTCGGCGTATTTGATGTTCTGGAAGACGGCACTCTTCTCGGAGAACTGAACCAGCTTCCAGCGCGGGTTCGCCATGTCGCCGACATGGAGCGTGACGGCCTCCTCGCCCTTCATGAAGGCGGCCATGAGGCCGGACGACTTGGACCCCAGGTAGCCGAGGTAGCGGAGCTGCTGGGGCTTCTGGGCCACCTCCGACTCCCGCGCCGCGGCCTCGGCCTGGGCCGCGAGTTCCTCGGGCGTGGGGGGCGGGGGCGGCGGAGGCGGCGGGGGAGGGGGCGGCGGAGGCGGCGGCGGTCCGTCGAAGAGGAAGAGGTCGCGGCGCATCTTCTCCTCGCCGGGCAGCTCTCCGGCCTTGCCCAGGACCGCGATGTCCGGGAGTGCGTTCAGGGCCTGGGCCTGGCGGCTGTCGAGGGCCGAGGGCGTGGCGCCCGAGGGAACCGCTGGCCGGGCGGCCTTCTTCTTCGGCGTGTCCGGCGCGAAGAGCAGCCAGCCGCAGCCCGCCGCGACGAGGACGAAGACCGCGGTGGCCGCCTGAGTCTTGCGGTTGGTCCTCAGTTCCTCGAGGAAGGCCTTGGCGTCCATGCCGCCGGTGGAAGGGCTCATGATTCCTCCCGGGTGGATTCGACCTTCAGGTTCGGGTTCCTCCGGAAGGCGCGTAGCGTGACGCCGAGGCGGGCGCCCTCGGGGCTCTCCTCCAGCCGGGCGGCGCCGACGGCGAAGCCCTGTCCGGCGCCCTCGAGGGCGAGCATGAAGGGCTTGATGGAGGAGTAGACGCCCAGGACGGTGAACTCGACGTCGATGGACTCGAGGTCGGTGCCCTTGGAGCCTTCCCGGTTGGGCAGGCCGTACTTCACGCTCTGGAGGCGGACCCCGTGCTTCATGGCGAGGTCGTGGAGCGTGCGGCTCATCGCCCACTGGAGCTCCCCGACGCTGCCCTTGGGCATGTCCTTCTCGAGGGACTCGAGGGCCTGGCGGCCGGCCTGGACCTTCTGGTCCACCTGCCGGTACTGCTGGAGCTCCACCTGCTGCCGCGCGAGGGCGGCCTGGGCGTCGCGGACCGCCACGCGAGTGCTGGCGAGCTCGTCGGAGGCCATGGGGAGGACGAAGACGGCCACCAGGGCCGCGAGCACCCCGAGGCCCGCGCCGGCGAAAAGGCGGATCTGGCTCTGGCGCAGCGTGGCGGTCATGGCTGGTCCCCTCCCCGGCCACCGCGTCGGCGCTCCGACGCTCCCTGGCCGGCCCGGCCCTTCCCGGCCTCCGCCTCGCGCTCCCGCCGGGCGGCGTCCAGGGCCTGGGTCTCGGCGGCCCGCACCGCTTCGATCCGGCGCCGGATCGCCTCGTTCCGCTCGGCGGGGGAGAGGTTCGACAGGTCCGGCGGCGGGCCGAGGCGCTTCTGGATGGCGCCGGCGTCCACCCCCGCCGCCGGCGCGACGGGCTTCACCACGGGTTTCACCACGGGGGCCACGGCGGGGGACACGGCGCCCTTGGCCGGGACCGGCCTGGCCACGGGGCCTGGCGGGGGTGCAGGGGCCGGGGCCGCGCCCCGCGCGTACTCCGGCTCCGGCAGGGGCTCGTAGGGCCTGGGGGTGGCGGAGGCCGGGAGCTTCACCTCGAAGTCGAGCCCGCCGCCCTGGCGCTCCGCCTCGCGCTCCAGGAGGACCTGCGCGAAGACGCCGTTCCCCTGCAGCCGCTCGATGAACTTCACTTCCGCCTCGCGGCTGCGGGCCTCTCCCTTCAGCGCGAGCTGCACGCCCTGGTCGGCGCCGCGGGTGCGCTGGATGCTCTTGACCCGAACGTCCTGGACGAGGCTCCGCTCCAGCTCCGCCGTAAGCCTGGACCAGGGGAGGCTGCGTTCCGAGAGGATGCGCTCCGCAAGGCGCCAGCGCGGCATCTCGGCGGCCACGTCCACCGCCTTCAGCCGGGCCACGAGGGTCTCCTGCTCCCGGGCCACCTTGCGGGCCTCCGCCGTGATCTGGACCTTCCGCTTCGCCTCGCGGCTCGCGGAGACGTATTTCCACCCCGCGTAGGCGGAGGTCCCCGCGAGCAGCAGGGCTCCCAGCCCCAGGGCGCCCCAGCCGAGGGCCTCGTGGTTCTGGCGCCAGAGGCTGGGCTCGGGGACGAGGTTGAGCTTGAGGACCGGGATCGCCATCAGAGGGCCTCGGATGCGGGGATTTCGGGCTGGAGCAGGTGATGGGGCAGGCTGCCGGTGGGCCAGGCGGGCGCCCCCCAGACCCAGAGCTCCTGAGGCGAGCGGTTCTCCCGGGCCAGGAAGGCGCTGGAGGTCATCACCCGCTCGCCGAGCCACGTCTCGGGGTCCGCCGGGTCGGACCACTGGCGCAGGAGGGCGAGGTCCCGCCCCCAGGCCGCCAGGGTGCCGGTGTAGCGGCCGGCGCCGGCGGGGCAGAGGGAGAGCAGCATGCCCGGCAGGTCGCGGGTCGGCGCGAGGCGGTTGTAGAGCCAGAGCCAACGAGGCTGCAGGCGGTGGATCGTACGGCCCAGGCGGGCGGCGAGCTGGAGCCACGCGTCGCGGGTGTCCTGGGGCAGGCCGGCCACCAGGTAGGTGGCCTCCCCGACCTTGGTGGACTGCACGGCGCAGGGGACGTCCAGCGCCAGGTGCTGGGTGTAGCGCCAACGGAAGAAGGCCTCCTGGGCCTCGGCGCCCGGGGGCAGCTCGACGATGTCCCTCAGCAGCACCGCCGGGGCCCACAGGTCGTCCACGATCCAGTAGGTGGGCCCCGGGGGGAGCGCGTTCAGGGCCACCGCCAGCTGGTCCTCGTCGGGCAGCCCCTGGGCGGGCTTCGATTGGCCGGCGCCGTGCACGCGGTGGGGTTCGATCCAGAGGACGGCGGCCTCCTTGGGCCCCAGGGCGCTCAGCATCGCGGGCCCCCCGGCCCGGGGCGGGTCGGCCCGGAGGCCGGTTGGCGCGGGGGAGCCTGGAGGATCGACACGGGCACTCCGAGGGAAGGGCAAAGCGGAAGAAGGCCGGAAATGCGGCAGGGCAAGGGCCTAGTCTATCGTCCAGGGGCTCGGCTGCCCAGGACCGGAAGGAAGGCCGGAAGCGGGCTCCTGGAAGCTGGTATGAAGGAAAGCGGGCGGAGGTTCCTTCCCCCCGGTCCATGGCCGCTCGCAGGAAGAGGAAGGTTTGCGACTCATCGCCCTCGAACTCAACGGATTCAAGTCCTTCGCGGATTCCCAGCGCCTGGTGTTCCCCGGCGGCATGACCGCCGTGGTGGGGCCCAACGGCTGCGGCAAGTCGAACATCTCCGACGCCCTGGCGTGGGTCCTCGGGGAGCAGCGGGCCAGCCTCCTGCGCGGCGCGGAGATGGCCGACGTGATCTTCGCCGGCACCGCCGGCCGCAAGCCCATGGGCCTCGCCGAGGTGAAGCTCACCCTGGAGATGCCCGACGCCGCCCTTCCCGGCGCGGTGAAGGAGGTGGTGATCGCGCGGCGCCTCTACCGCGACACGGGCAGCGAGTACCGCGTCAACGGCCGCGAGGCCCGCCTCAAGGACGTCCAGGACCTGCTGCTGGACACCGGCATGGGCACCCGCGCCTACAGCTTCATCCAGCAGGGCCAGATCGACCTGATCCTCTCGACCAAGCCCCGGGACCGCCGTTCCCTCCTCGAGGAGGCCGCCGGGATCACGCGCTACAAGCTGCGCCGCATGGACGCGGAGCGGAGGCTGGAGGACACCCGCGCGAACCTCACCCGCCTGGACGACATCCTCCACGAGCAGGGCAAGGCCCTGGATTCGCTCCGTCGGCAGGCGGCGCGCGCCCGGCGGGCCGCGGAGCTGGACGCCGAGATCAAGGCCACCCAGCGCATCCTGCTGGCCGGCAAGGCGCGGGAGCTGAGCGCGGCCCGGGCGCGGGCCGAAGAGCAGCTGGACCTCCTCGAGCGCCAGCTCGCCTCCCTCACCGCCCAGGCTTCGGAGCGGGCCAGCGAGGTGGAGGGCCTGCGCCACGAGGTGGACGAACTGCAGCGCGCCCAGGAGCGGCGGGCCCGGGGCGTGATGGCCCTGGACCAGAAGCTCTCCCTGCTGGAGCAGGAGCGGGGCTTCCAGGAGGCCCGCCTCCAGGAGTCGAAGGACCAGGACCAGCGCCTGGGGGCCCGCGTCGCCGAGCTCCGTGAGCGGGCGGGCGCCTCCCAGGCCGAGATCGCCGCCCTCGAGGTCAAGGAGCGGGAGGCCGCCGCATCGCTGGAGGGCCGGGCCTCCGGCCTGGCAGGGGCCGAGGAGGCCGTGGCCCTCGCCCTCGGCGCCCTGCGGCGCAGCGAAGGCGAGCTGAAGGCCCTGCGCCACAAGCGCGCCGAGCTGCAGGGCGCCGTCCAGCTCCGCCACAAGCAGCGCCTCGCGGTCCAGAACCAGATCGCCCAGGTGGAAGGGCGCCTCGACGCCCTCAACCACGAGGAGGCCGTGCGGGCGCCGCGCCTCGACGGCCTGAAGCAGGAGTCCGCGCGCCTCGCCCGGGAGCTGGAGGGCGCGAAGGAGCGCCTCGAGCAGATGGACGAGGCGGTGGCGCTGCAGGCCCGGGAGGCCCGGGAGGCGGAGGACGCCGAGCGCGCCGTCCTGGGCGCGCTGCGGGAGGCCGAAGGCGCCCTGGAGCGCGAGGAGCGCCGCGCCGCGCAGATCGCCGACGCCCTGGCCCATGCGAGCGGCTCGGACCACCAGAAGCAGGCCCTGCAGTGGCTGCGCGGGCGAGGGGAGGACCCGAAGGGGGTGGCCGAGTGCCTGGCCGCCGACGAGGCCGCGCGGTCCGCGGTGGAGCGCCTGCTGGGTCCCTGGATCGAGGCGGTCGCCCTCCGCGACGCCTCCCACCTCCATGAGTCCCCGGGCCCGCTGCTGGCCTCCCTCGACGAGGTCGCCGAGGCGGTCCCCGGAATCCCGGAGGCCGAACCCATCGCGCCGCACCTGCGGTGGAAGGCCGGTTCGTCCGCGCCCCTGAAGACGCTTCTGGACCGCGCCTTCCTCTGCGCCGACGAGGCGCTGCCCGGGCTCGCGAAGGCCCACCCCGGCTGCGCCTTCGTCTCGCCGAAGCTCGTCCGCCTGCCCTACGGGCCGGTGCTCGCCGGCGGGCAGGCCCCGGCGGCCTCCCCCCTGAAGCTGCGGGCCGACCTGGACGCCGCCCGCGCCGCGCGGGAGGAGGCCCTCGGACGGCTGGAGGCGGCCGAGGCCGAGGTTAAGCAGGCAGCGGCGCGCGTGGGCGAACTGCGGGGCCGCGGCCAGGAGATGGAGCAGGACCGCCGCGAGGCCCGGCTGAAGGTCCAGGACCTCGAGGGACGGCTGCGCTCCGCCGGGGCCCAGCTCAAGGAGATCGAGGAGGCCGAGGCGCGGGCCGACGAGCTCTGGAGCCAGTTCGAGCAGGAGATCGAGCGGCTGCGGGGAGTGCTCCGGGAGATGGAGGAGCACCCGGAGTCCCAGGAGGACGCGGGCCTGGAGGCGGAGATCCACGCCGCGGAGGCGGCGGTCAGCGCAGCCCAGGCCGTGCTGGAGGCGAAGCGCGAGGCCCAGCTCGAGGCGGCCCGCCTGCGGGACGCCGCGTGGTCCGAGCGGGACGGTCTGCAGCGCCAGCTCGGCCTCCTGCAGCGTGGCGCCTTCGACCTCGAGTCCGAGGCCCAGCGCCTGGAGGCGGAGCGGCGGGAGTCCGTGGAACGCGGCGCCCAGGCCGCCGCGCGCCTCGGGGAAATGGAGGGGGAGACCCAGGTCCTGCTCGAGGAGCGCCGCGTGCTGGCGGACCAGCAGGTGGAGGCGCAGCCCCACCTCGAGGAGGCCCAGGAGCGGCTGCGCGTCTTCGAGCGCTCGGCGCGCGAGCTGCAGCAGATCCTCGAGAACGCCCGCCAACTGCACCAGGAGGCGCTGGTCTCCGCCGCCCAGGTGCAGGGCAGCGCCGAGGCGCTCTCGAAGGAGATCGAGCTGGCCCTGGGCCTGCCGGTCCCGGACTTCCTCGGCAGCGTCACGGAGGAGGAGCGCGCGGCCTGGGAGGAGGGCGAGCTCGTGCACCAGACCCGCCTCGCCGAGGCCCAGGGCAAGCGCCTCGACCTCGGCGGCGTGAACCCGCTGGCCGTGCAGGAGCTGCAGGAGGCCGAGGAGCGCCTCGCCTACATGAACCAGCAGCGCGCCGACGTGATGGAGGCCATCGGCAACCTGGAGAGCACCATCGCCGAGATCAACCAGACCTCCGAGGAGCGCTTCCGGGAGGCCTTCGACTTCATCAACGCGAGATTCTCCGAGGTCTTCCGCGAGGCCTTCGGCGGCGGCCAGGCCTCCCTCTCCCTCGAGGACCCGAAGAACCTGCTGGAGTGCGGCATCGAGATCACCGCCCAGCCCCCGGGGAAGAGCGCGAAGTCCCTCACGCTGCTGAGCGGCGGCGAGAAGGCCCTCACCGCCATCTCCCTCCTCTTCGCCATCTTCCACTTCAAGCCGTCGCCCTTCTGCGTGCTGGACGAGGTGGACGCGCCCCTGGACGAGGCCAACGTGGGCCGCTTCGCCGCCATGGTGAACGGCATGAAGGCGGGCACCCAGTTCATCGTCATCACCCACCAGAAGCCCACCATGATGGCGGCGGACACGCTGTACGGCGTGACCATGGAGGAGCAGGGCGTCTCCCGGCTCGTCAGCGTGCAGCTGCGGGAGGCCGAGGCCCTGGTCTGACCTCCGCCCCCCGGCGCCCCGGGGGCGGGGATGATCTCGAATCTTCCGAAGGATCCGCCCGCTGCCTTCGAGAAATTCGATTCCTGTCCCCCGGCCACCCGCCCGCGGCCCGTCCTTCCCCTCGGAGACCCGCGCCGTTCCTGGGTTTCCGCACGCGGAAGCTTCGGGGCGCGGGGGACGGGAGGACCCGTCCGTGTCACCGGACCGTCACCGTCCTGTCAACCCGAAAGATCGGCGAATCCTGTGGAAAACCAGGCGCGCGCCCCAGGCAGGATGCGAATTTCTGGACTTAAGGCTAAAAACAATCAATGCAATATTTGAATCATCGGCCTGCAGTCCGAATTTCCAAGGGAAGTCCTTGCACGTCCGGGGTTTAGGAACCGCCGGACCCCCGAATCCGCAGGGTTTTCCACAGCCCGTGTGACGGAGATAGTGTCAGGGGGTGACGGGCCTCAGACGCTGGTCCAGGACCTCAGCTCGTCCTCGCCCACGCCGAGCTTCTGGAGATGCTCCCGGGCCATCCGCGTGCTCTGGCCTTCCTGGAGGCAGAG
>JBDIBF010000069.1:0-14960 GCA_039812765.1 Holophagaceae bacterium
CATACCGACAGCAGCGGCGGCGCGGAGCACAACCTCAAGCTCAGCCTCGACCGCGCCCAGAGCGTGGCCGACGGCCTCGCCGCCCGGGGCGTGGACAAGGCCCGGCTGAAGGTGCAGGGCCTGGGCAGCGACTATCCCCTGGCCGGCAACGACAGCGCCGAGGGCAAGGCCCTCAACCGCCGCACGGAGATCATCCTGCCGATGTGAGGCGGGCCCTCAGTCCTTCTTCTCCCCGAGGCGCTCCAGGGCCTTCATCAGCTCCATGGGCAGCGGGAAGACGATGGTGCTGTTCTTCTCCACGGCGATCTCGGTGAGCGTCTGCAGGTAGCGCATCTGGATGGCGGTGGGGTTCTGGCTGATCTTGTTGGCGGCCTCCAGGAGCTGCTGGCTGCTGAGCAGCTCGCCCTCGGCGGCGATGATCTTGGCGCGCTTCTCCCGCTCGGCCTCGGCCTGCTTGCCCATGGCCCGCTGGATCATCTCCGGCAGGTCCACGCTCTTCAGCTCGACGCTCGAGACCTCGATGCCCCAGGGCTCCGTGGAGGAATCGATGATCTCCCGCAGGCGCTGGCCCAGCTTCTCCCGGTCCGCCAGCAGCTCGTCGAGGGTCACCTCCCCCAGCACCGAGCGCAGGGTCGTCTGGGCGATCTGGCTGGTGGCGAAGTAGTAGTTCTCCACGCCGAGGATGGCGAGCTTTGGGTCGAGCACGCGGGAGTAGACCACGGCGCTCACCTTCAGGGTGACGTTGTCCCGAGTGATGACGTCCTGGCTGGGCACGTCCATCACCACCGTGCGCAGGCTCACGGTGACCGCGGTCTGGAACGGCCGGAAGAGGAAGACCAGGCCCGGGCCCTTGGGGTCGGTGTTGACCTTGCCCAGGGTGAACACCACCAGGCGCTCGTACTGGTTGACGATCTTGATGCAGGCCAACAGGTAGATGAAGACACCGAGGCCCAGGGGGCCCATGCAGCCCAGTCCGGCGATGAGAGCGTCCATGACGTTGCTCCGGGGATAGATTTCTTATCGTCTCACGAAGGGGTTCCCCTCGGCCTCGTCGCCGATGGTGGTGGCGGGGCCATGGCCGGGGATGACCAGGGTGGCGTCCTCCAGGGCGTAGAGGTCCCGCTGGATGCTGGCTTCCAGGGCCTCCCAGGAGCCGCCCCAGAGGTCCGTGCGGCCCACGCCGCCGCGGAAGAGGGTGTCCCCCGCCAGCACCACCCGGCCCGCCTCGAAGGCCCCGTGGAAGCAGCAGGAGCCCGGGGTGTGGCCCGGCGTGTGGAGGGTCTCCAGGCCCTGGAAGCGGTCCCTGGGGTTGAGGTCGGCCATCTCGGGCTTGGGGATGGGCTTCATGCCGAAGAGGCCCGTCTGCATGGCCAGGTTCTCGATGAGGTAGCCGTCGTCGGGGTGCAGCACCGCCGCGACCTGCCAGAGGTCCTGGAGCTCCTTCGTCGCCCCCACGTGGTCGAAGTGGGCGTGGGTGTGGAGCAGCGCCTCCACCCGGAAGCCCAGGGCCTCCACCCGGGCGCGGATCTTCCCGCCCTCGCCGCCGGGGTCCACCACGATCCCCGTGCCCTTTGCCGGGTCCCACAGGAGGGAGCAGTTGCAGCCAAGGGGGCCGACCGGGAAGGACTCGAGCTTGAGCATGGGGGCATGGTAGCGCCCATGGGTGCGGCCAAGGCGAGGGTTCCATTCGGGATAGCCAGGGTGATGGCCGTCACGATGCGCGATTTCCGTTGGCAGCCCTCCGGGACGCCGCCCACCCTGGACCTGCCTTTCCGGAGTTCCTGTGCAGCCTTCTCTCCAACCCGGCGACGACGGCCTCGTGTCGCCCTGGGATCTCCTCGCCGTCTTCGCCCTCGCCATCCTGGCCGCCCTGGCCCTGGCCCTCTGGCCCGGCCTTCCCGACCCCCTGCCCACCCACTGGAACGCCGCGGGCCGCGTGAACGGCTGGACCCCCAAAGCCGTGGTCCCCTGGATCCTCTTCGGGCTCCCGCTCTTCGTGTGGGTCCTGCTGGCGGTGGTGGGCAGGGTGGCGGTGCCCAAGGAGCCGGCCCTCGCCGCCGGCTCCCGCGCCGCGATGGCGCCCCTCCGGGGCCTGCTGGTGGCGGGGATCTGCGTGCTGCAGAGCGCCGTGCTCCTGGTGCCGCGCCTGGGCCCGGGAATCTTCAAGCCCGTGCTCGCCACCTTCCTGGGCCTGCTCGTCCTGGCCATCGTGATGATGGCCAGGAAGGCCAAGCGCGTCCTGCCGGAGTCGCACCGCGCGAACTACAAGTGGGGCCTCTTCTACGTCAACCCCGAGGATCCGAGGCTGATGGTGCCCAAGCTGCTGGGCGCGGGCTGGACGTTCAACTACGCGCGGCCTTCAGCCTGGTGGATCACCGCCCTGCTGCTGCTCCTGCCCCTGGCAGCCGTGGTGGCGAGCTTCCTGGCGGTCCCGGCCCGATAGACTGGAGCCGTGGCGCCGCGCACCAACCTCGAGAAGAGCCCCGTCCTGAAGCGCAAGCTCTCGGACCTGCCCACGCGGCCGGGCTGCTACCTGTACCGCGATTCCGACGCGAACCTGCTCTACGTTGGAAAGGCCAAGATCCTGCGCAACCGGGTGAAGTCCTACTTCACCGCCGCGCCGAAGGACGCCAAGACCCGACGCCTGGTGGCGCGCGTCTGGGACCTGGAGTTCATCGTCTGCGAGACGGAGCTCGAAGCCCTGGTGCTGGAGAACAACCTCATCAAGGAGCACCGGCCGCCCTTCAACATCCTGCTGCGGGACGACAAGAGCTACCCCTACGTGAAGCTGACCTGGAAGGAGGCCTACCCCAAGGTCTACGTCACCCGGAAGGTCACGAAGGACGGCTCCCTCTACTTCGGCCCCTTCTTCCCCGCCAGCGGCGCCTACCGCACGGCGGAGCTGGTCTACCGCTTCTTCCAGATCCGCGACTGCGACATCGACATCGACGGGAAGCGCGGCCGGGCCTGCCTCAAGTACCAGCTGCACCGCTGCACGGCCCCCTGCATCGACGCCGTGTCGAAGGAGGCCTACCGGGAGCAGGCCGCCGAGGCGCGGCTCTTCCTCGAGGGCAAGCGGGACGAGTTGAAAAAGCGTCTGGAGGCGGCCATGTGGCAGGCCGCGGAGGCCAACGCCTTCGAGCAGGCGGCGGCCCACCGGGACGCCCTCGCGCAGCTGGACGCCTGGTTCACCCGCCAGAAGGCCGCCACCGTGGACCAGGCGGACATGGATCTCTACGGCAGCGCGGTGCTGGACGGCCGGGCCTGCGTGCACCGCCTGGTCATGCGGGAGGGCCGCATGGTGGACCGCAACGAGTACATCCTCGACGAGGTGGAGGCCTTCGATGGCGCGGTGCTCGCGGAGGTGCTGAAGCGTGTCTATGCCGTGGAGACCGTGCCGGGCCGCATCCTCGCGGAGGTGGAGCCCGAGGACGCCGAGCTGCTGCGGGAGTGGCTGGGCTCCCTGCGCGGCGCGAAGCCCGCCTTCGTGGTGCCGAAGAAGGGCGAGAAGGTGGAACTGCTCAGCATGGCGACGGAGAACGCCCGGCTCGCCCTGGAGCGTAAGTTCGAGCCCGCGCGCCTGCAGGAGGCGGTCCTGGAGGGCCTCCAGGCCTTCCTGGGCCTCTCCCACGTGCCCCGGCACATCGAGTGCTTCGACATCAGCCACGGCCAGGGCCGCGAGGTCGTCGCCTCCTGTGTGGTCTTCCGCGAAGGCGTCCCGGACAAGGCCAGCTATCGCCGCTTCAAGGTGACCAACGAGCAGAACGACGACTTCGCCAACATGGCGGAGGCGGTGACCCGGCGGTACCGCCGGATCCGGGACGAAGGCAAGGAATTCCCGAACCTCGTGCTCATCGACGGCGGCCTGGGCCAGCTCCACGCCGCGGAGGCCGCCCTGAAGGCGCTGGGCCTCGACCACCTGGCGCTGGGCAGCCTCGCCAAGAAGGAGGAGCTGGTCTTCCGCCCCGGCTCCAGCGAACCCCTGCGCATCCCCAGGAGCAGCCCGGTGCTCCAGCTCCTCCAGCGCGTCCGCGACGAGGCCCACCGCTTCGCCATCACCTACCACCGGAACCTGCGGGCCAAGCGCACCCTGCAGACCGAGCTGACGACCATCCCCGGCATCGGCGAGAAGGGCGCGAAGAAGCTGCTGCAGGCCTTCGGCAGCCTCGCCGGCGTGCGGGAGGCCGCCCTGGACGACCTGAAGGCCTGCGTGGGCCCGGCGGTGGCGGCCAAGGTCGAAGCCTGGCGGTCCGCCCCGGTCCCGGAGGCCTGAGCCTCGTTCCTACCGGATGCCCTGGGCCTCGAGGGCCTGGAGGTCCCGCTGGGCGGCGGCGCTGCCCGCGGCGGCGGCGCGGCGGTACCACTTCAGGCCCTTCTGGGGGTCCCGGTTCACGTAGAGCCCCTGCATGTAGCAGGTGGCGATGAACTGCATGGCGTTGGGATCCCCCGCCAGGGCCTTCGCGTAGGCCGGGCGCATGGGTTCCGGCACGGCCGCCTCCTCGTCGGTCTCGGTCCCCGCCGGCGGCGTGGCCTTCCCCAGGCCGGGAGCGGGCGTCCCGACGGCCTTCATCCGCCCTTCCAGGAGGCCCGCCTTCCACACGAAGAGGCCGCCTCCCACCACCAGGATGGCCAGGACGATGCCGAACCACAGCAGGCCCGAGGCGCCGCGGGGAGGATCGGCCTCCTGCGCACCGGACGGAAGGTCCCCCGTCGGTGCGCCCCCGGCGGCGATGCCCCTGGGCTGGCCCAGGGCCGCCGTCCGGGCGGCGGAGCCCGGCAGGATCGCCGTGGCGGGAGCCTGGGAGGACTCCGGCGACGGCCGGCCCGGGTCCGCGATTCCGGTCGGGGCCCCGGCCGGAGGCCCGATGGGCTCGCCGCCGGGAGGGAGCAGCCGGGCCTCGGGCATCGCTTTGAGGGGCATGTGGAGGGTGGACCGGGGAACTTCGGGATCCCCTTCGCCGTCCCCGGGGCCCGAGGCCATCGGAGCGGATCCCGGGACCGGAGCGGGGGCCGCCGGCGGTGCCGGGGCGGCGTCCGCGGGCCGTTCCTGGAGGTCCGGCAGTTCCGGCAGGCGCAGTTCAGGCAGGTTGCCCTGGGTGACCTTGATGGTGCGGCCCTCCGCCTGGGGCTCCTCCGTGAACGTCTGCCGGATGATGTCCGCCGCCGTGAGCACGGTGGGTTCGGAGGGTAGGTCGGGGGGCGGCGGAGGTCCTGTGCGGACTCCCTCCGGCGTCGGGGGCGGAACCAGGTCCGGGCGCGTGTCCTCCGGGGGCGCGGCCGCCGTCTGCATCAGCATCGTCCCCTCGTGGGCGCCGGCCCCTGGAGCGGCAGCTTCGGGGGCGGCGGCGGAGGCGACCGGCATCAGCATCGTCCCCTCGTGGGCCCCGGCCCCGGGAGCGGCGGCGGAGGGCACCGGCATCAGCATCGTCCCCTCGTGGGCCCCGGCCCCTGGAGCGGCAGCTTCGGGGGCGGCGGCGGAGGCGACCGGCATCAGCATCGTCCCCTCGTGGGCCCCGGCTTCGGGAGCGGCGGCAGAGGCGACCGGCATCAGCATCGTCCCCTCGTGGGCCCCGGCCTCGGGAGCGGCGGCGGAGGGCACCGGCATCAGCATCGTCCCCTCGTGGGCCCCGGCTTCGGGAGCGGCGGCGGAGGCGACCGGCATCAGCATCGTCCCCTCGTGGGCCCCGGCCTCGGGTGCGGCGGCCCGGAGCACCACGGTGGCTTCGGAAGGCGTCGCGGGCCCCGGGGTGCTTCCGAAGACTTCGGGCAGGAGTTCCTTCACCGGCACCAGTTCCGTCGCCGGCAGGCCCGGCTGGGTGTCGGGCTCGCCCCGCCGGGCCTGCACCGGCCCAGGATCCGGCGGCGTCAGGGTGGGCATGAGCACGGTCCCCTCGTGGGGGCTCACCAGATCCCGCCGAGGGAGGCGTGCCGTGGCGTCGGGGTCCACGCCCCGGAGCCCAGGGGCGCCCGGCCCAGGGACTTCCGAGGGGGGCAGGATGAGCGTCTCCCCAAGGCCGAGCTTCTCGTCGGCCCTCCGCAGGGCTTCGTCGGCGGCGGCGCGGGCGTCGAGGGCGGGCACGGTGTCGCCCTTCTTGCGCCCACCCGGAGGCGCGCCCTTGGGGTCGGAGGAGGAAGTGGACATGGGAAGCCTGGGAGGACCCCCAGGATAACCCCGCCGCCCAGGTCCCGCGCGCCGCGGTCCCAGGCGCCGTGGTCCCAGACGTCGAGGCGCCTGGACGACCCGCCGGCCCTGCCGGACCGGCGGCTTCACCCTCCGGGGGGAACCGTCGCCCCCAGGGCCTTCCTCCAGGCGGGCCAGCGTGGCGCGAAACCGAGGTACATCAGGGCGGTGAGGGCGATGAAGGTCCGGGCGTAGGCGTCATGGGCGCCCCCGGCCATCCCCCAGTAGAGGATGCCCCAGAGGACGCAGGGGGCGGAGAGGGCGGCCACCTTGAGGGGTTCGCGGGCCAGCCAGCCGGGCCGCCGGGAGGGCTCGAGGGCCTGGACCCGGGCCAGGACCCGGACCCGGCGTCCGTAAGCGTAGGCGGCGGCCAGGAAGGTGAGGCCCGTGAAGGTGTAGCCGACCTCCCGGACCGCCCCCGGATCCGCGCTGCCCGCGGGGATGCCCCGGCCCAGCAGGATCTCGAGGAGCAGCGGTCCCCCCAGGCAGGCCAGGAGGCCAAGGGCGTAGCCCCGGCGGTGGGCGCGCCGCAGGGCCTCGAGGTTTTCCTCCGGTCCCGCGAGGGCCTTCGCCACGGTTCAGCGCGGCCGCAGGGAGCCGCCGTCGCCGTCCTCGCGGTCGAAGCGGGCGTGGGGCGGCAGGAGGAAGGGGATGGCCGCCAGGGGCACCAGCAGGAGGAGGGCGCTGAGGGGCGCGGTGGCCGGCCCCGCGACGAAGCCGAGGATCAGGCCGTAGATGCCCACGGACTCGAACAGGGCGGCCGGGATGATGAGGGCGTTGCGCTCGAGCAGGATGCGCTGCAGGAGGTCCTCGGCCTGGGCCGCGCGGGCCAGGAACAGGTGCCGCACCAGCAGGGCCGGGACCGGCGTCATCACGCCCAGGGCCAGCAGCACCGGCAGCACGGGGTTGCCCCAGGGGGCCGCGGCCGGGGAGGCGAGGAAGCGCGAGGCGTCCCCCTGCAGGACCACCCTCGTGTAGATCCCGAGATAGACGACGTTCGCGAACCAGAGGGCGAAGGCGAGGATCCGGGTGATCCGGCGCTGGGCGAGGAGGCTTTCGGCGGTCGGGGCGTCCATGGCTCAGGCCGCCTGGACCCGGATCTCGCCGAAGGCCTCGGCCTGCACGAGCCGGATGCGGTGGGTGCGCACCAGCTCCAGCAGGGCCAGGAAGGTGAGCACCAGGTCCTCCCGGGACTGGGCGGAGGTGAGCAGACCGCCGAAGGGACGCCAGGCGTGGTCGGCCAGCTCGGCGAGGAGTTCGGCGATGCGCATGTCGAGAGTCTTGGGGGGCGTGCGCACTTCCACGGGCGGCGGCGGCAGCAGGCGCTTGAGGGCCTCCCGGTAGGCGCCCAGGAGGTCGAAGAGGGTGACCCGGATGGGCTCGTCCTCGGTCTTCGCGTGCTCGGTGAGGTCGAGGGCCTTGGTGTAGACGGTGTGGCGCCAGGCGCTCTCACGCTCCGTGAGCTGGCGCGCCGCCTCCTTGACCTGCTGGTAGTCCAGCAGCTTCTGCACGAGGTCCTCGCGGGGATCCTCGCCGCCCTCCTCCACCGGGGGCCGGGGCAGCATGAGGCGGGACTTGATCTGCAGGAGCTGGGCCGCCATGGCCACGAACTCCGCGGCGACCTCGAGGTTCAGTTCCTCCATGAGCAGGAGGTAGTCCATGTACTGCTTCGTGACCTCCGCCATGGGCAGGTCGAGGATGTCCAGCTTCTGCTCCCGGATCAGGTGGAGCAGCAGGTCCAGGGGCCCCTCGAAGGCCGAGAGGTGCAGGGAGAGCCCCTGGAACTTGGTCTCGAAACCCTTGGGGGGCTCGAAGGCCTTGGGCGGTTCCGGGGCGGGTTCGGGGGCCGGCAGCAGGGCGTCGGGCTGGGGTTCCATGGGGCCATTATCCCGCCGGGTAGACTGGAACGCCATGGCACGTCCCCCCGTCCTTCCCGGGCCCCGCCCCGACTGGTTGAAAATCCGCGTCCCCGCCCCGGAGGTGGTGGACGAGGTGCACGGCTTGATGCGGGAGAAGCAGCTCGTCACCGTTTGCGAGGAGGCCCGCTGCCCGAACCTGAACGAGTGCTGGGGGGTGCACCGCACGGCGACCTTCATGCTCATGGGGGACGTCTGCACGCGGCACTGCGGCTTCTGCAACGTGGGGAAAGGGAAGCCCGGCACCCTCGATCCAGGCGAGCCCCAGCGGGTGGCGGAGGCGGTGGCCTCCCTGAAGCTCTCCTTCGCGGTGGTGACGTCCGTGAACCGCGACGACCTGGAGGACGGCGGCGCGGCCCACTTCGCCCAGACCATCGAATGGATCCGCACGCTGAACGAGGGCTGCGGCGTGGAGGTGCTCATCCCCGACTTCCGCGGAAGCGAGGCCGCGCTCGGCGCCGTGCTGGAGGCGCGGCCCGACGTGCTGAACCACAATGTGGAGACGGTGCCCCACCTCTACCGGCGGGTCCGGCCGGACGCCGACTACGCCCAGAGCATGACGGTGCTCCGCAGGGCGGCCGCCTTCCGTGACGCCCACGCGCCGGCGATGCGCACCAAGAGCGGCATCATGGTGGGGCTCGGGGAGACGCCGGAGCAGGTGCTGGACCTGATGAAGGACTGGCGCGCCGCGCAGGTGGACATCGCCACCATCGGCCAGTACCTGCCGCCCTCGGCCCTGCACCTGCCCCTGGCCCGCTACGTGGAGCCCGCGGAGTTCGAGATGTACCGCCGCAAGGGCGACGAGATGGGCTTCCAGCGGGTGGAGTCGGCGCCCCTGGTGCGGAGCAGCTACCACGCCAAGGCCAGCGCGGAGGCGGCGGTCTGAGCGGGCGCCCGGAGCCCTTCGCCCGGGCCTCCGGCGTCCCCTGAAAAGGCCAGGAGCCCCTTTCGGGGCTCCCAGGAAAAGCGGAGAACAGGGTTCGAAGAAGGGGGTTCAGGCCTTCTTCTCGGCCTTGGCCATCTTCTCCTTGCAGTCCTTGCAGTCCTTGCAGGCGGTCTTGTTCTTGGTGCAGCACTCCATCTTGCAGGACTCGGGCTTCTTCGTGTCCTTGCCTTCGCCGGCGAAGCCGACGACGGTGAACGAGCCCAGGACCGCGGCGAGGATGAGTTTCTTCATGGCACCTCCTTGTAGGCGACTAGCCTTGTGGGAGCATCATCCCGCCGACCCGCGATGGGTTCAACCGCGGAAGGCTGGATGGAAATCACTTCCGGAAGCTTCCGCCATGCCCAAGCTCGCCGTGCTCCACCACCGCCATCAGGACTGGGTGCCCGCCCTGCGGGAGGCCGCGCCGGATCTGGACATCCGCGGCTGGCATCCCCGGGAATGGGAGACTGACCTGGCGTCCGGACACGCGCCGGACGCCGGGTGGGGGAGCACGAGGGGGGACGCAGAGCGACCGCAGGGCGCGGGCGGTGCCCCCTCGTCGAGGTCAGCCGATCGGGAATGGCTGGCGGACGCGGAGGCGCTCTTCTGCTGGAAGATCCCGCCGGGATTCCTCGCCCTGATGCCGAGGCTGCGCTGGGTGCAGAACAGCGGCGCGGGGGTGGACCACCTCGTGGACGATCCTTCGATCCCGGCCGAGGTGCCCATCACCCGCGCCGACGGCCAGTTCGGCTTCTGGATGGCGCGCTACGTGTGCGGCCACCTGCTGGCGGAGGCGCAGCGGCTCCGGGACTGCGCGGAGGCGCAGGCGAACGCGACCTGGAACCCCAAGCTCCTGCCCGAGGACCTGACGGGGCAGCGCGCCCTCGTGGTCGGCTTCGGCCGCATCGGGCGGCAGATCGGCCGGGCGCTGCGGGAACTCGGCCTCGACGTGCACGGCGTCGTGCGGCGCGCGCGGGAGGACGCGGAGTTCCCGCTGCACGCCACGGCGGCGCTCCAGGATCTCCTCCCGACGGCCCGCGCCCTCGTGCTGGCGGCGCCGTCGACGCCGGAGACGAAGGGGATGATCGGCGCGGAGTTCCTGGCCCACGGCCACGCCCGCCTCACGCTGATCAACGTCGGCCGCGGCGAGCTGGTGGACGTCCAGGCCCTGCTCGACGCCCTGGACCTCGAGCGCCTCGGCCACGCCGTGCTGGACGTCTTCCCCGAGGAGCCGCTCCCGGCGGACAGTCCGCTGTGGCGCCACCCGAAGGTGACCGTCACGCCGCACCACAGCGGGCCGAGCACGCCGAGGCAGCTCATTCCGGACATCCAGGAGAATCTCGACCGGTACGCCAAGGGGCAGGCGATCGTAGGGGCGGTGGATCGGTCACGGGGGTATTAACCCCGCAGGCCCAGGGACTATACTGCGCCGACTACCATGCCCACCTGCGCGTTCTGCTCTGCGACCCTGGCCTCGGATTCCGCCACCTGCCCGGTCTGCGGGAGAGTCCTGCCGGCATCCCAGGATGCGGGCTCCCCGGGCGGAGGCGACCCTACCGAGGCGATGGTCCAGGGCCATTCGCCCGGCCCGGTCGGCGCGGGATTCACCCCGGGCGAGATCATCGCCGGGCGCTACCGCATCGTCGGCCTCCTCGGGAGGGGCGGCATGGGCGAGGTGTACCGGGTGGACGACCTCAAGCTGGGGCAGCCCGTCGCCCTGAAGTTCCTGCCGCGAAGCCTGGAGGCCGACCGCGAGGCCCTGGAGCGGCTCCACGGGGAAGTCCGCGCCGCGCACCGGGTGTCCCATCCCCACGTCTGCCGCGTCCACGATATCGGCGAGGCCGGCGGACGGGCTTTCCTGAGCATGGAGTTCGTGGATGGCGAGGACCTGGAATCCCTGCTCCGGCGCATCGGCCATCTGAGCGAGGGCAAGGCCATCGAGGTGGCCCGCCAGATCTGCGCCGGGCTGCAGGCGGCCCACGACCAGGGGGTCGTGCACCGGGACCTCAAGCCCGCGAACGTGATGATCGACGGCCGCGGCAGGGCCCGCATCACGGACTTCGGGCTGGCCTCCTTCGGCGCCCCGCGGCCCGGCGAGGTCGCGGGCACGCCGGCCTACATGGCTCCCGAGCAGCTCCGCGGGGAGCCCGCGACCCCCCGCAGCGACCTCTACGCCCTGGGACTGCTGCTCTACGAGGTCTGCACGGGCCGCCGCCCCTTCCACGCCGACAGCCTCGCCGCCTGGCGGCAGGCGCACCTCCAGCAGATCCCGACCCAGCCCAGTGTCCACATCAGCGGCCTGGACCCCAGGCTGGAGCGCCTCATTCTCCGATGCCTTGAGAAGGACCCGTCGCGTCGGCCCGCCTCCGCGGCCCTGATCGCCGCGGCGCTGCCCGGGGGCGACCCGCTGGCCGCTGCCCTGGCCGCGGGGGAAACGCCGTCCCCGGAACAGGTGGCCGCCAGCGACTCCGCCCAGGGCCTCGCGCCACGGCGGGCTTTCCTCGGAGCGGCCCTGGCCGCGGCCTTCACCCTGCTGATGGCCGCCGCGAACCAGGCCAATCTCTTCGCAAGGGTTCCCTTCGAAAAATCCCCAGAGGTGCTCGCGGACCGCGCCCGGACCCTGCTCGCCCAGCTCGGGGTCCCGGCGCCCTCCGATCGGGCCTGGGGGTACGACCTGGACGAATCCTACCTGGGCTGGGAGCAGGATCCCCGGCCGGCCCCGGTCCGCTGGAAGCGGCTGCCGTCGGGCCAACCCGTGGTCTACCGGTTCTGGTACCGCCAGGGTCCGGGCCCCCTGAGGCCCCGGGCCGTGTTCGAGAACCGGATCACCGAGAACGATCCGCCCCTGGACGAGGAGGGGCGGGCCAATCTGGTCATGGACGGAAGGGGGCGCCTGGTCGCCTTCAGCGCCGTGGGTCCGGCGCAGCTTGGTCCTCCCGCCTCCGGACGCGCGGACCGGGAGGTTTTCGGGCCCCTCTTCGGGGCCGCGGGCCTGGACCCTGCCGCCTTTTCCGAGGGAGCGCCGCGCTGGACCCCGCCGGTCCCCGCCGATCACGTGACCGCCTGGACCGGGGCCTTCCCGGACCACCCCGACCTGCCCCTGCGGATCGAGGCCGCCTCCCTCCAGGGCCGGCCTGTCCACTTCCGGCTCGCGGGCCCCTGGGATGCTCCGCCCCTCGCGGCGCCGCCGGCTCCGGTGGGCGGCCGGAAGGCCGCGGGCTGGATCACCCTGACCCTGGCTGGAGCCCTTGTCCTGGCCAGCCTGCACCTGGCCCGCGGGAACCTGAGGGCCGGGCGCGGAGACCGCGAGGGGGCCCTCCGCCTCGGCCTCGTGGTGGCGGGCCTCATGGCCTCCAGCACCCTGCTGATGTCCAACCACACCTTCACGGCCTGGAGCCCTTTCGCGCTCTTCGCCAGCTCGGTCTCCCGCGGGTTGTTCGCGGGAAGCCTCGCGGGCCTGGCCTACCTGGCCCTGGAACCCACCATCCGCCGGCACCGGCCGGGCCTGCTCGTGTCCTGGCACCGGCTGCTGGCAGGCGAGGTCCGCAATCCCCTCGTGGGCCGCGATCTTCTCGCCGGCTGCCTGCTCAGCCTCGGATCCGTCGGCGCCGTATGGCTCGCGGGCTGGGTGAAGGTCTGGACGGACTCGCCCTTCTCCCCGAACCACTATCTCTTCCCGCCGCGCCTGGAAGGGCTCCAGCAGGGCCTTGCGGGCATCGCCATCTCCCTGCTCCTCGGCTTCCTCCAGACCATCCTCATCCTGATGGGGATGGTGCTGGCGCGGCGCACGCTTCGCCTGGAAGGACCTGCGCTGGTCGCCTTGTGGGCCGTCCTCTCCGCCGTGGAGATCCTGGCCTATGCCCGCAGCCTTCCCGCGGTGGCCGCCACCCTGGTGGCCTGGGGGCTGAATGTGTCGATCGTGGCGCGGAGAGGTTTCCTGGCGGGCCTCGTAGGGTACTTCTGCGGAGACCTCCTGCTGCGGTCCCCGCTCTCCCTGGATCCCAGCGCGCCCTACGCAGGCTCCGCCTTCCTCGCCCTCGGGCTGGTCCTGGCCGTGGGCCTCGGCGGGGCCTGGCTCGCGGTGGGGGAGCGTCCCAGCGTCCCGGCTGACGAGGACCCGGAGGGTGTCGGAGCCTGAGCAGGCGGTCGCGGACCGGGTCCCTTCCTACCGCATGGGCACGAACGCCACCGGCAGGAGATCCTCCCGCAGCACCCTTCCGCCGACTTTCCGCACCCTCACGAGCCACTGGGCGCCAAAGGGCTCGCCGACGGGCAGGACCATGCGTCCGCCTTCGGCGAGCTGGTCCACGAGCGCCACGGGAATGGAGCTCGCCGCGCAGGCGACGTGGATGGCGTCGAAGGGGGCTGCTTCGGGCCGGCCGAGGGATCCGTCGGCTTCGAAAACCTGGACGTTGGGGACGGCGAGGGCGCGGAGGTTGGCCTCGGCCAGGCGCGCGAGGTCGGGCACCAGCTCCACCGCGGTGACGCGGGCGGCGAGGCGGGCCAGCACGGCGGTGGCGTAGCCCGAGCCGGCGCCGACGTCGAGGACGTGCTCGCCGCCCGTCAGCTCCAGGGCCTCGGCCATGAAGGCCACGATGTAGGGCTGGCTGATCGTCTGGCCGTGGCTGAGGGGCACGGGATGGTCCTCGAAGGCGGCGCCGCGGCGGGCTTCGGGGAGGAAGGCCTCCCGGGGGACGTCCAGCATGGCGGCCAGGACGCGGGGGTCGGCCACGCCCCGGGCGGCGATCTGCCCGGCCACCATGCGCTCGCGGTCCGTCAAGGGGACCATCACGCCGCCTCCAATCCGCGTACCATGATGCTCCCTTCCGGAGGAACCATGCGCCGCCCCCTGGCCGCCCTGCTGCTCACCGCCCCCGTCCTGCTCGTCGCCCAGAACCGCCTGCCCCCGCTGCGGGAGAGCCCCGCCGCCTCGGTGAGCCTCGACCTCGGCGTGTCCGAATTCAAGATCACCTACCACCGCCCGGCGGTGAAGGGCCGCGAGATCTGGGGCAAGCTGGTGCCCTACGGCCAGGTCTGGCGCACCGGCGCCAACGAGCCCACCCTCATCACCTTCGGCGCCGACGCGAAGGTGGACGGCAAGGACGTGCCCAAGGGCACCTACGCCTTCTACGCGATCCCCGAGAAGGACCAGTGGACGCTGATCCTGTACAGGAACACGAAGCTCTGGGGATCGTTCAACTACGACACCAAGGACGACCAGCTCCGCTGGACGGTGAAGCCCGAGGCCAAGGCGGGCCCGGGGACGGAGTACCTGAGCTACTTCCTGATCCCGACCTCGGACCACACGGCGCGGGTGGAGATGCACTGGGAGAAGCTGCGGGTGGCCTTCACGCTGGACGTGGACGTGCACGGGGCCTACCGCAAGCTGGTGCTGGAGAAGATCGCGGCGGCGAAGGCGGACGACCCCAAGGACGCGGTGCTCTTCTTCCAGGCCGCCCAGTACTACTTCAAGCAGAACCTGGAGCCCGCCCAGCAGCAGGCCTGGCTGGACATCGCGTGCAAGGGCTGGGAGAGCTTCTGGCCCTTCGAGCTGCGGGCGCGGGTGCAGCAGAAGGCCGGCAAGAAGGCGGAGGCCGTCGCGGACATGGAGAAGGCCATCCAGCTCGCGAAGACCGCCAAGAACGCGCCGCCCAAGGAGTACACGGAGAACCTGGAGAAGGACCTGGCGGCCTGGAAGGCGGCCAAGTAGCGTCCAGGATCCGGATGCGGTCCAGAAACGGGACGGCTCGGCCGTCCCGTTTCGCGTTGAAGTGCCCTGCTTGCAATGCAGGGCGCCCGGCACAGGGCTTGCGAAAAGGGAACGGTCATCTCGACAAGGCCGAGTCCCCATGCTGCGACCCCCAAGTGCCGCCGACTCCGAATGGGTCCGGAGTCCGTGGGCGGGGCGCCATGGGGGCCCGGCCCCATCCGGGTCCCT
>JBDIBF010000070.1:0-14827 GCA_039812765.1 Holophagaceae bacterium
CCTACCGCCTCCTCGCCCGCGACCCCTTCGGCACGTCCCGCTCCCGCACCAGGGCCAGGAAGGCCTTGGCGGCGTGGCTGAGGCTCTCCTCCTTGCGGTAGACCATGCGCAGGGTCTTCTCGATGGCGAGGCCCTTGACGGGGACTTCGATGAGCGAGCCGTCCTCGAGGCCGTCGCGGACGCTGAGGCGGGGCAGGATGGCGAGGCCGGCGCCGAGGCGGACGAAGTCCTTGATGGTCTCCAGGGTCGCCAGCTCGATGCCGATGTTCAGCGGGGTGCGGTGCTTCTGGAAGAGCTCGATGATGTGGGTGCGGGACGGGGTGCGGGCGTTGTGGGCGACGAAGGTCTCCCGGCCCAGCTCCTTCAGGGCGACGTCCTCGCGCCCGGCGAAGGGATGCCGCGGCGGGACCACCAGCACCAGCTCGTCCTTGTGCACCACCAGGTTCTCCAGCCCTGCCTGGGGCGGCTCGAAGCTGAGGAAGCCGAAGTCCAGGTTGCGTTCCAGCACCTCCACGGGGATGCGCTCGGAGAGGTGGCGCTGCACGTTGATGCGGATCTGGGGGAAGGCCTCCCGGTAGCGCAGCAGCAGGGAGGGCAGCAGGTAGAGGCTGGTGCTCTCGTTCGCCCCGATGGCCAGGGTGCCCCCCAGCATGCGGCGCACGTCGGCCACGGCCTCCACCGCCTCCTCCCGCAGGTTGAGCATGCGCTGGGCGTAGGAGAGCAGCACCCGGCCCGCGTCCGTCAGCTCGCCGCCCTTGGCGCTGCGGTCGAAGAGGGTCTCCCCCAGCTCCTCCTCCAGCCGCTTCACGGCGATGGAAAGGGCCGGCTGGGTGCGGTAGAGCTTGGTGGCCGCCCGGGAGAAGCTCTTCTCCCGGGCCACGGTGGCGAAGGCTTCGAGCTGGGCGAGGTCCATGGAGTATTATCAATGAATCTTATGATTTCAGAAAAACAATAAATTTATCGAAAGCCCACAGCGCCCCTAGCCTGGGTCCTTGGACGGGGCGCCCATGGGACGCGAGCGGATCAGCATCTTCGACACCACGCTGCGGGACGGCGAGCAGAGCCCCGGCTGCAGCATGAACCTGGACGAGAAGGTCCGCATGGCGCTCCAGCTCGAGGCCCTGGGCGTGGACGTGGTGGAGGCCGGCTTCCCCGTGGCCTCCGAGGACGACTTCGCGGCGGTGCAGGCCGTGGCCGCCGCCCTCCGTCGCCCTGTGGTCGCGGCGCTGTGCCGGGCCCTGCCGGCGGACATCGAGCGGGCCTGGCTCGCCGTCCAGGGCGCCGCCCGGCCCCGGCTGCACACCTTCCTCGCCACCTCCGACCTGCACCTCGAGCACAAGCTCCGGAAGACCCGGCGCGAGGCCCTGGAGATGGCCGCCGCCGGCGTGCGCTACGCCCGGGCCCTCACCCGGGACGTGGAGTTCAGCGCCGAGGACGCCACCCGCTCCGACCTGGACTTCCTCTGCGACGTGGTGGAGGCGGTCCTGGAGGCGGGCGCCACCGTCATCAACATCCCCGACACCGTGGGCTACGCCGTGCCCGGGGAGTTCGGGGAGCTGATCCGAACCCTGCGCGCCCGGGTGCCGGCCCTGGAGCGGGCGGTGCTCAGCGTCCACTGCCACAACGACCTGGGCCTCGCCGTGGCCAACAGCCTCGCCGCGGTGGAGGCCGGGGCCCGCCAGGTGGAATGCACGGTGAACGGCATCGGCGAGCGGGCGGGCAACGCCAGCCTCGAGGAGCTCGTCATGGCCCTCAGGGTGCGCGCCGACCGGCTGCCCTTCGAGACCGGCGTGGACGCCGCCCAGATCACCCGCAGCAGCCAGCTCCTCACCAGCCTCACCGGCGTGGCGGTGCAGCCCCACAAGGCCATCGTGGGCCGCAACGCCTTCGCCCACGAGGCGGGCATCCACCAGCACGGCGTGCTCGCGAACCGCGCCACCTACGAGATCATGACCCCCGAGTCCGTGGGGGCGCGGGTCCAGAGCCTCGTGCTGGGCAAGCACAGCGGCCGCCACGCCCTCCAGCAGCGGCTGAAGGAGCTGGGCTTCGAGCTCTCGCGGCCCGACCTGGACAAGGCCTACCGCCTCTTCATCAAGCTCGCGGACCAGAAGAAGGAGATCTTCGACGAGGACCTGGAGGCCATCGTCCACGACGGCCTCGTGGCCATCCCCGAGGCCTGGAAGCTGCGGGTCGTGCAGGCCACCGCCGGGACCTCGGCCACCGCCACGGCCCTGGTCACGCTCTTCGACGGCGCGGCCGAGATCACCGAGACCGCCGCCGGGGACGGCCCCGTGAACGCCGTCTGCGCCGCCATCGACAAGCTCACGGGCCTGCGGGGCCGGCTCCAGGACTTCAGCGTCCGCGGGATCACCGGCGGTGCCGACGCCGTGGGCGAGGTGTTGGTCCACGTGGACTTCGGGGGGTCCTGCGCCGCCGGCCGCGCCGCCAGCACCGACATCGTGGACGCCGCCGCCCGGGCCTACCTGAACGCCGCCAACCGCCTGGCCCACCGCCGGGCCCACGCAGGGTCCAACCCCGCCACCGCCACGGCCTGAGGAAGACACCATGGGCATGACCCTCACCGAGAAGCTCCTGGCCGCCCACTGCGGGCGGGATTCCGTCCGCCCCGGCGAGATCGTCAACGCCGCCCTGGACCTCGTCATCTGCCACGAGGTCACCACGCCCCCGGCGGTGGAGATGCTGGAGAAGCTCGGCATCACGAAGGTCTGGGACCCCTCGAAGATCCTGGTGACCCCGGACCACTTCGTCCCCGCCAAGGACCTCCGCAGCGCGGAGCTCGCCTCGGCCCTGCGGGCCTGGCGCGAGGCGCAGGGCATCACCCGCTACTACGAGGTGGGCAACCACGGCATCTGCCACGCCCTCGCCCCGGAGCAGGGCCACGTGCTGCCGGGCCAGACCATCGTCTGCGGCGACAGCCACACCACGACCATGGGGGCCCTGGGCACCTTCGCCACGGGCATCGGCTCCACGGACCTCGCGGCGGCCCTGGCCACCGGCGAGCTGTGGTTCAAGGTGCCCGAGACCCTCCGCATCGACCTGGCGGGCCGCCTGCCCTTCGGCGTCTACTCCAAGGACCTCATCCTCGCCCTCATCGCCCGCATCGGCGTGGACGGCGCCCGCTACATGGCCATGGAGTACGGCGGCCCCGGCCTCGCCGGCCTCTCCATGGAGGCGCGCTTCACCCTCACCAACATGGCCATCGAGGCCGGCGGCAAGAACGGCATCATGCCCGCCGACGCCGTGGCCCGGGCCTACGTGGAGGAACGCACGGACGCGCCCTACACGGTCTTCGAGGCCGACGAGGACGCGGCCTACGCCGGCCGCCACGCCCTCGACCTCGCGGCCCTGGAGCCCATGGTGGCCCTGCCCTCGCTCCCCTCCAACGGGCGCTTCATCGGCGAGGTGCCTCCGGAGCGCATGGACCAGGTCTACATCGGCTCCTGCACCAACGGCCGCCTCGAGGACCTGCGCATCGCGGCCTCCATCCTGAAGGGGAACAAGGTGGCCCCGGGCACCCGCGCCATCGTGGTGCCCGCCACCACCGCCGTGTGGAAGCAGGCTCTGAGGGAGGGCCTGCTGGAGATCTTCACCGACGCGGGCTGCGTGGTCTCCACGCCCACCTGCGGCGCCTGCCTCGGTGGCCACATGGGCGTACTGGGCCCCGGGGAGCGCTGCCTCAGCACCACCAACCGCAACTTCGTGGGCCGCATGGGTTCCACGAAGAGCCTGGTCTACCTGGCCAGCCCCGCCACCGCCGCGGCCACCGCCATCGCGGGGGTGATCGCGGATCCGAGGGACTACCTGGCGAAGCCCGACCTTCTTGACGCCGGGACCGACCTGGTGGCCGCCGGCGCCGACGACTGCCTGTGGGGGGTGTGATGACGACGATCCTGCAGGGCCGCGCCCACGTCTACGGCCGCGCCCACATCAACACCGACGAGATCATCCCCGCGCGCTACCTGAACGTGCATGCGGAGGCCGACCTGGCGCGGCACGCCATGGAAGACCTGGATGGCGCCTTCGTCTCGAAGGTCCAGGCCGGGGATTTCCTGTTCGGCGGCGAGGACTTCGGCTGCGGCTCCAGCCGCGAGCACGCGGTGTGGGCCCTGCGGGGCGCCGGCGTGAAGGCCGTGATCGCCCCGAGCTTCGCCCGCATCTTCTTCCGGAACGCGATCAACAACGGATTCCTGGCCCTGGAGTGCGCCGAGGCCACCATCCTGGCCGAGCCCGGCGACGCGGTGGAACTGGATCTGGCCGCGGGCCGCCTGCGCAACCTCACCCGGAACCGGGAGGCCGCCTTCGTGCCGCTCACCGACTTCGCCCGGGACCTCCTGGCCGCCGGCGGGCTGCTGCCCTACATCCAGGCGAAGGCCCCCACCGTGCGCACGGCCGCGCAGGCGGGCGCATGAGCCCCGGCGGTCCTGAGCGCACGATCGCGGTCCTGCCCGGGGACGGCATCGGCCCCGAGGTCACCGCCGAGGCGGTGGCCTGCCTCGAGCTGGCTGCGGCAGAGTTCTTCCATGCCCTCCGCTTCGAGACCCACCCCGTCGGCGGCGCGGCCCTGGATGCCTGTGACGACCCGCTGCCGGCCTCGACGCTCGAGGCCTGCCGCCGGGCCGACGCCGTGCTCCTCGGCGCCGTGGGCACGCCGGCCCACGATCACCAGCCTCGGGATCGCCGGCCCGAGACAGGTCTCCTGCGCCTGCGGGCCGGCCTCGGCCTCTACGCCAACCTGCGTCCCGTGTCCGTGCCCGAGGCCCTGCTGCCCGCCTCGCCCCTGAAGGCGGACGTCGTCCGCGGCGTCGATCTGCTCATCGTGCGGGAGCTGGCCGGGGGCCTCTACTACGGCGAGCCGCGGGAGCTCGGTCCCGACCGCGGGCTCAACACGATGGCCTACACCCGCGCCGAGGTGGACCGCATCGCCCGCGTGGCCTTCGAGGCGGCGCGGGGCCGGCGGAGGAAGGTCACCTCCGTGGACAAGGCCAATGTCCTTGAGAGCTCCCAGCTGTGGCGCGCCGTGGTCACGGAGGTCGCGAAGGACTGCCCGGACGTCGCCCTCGAGCACCAGTACGTGGACAGCATGGCCATGGCCCTGGTGACGCGGCCCACGAGCTTCGACGTGGTGGTCACCGAAAACCTCTTCGGCGACATCCTCAGCGACGAGGCGGCGGTGCTGCCGGGCTCCCTGGGCCTCCTGCCCTCCGCCAGCCTGGGGGAGGGCCCCGGCCTCTTCGAGCCCGTGCACGGCTCCGCGCCGGACCTCGCCGGCAGGGGCGTGGCCAACCCCGGCGGCGCCATCGCCTCGGCGGCCCTGCTGCTGCGCCATGCCTTCGGCCTCGAGGCCGAGGCCCGCCTGCTCGAGGAGGCCCTCGCGTCGGTGCTGGCCGAGGGCATCGGCACGCCGGACCTGGCCCTGCCCGTCTCGGTGGGCACCGCCGAGTTCGGCGACCGCGTCCGGCGGCGCTTCTCCGAGCTGGCCTGGAGCGGCGCCGGGCGCGGCCTGGCGGCGGATCTGGCCTGAGGAGGCCCTTGATGGTTTTTTTGGCGATTTATCCTTGACAGTGTTCCTACCCGGGGTAAGCTACGGACATGTCGCTTCGCCGCCCGTCCACGCCCGCGCTTCCGGCCCCCGCCGGAACGGCGCTGCGTGCGCGCCGCGCCACCGCGACGCCCGTCGCCGACCCCATCCTCGCCGTGACCGTAATCATTAAGCGGTCCGAGGTGCGGGCACCCTAGACGGAAGCGCTCTTCCCCGTCAGCCCCGCACCTCCCCGGTCGCGGGGCTTTTTCGTTTCGGCCCTTCCTTCGCTCCCCTCCCCGAGGTCCCCATGAACCCCAGCCCCTCCGAGGACACGCCCGGCGCCCGGCCCGGGGCGTCCGCGGACCCCCCGCCGGACGCCGCTCTTTCCCCCCTCCGCAGCCGTCCCCTGGTGGAGGGCCCCTCCCGGGCGCCGGCCCGGGCCATGCTCAAGGCCGCCGGCTTCGGGGACGCGGACCTCGCCCGGCCCCTCATCGCCGTGGCCAATACCTGGACCGAGATCGGTCCTTGCAACCTCCACCTCAGGGAACTCGCGGAAGCCGTGAAGGAGGGCATCCGGGAGGCCGGCGGCACACCCATGGAATTCAATACCGTCTCAGTATCGGACGGCATCACCATGGGGACCCATGGAATGAAGACTTCTTTAATAAGCCGCGATCTAATCGCCGATTCCATTGAACTGGTGGGGCGTGCCTACCCCTTCGATGGCATGGTCTGCCTGGCGGGCTGCGACAAGACCCACCCCGGCGTCGCCATGGCCCTCCTGCGCCTGGACCTCCCGGGCCTCGTGCTCTACGGCGGCCCCACGGCCCCGGGCTGCACCGAGGGGAAGGAGCTCACCATCCAGGACGTCTTCGAGGCCGTGGGCCGGAAGGACCTGGCCCCGGAGGGCCTGAACGCCATCGAGGACGCCGCCTGCCCCGGGGCCGGGGCCTGCGGCGGCCAGTTCACCGCCAACACCATGGCCACCGCCTTCGAGATCCTCGGCCTCTCCCCCCTGGGCAGCGCCGGGGCCCCGGCGGAGGAAGCCGAACGCTACGAGGCCGCCCGGGCCGCGGGCCGGCGCGTGATGGGCCTCGTGCGTGAGGGGCTGCGCCCCTCGACCTTGCTCACCCGCGTCTCCTTCGAGAACGCCATCGCCGCCGTGGCGGCCACCGGCGGCTCCACCAACGCCGTGCTGCACCTCCTGGCCCTGGCCCGGGAGGCGGGCGTGGACCTCGACCTCGAGGCCTTCGACCGCGTCAGCGCGCGCACCCCGATCCTGGCCGACCTCAAGCCCTTCGGCCGCTACGTCGCGGCGGACCTCCACCGCGCCGGGGGCGTGGGCCTGGTGGCGAAGCGCCTGCTCGCCGCAGGTCTGCTGGATCCCTCGCCGTGCACCGTGGACGGGCACAGCCTCGGCGCGTCCCTCGAAGCGGTGCGGGAGACGCCCGGCCAGAAGGTCGTGCGGCCCGTCGACGCGCCCCTCCAGCCCACCGGCGGCCTGGCCATCCTGCGGGGCTCCCTGGCCCCCGAGGGCTGCGTGGTGAAGCTGGCGGGCCACGGGCGACGCAGCCACACGGGCCCGGCGCGGGTCTTCGACGGCGAGGAGGCCGCCTTCGCCGCGGTGCAGGCGGGCCGCATCGAGCCCGGGGACGTGGTGGTGATCCGCTACGAAGGCCCCCGGGGCGGCCCCGGCATGCGGGAGATGCTCGCGGTCACGGCGGCGTTGCACGGCGCGGGGCTCGGCGAGTCCGTCGCGCTGCTCACCGACGGCCGCTTCAGCGGCGCCACCCACGGCCTCATGGCGGGCCACGTCTCGCCGGAGGCCGCCGTGGGCGGGCCCATCGCCCTGGTGGCCGACGGCGACACCATCCGCTGGGACGTCGAAGCCCGCCGCCTGGACCTGCAGGTGGATGCTTCGGTCCTCGAAGCCCGCCGGGCCGCCTGGGCGCCCCCGCCCCAGTCCATCCCCCGGGGCGTGCTCGCGCGCTACGCCGCGGGCGCCACCTCCGCTTCCGAAGGGGCCGTGCTGGCTTCCGCGTAATTCCACCGTCCTCCAGTCACCCCGCATCCACCCCGAACCCCGGGCCGGCGAAGCCCTGCCCCACCGAGACCTCCATGACCCTCACCGGCGCACAGATCCTCTGGGAATGCCTCCTCCGCGAAGGGGTGGAGGTGGTCTTCGGCTACCCCGGCGGCGCCATCCTGCCCGCCTACGACGCCCTGCTGGACGTGCCCATCCGCCACGTGCTGGCGCGCCACGAGCAGGGGGCCTGCCACATGGCCGACGGCTACGCCCGCGCTTCCAGCAAAGTTGGAGTGGTGATCGCCACCTCGGGTCCCGGCGCCACGAACCTGGTGACGGGCCTCGCCACCGCCATGCTCGACTCGGTGCCCCTGGTGGCCATCACCGGCCAGGTGGGCTCCCGGCTCCTGGGCACCGACGCCTTCCAGGAGGTGGACGTCACCGGCGTCACGCTGCCGGTCACCAAGCACAACGTCCTGGTCACCCGCGCCGCGGACCTGGGCCCCGCCCTGCGGGAGGCCTTCGCCGTGGCCCGAACGGGCCGTCCCGGCCCCGTGCTGGTGGACATCACCAAGGACGCGCAGCAGGCCACAGCCGCCTTCGACTGGGAGGCCTGGGCGCCCACACGCCATCGCCGCCACGCGGCTCCTGGCCCGAAGCCGGAGGACCTGGAGGCCGCGCGCCAACTCCTGGCGCGCGCCCAGCGACCCCTCATCCTCGCGGGTCGCGGCATCGAGCTGAGCGGCGCCCGGGACGCCGTGCTGGCCTTCGCCGAGGCCACGGGCACGCCGATCGCGACCACCCTCCTCGGCCTCGGCGCCGTCCCCGCCCAGCACCCCCTCAACCTCGGGATGATGGGCATGCACGGGGAGGCCTGGGTGAACCAGGCCATCCAGGAGGCGGACCTCCTGCTGGCCTTCGGCATGCGCTTCGACGACCGGGTCACCGGCAACCTCGCCACCTACGCCACGAATGCGAAGAAGCTCCACGTGGACGTGGACGCCGCGGAGCTGGGCAAGAACGTGGCGGTGGACCTGGCCGCGCACGCGGACCTTCGGGCCTTCGTGGAGGCGCTGGGGACGGACTTCGACACGCCGGACACGGATCCGTGGCTCGCCCGCATCCGCGACCTGAGGGGCGACGCCGCGGTGCGGGACATCCAGAACCTCCCCGACGACGGGCACCTCTACGCGGCCCACGTGATCCACGACCTCTGGAAGCTCACGGAAGGCGAGGCCACGGTGGTGACCGACGTGGGCCAGCACCAGATGTGGGAGGCCCAGTACTACCGCCACGACCGCCGGCGCAGCCTCATCACCAGCGGCGGCCTGGGCACCATGGGCTTCGCCCTCCCGGCGGCCCTCGGCGCCAAGCTCGCGGAGCCCGAGCGCGAAGTGTGGGTGGTGGCCGGGGACGGCGGCTTCCAGATGACCAGCCCGGAACTCATGACCCTCGTGCAGGAGGGCGTGAAGCTGAACCTCGCGGTCATCAACAACGGCTTCCTGGGCATGGTGCGCCAGTGGCAGGAGCTGTTCTACGCGCGCCGCTACGCCGCCACGCCCATCCTCAGCCCCGACTTCGCGAAGCTCGCCGAAGCCTACGGCATCCGGGGTCTCGCGGCCTCCACCCGGGAGGAGGCCCGCGCCGCCATCCGGGAGGCCCGGACCCACGATGGTCCCGTGCTCATCGACTTCCGCGTGGAGCAGGAGGACGCGGTCTATCCCATGGTCCCCGCCGGGGCCGCGCTCGACGCCATGATCCGGCGGCCCATGCCAGCCCCTTCCCTCCTCGCCGAAACCGGCGCGGACGCCACTTCCACCTGAGGTGACACGATGCCCCATCTCCTCCTGGCCACCCTCGACGACGAGCCCGGCGTCCTGAACCGGGTGGTCTCCCTCATCCGCCGCCGGGCCTTCAACATCCAGGCCCTCACCGTGGGTCCGGCCGAAGCGCCCGGCACGTCGCGCATGACCCTGGTGGTGGAGAGCGACGAGGCCGGCGCGCGCCGGGTGGCGGCCCACCTGGAGAAGCTGCTCAATGTCCTCAAGGTGGAGCTCCTCACCGAGAAGCCCGCGGTGGTGCGCTACCTGGCCCTCCTGCGGGTGGCCGCGCCGGTGGCCCTGCGCAGCCAGGTGCTCACCGTGGGCGCCGCCTTCCGGGCCCAGGTGGTGGACGTCAGCGAGGACTCGGTGGTGCTCGAGTGTTCCGGCGGCGCCGAGAAGCTCGCCGCCCTGGCGGAGGCCCTGCGCCCCTACGGGCTCCTGGAGCTCTCCCGCACCGGCGCCCTGGCCATGGCCCGGGGCACGGCACCGGCCCTGATCCCCAAGGCCCGCGCCGAGGCGGACCTTCCGCCCCTGGCCATGTCCGTCTGAACTGATTTCCCTTCCACCCGAGACCGCAACCCCGCACAGGAGCTTCCATGCCCACCCTCTACTACGACGCCGACGCCGACCTCGCCCTCATCCGCACCAAGAAGGTCGCCATCCTGGGCTACGGCTCCCAGGGCCACGCCCACGCCCTGAACCTTCGGGACAGCGGCGTGGAGGTCCGCGTGGGCCTGCCCGCCGGCAGCCGTTCCCGGGCCAAGGCCGAAGCCGAAGGCCTCAGGGTCCTCACCCCCGCCGAGGCCGCGGCCTGGGCGGACGTGGTCATGGTGCTGGCGCCGGACACCTCCCAGGCCGAGCTCTTCGAGACCGCCCTGGCGCCCCACCTCGCGCCCGGCAAGACGCTGATGTTCGCCCACGGCTTCAACATCCGCTACGGCACCATCGAGGCGCCCGAAGGCGTGGACGTGAGCCTGGTGGCCCCGAAGAGCCCCGGCCACCGGGTGCGCGAGGTCTTCCTCGAGGGCGGCGGCACCCCGGCCCTGGTGGCGGTCCACCAGGACGCCAGCGAGTCGGCCCTGGCTCTGGCCCTGAGCTATGCCAAGGCCCTGGGGCTCACCCGGGCCGGCGTCCTGGAGACCACCTTCAAGGAGGAGACCGAGACCGACCTCTTCGGCGAGAAGGCCGTGCTCTGCGGGGGCATGAGCGAGCTGGTGAAGGCGGGCTTCGAGACCCTGGTGGAGGCGGGCTACCAGCCCGAGATCGCCTACTTCGAGTGCCTCCACGAGCTGAAGCTCATCGTCGACCTGATGTACCGCGGGGGGCTGAGCTACATGCGCCACTCCATCAGCGACACCGCCGAGTACGGCGACTACACCGGCGGCCCCCGGCTCGTGACCCGCCAGACCCGGGAGGAGATGCGCCGCATCCTCGCGGAGATCCAGGACGGCCGCTACGCCGGCGACTGGATCCGGGAGAACCGGAGCGGCCGCGTCTGGTTCGAGGGCCGGCGGGCGGAGGAGCGCGCCCATCCCCTGGAGCAGGTGGGCAAGCGGCTGCGCCGCATGATGCCCTTCCTGGACGCCGTGGAGCTGGCGGAGGCCGGAGGCCCGGCCCCGGCCGCCACCGGCGCCGCAGCCGGCACGCCCCGCGGCTGAGTCCCGACTGTTGAATCCGTCACAAAGGCGGCGCCGGGAGCCTGTGCGGCGCCGCCCATCCCTGAGACCCTTGAATCGGACCTCCCGGGCCCCGCGCCCCCACCCAGAACCGGACCCCCCTGAAGGGCCGAGACTCTGAAAGGAACTCCCATGTCCCTCTCCCCCATCCTGGAGCGGATCAGCCTCGGCAAGATCGTGGTCATCCGCGAGCAGCTCATGAAGGCCCAGGCCGCCGGCAAGACGGCCTACCGCTTCGAGTCCGGCGACCCGAGCTTCAGCGTGCCGCCCCACGTGCTCGCCGCCCTCGAGGCCGCCGGCCGCGCGGGCAAGACCCACTACATCCCCAACGACGGGATCCCCGAGCTGCGCAAAGCCCTGGCCGCCAAGCTGAAGGCCAAGAACGGCCTGGACCTCTCGCCCCAGGACGTCTTCGTCACCAACGGCGCCATGCACGCGCTGTTCGTCACCTTCGCCAGCCTGCTGGACGAAGGGGACGAGGTGCTGGTGCCGGACCCCATGTGGACCGAGGTGGTGGAGAACATCAAGCTCGCCGGCGGCGTGCCCGTGGGCGTGCCCCTGCGCTTCGAGCAGGGCTTCGAGTACGACGTGGCCGAGCTGGCGGCGCGCTGCACGCCGCGGACGAAGGCCATCTTCCTCAACACGCCCCACAACCCCACCGGCGCGGTGCTGTCGAAGGCCACCCTCCAGGGCATCCTCGACCTCGCCAAGTCGCGGAACCTCTTCGTCATCAGCGACGAGGCCTACGAGGACGTCCTCTACCCGGGCCAGGACCACGTCTCCATCGGCAGCCTGGACCCCGCCTACCTGGACAAGGTGGTGAGCATCTACTCCTTCTCCAAGTCGTATGCCATGAGCGGCCTGCGGGTGGGCTGCATCGCCACCGCCAACGCCACGCTCCAGGCCCGCATCCCCAAGCTGCTGCGCTGCACCATCAACGGCGTCAACAGCCTGGCCCAGTGGGGCGCCCTGGCGGCCCTGGAAGGTCCCCAGGACCAGCTCCCGGCAATGCGCGCCGAGTACCTCCTGCGCCGGGACGTGCTGGTGGCCGCCCTGTCCGGCATCCCCGGGCTGCGGGCCTTCACGCCCCGGGGCGGCTTCTGCCTCTGGGCCCAGCTCGAACCTTCGCTGTACGCGCGCCTCGGGGTGAAGGACGCCGATGACCTCTCGGAGAAGCTGGCCGCGGCGGGTCTGGGCAGCGCTCCGGGGGACGCCTTCGGGGAGACCTGCCACGACGCCATCCGCTTCGCCTTCAGCTGCGACACGCGCATGGTCACCGAGGGCGCGCCCCTGCTGCGGCGCTTCCTGCTCACCGGCTCGCTCTCCGAGGCCGAATCCCAACCCACCCTTTCCCGAGGCTGACCATGCGCGCCGCGATCCTCCAGATGGCCGTGAAGGACGGGGACCCGGAGGCCAACCGGATCCACGCGGAGGAGCTCCTGGCCCAGGCCGGGGAGATCCGCCTCCTCCTCATGCCCGAGCTCTGGAGCACGGGCTACGCCCACGACCTGTGGGCGAAGTCGGCCCAGGAGGACACGCCCCGCCTCTGCGCCTGGATGGCGGGCCAGGCGCACACGCGGCAGGCCTGGGTGGCGGGCACGCTGGTGAGCCTGGACGCCGCCGGCCGCCTGGTGAACCGGATGTGGATCTTCCCGCCCACGGGCGAAGCGCCGGTCTTCTACGACAAGGCCCACCTCTTCCGCCCCCTCTCGGAGCACGAGCACTTCACGCCGGGACGCGCGCGGCTCCTCACGAAGGCCGACTCCTTCCGTCCCGCCGCCTCCATCTGCTTCGACCTGCGCTTCCCCGAGCAGTACCGCCGGGACGCCGCCGACGGCGCGGACCTCTTCCTCGTGCCCGCGGAATGGCCCCATCCCCGGGGCGAGGCCCTGCGCCTCCTGGCCCGGGCCCGGGCGGTGGAGAACCAGGCCTACCTGCTGCTGGCCAACCGCGTGGGGCCGGCCGCGGATGGGACCGTCTTCTGCGGCGGGTCCATGATCGTCAGCCCCGAAGGCGAGATCCTCGCCGACGCCTGCGAGCAGGAGTGCGTCATCGCCGCCAACCTCAGCCCCGAGCGGGTGCACGCCCTGCGGGAGCGCTTCCCCGTGCTGCCCTTCCGCGCCGCCGGCATCGACTGCTGAACCGATGCTGACGAGGGGTGACCGCCCGCGCTCTGCGTCCGCGCTTCGTCCCCCCTCGTGCTCCCCCACGTGTCGTCCGAGCGAAGTCCGGGCAACACGTCGCTCCATCCCTTACCCACCGTAACCACCTCTCTCTCCGAGGTCCCCATGCAGCTCTGGCTCGACGGCCGCCTGACGGCGGCCCAGGACACGTCCATCTCCCCGCTGGCCCACGGCCTCCACTACGGCACCGGCGTCTTCGAGGGCATCCGCGCCTACGCCACGGAGGCCGGCCCGGCCATCTTCCGCCTGGACGAGCATCTCGAACGCCTGGGCCGCGGCGCCGAGGCGCTGGGCATGCCCCTCGGTCCCGGCGGCGTAGACCTCGGGGCCCTGCGCCAGGGCTGCGTGGCGGTCCTCGCCGCCAGCGGCCTGGAGGCGGCCTACCTGCGGCCCCTGGTCTTCTACGAAGGCGGCGGCCTGGGCCTCGACGTGGCCCCGCTGAAGGTCCGGTCCCTCGTCGCGGCCCTGCCCTGGAAGAACCATCTGGGAGAGGGCGAAGCCCGGGGCATCAGCCTGCGCACCAGCCCCTTCCGCCGCAACGCCGCCGCGGCCCTGCCGCCCCTCAAGCTCTGCGGCGCCTACGTGAACAGCGTGCTGGCGAAGCTGGAGGCGACGAAGGCCGGCTTCGAGGAGGCCCTCTTCGTGGACGGGCAGGGCTTCGTCGTCGAGTGCACCGGGGAGAACGTCTTCCTGGTGAAGGACGGCCGGATCACCGCCGTGGAGCACTCCGACGCCCTGCCGGGGATCACCCGACGGACGATCCTCGAGCTGACCGGGGCCGAAGCCCGGCGGGTCCCGCTCGACGAGCTGCGGGACGCCGACGAGCTCTTCGTGACGGGCACCAGCGCCGAGGTCACGCCGGTGGCGCGCCTGGACGGCCGCGTCCTCGGCGTGGGGCCCGTGGCCCGGAGCCTGGCGGAGCGCTACGGGCGCGTGGTGCGTGGCCAGGCTCCGAGTCCCGAAGGCTGGCTGACCCCCGTCGCGGTGGGCGTATGAAGGCCGCCGGGTTCGACACCGACCTCCTCGCCGTCGCCGACCTCCGGGCCGCCCGGGCGCGCCTCCAGCCCTTCCTGCGCCGCACGCCGGTGCTGGACCTGGAGGTGCCCACGCCGGCGGGGCCATGCCGGGTGGCCTTCAAGCTGGAGATCCTCCAGTACACCGGCGCCTTCAAGGTGCGCGGGGCCTTCAACGCCCTCCTGCAGACGGAGGCACCGCACGTGTTGGCCTGCTCCGGCGGGAACCACGGCCTCGCGGTGGCCCACGCGGCGTCGGCCCTGGGCAAGCGCGCCACCATCGTGGTGCCCCGCAGCGCCGCGCGGCTGAAGGTGGACCTGATGCGCCGCCTCGGCGCCGAGGTGCGGGAGGTGGGCGACAGCCCGGCGGAGGCCTTCGCCGCCACCGAGGCGCTGGGCCATGGGGAGGACCTGCCCCTGGTCCACCCCTACGACCAGCGCGAGGTGGTCGCGGGCCAGGGGACGCTGGGCCTGGAGCTGAAGGCCCAGGCGCCGGAGGTCGGCCACTGGCTGCTGGCGGTGGGCGGCGGCGGCCTCGCCGCGGGCTGCGCGATCGCCCTCGAG
>JBDIBF010000071.1:0-14554 GCA_039812765.1 Holophagaceae bacterium
GGCCGGAGGTGCCGCGCCTGACGGTGCAAGTGGTGGTGGACGCGCCGCGCGCGATGCTGGCGCCGGATGCCGGCGGCGGCCGCACCCGCTGGCAGGCCGCGGTGGCGGTGCTGGACCGCCTCTTCGCGAAGCCCGAACCCGGACTGCGCTGCAGCCTCACCCTGCTCACCGGCGACACCATCCCGCTCGTGCCCCCCGGCGAGGACCGCGCCCTGCTGCGGGACTCCCTCCGCGCGGTCCGGCCCGGAGAGCTCGGCAGCCCGGGCACCAGCCTGGGCCGCGGCCTCGCCCAGCTCGCGGCCTCGGTGCCCGCCGGCGAGCCCGCCGCGGTGCTCCTGATCGGCGATGGCGAGGAGACCTGGGAGGCCGCCGACGCCGCCCGGGACCGCGCGGTCTCCGCCCTCAAGACCGCCGGCCTGCCCCTGGACACCCTCTGCCTCGGCGGCACCACGCCGGCCACGGTGCCCCGGGCGGAGGGCCAGTCCGACGAGAAGGAGCTGAGCAGCGCGGCGCGGCCGGACTTCCTCAAGGCCCTGGCCGAGGCCGCCGGCGGCAGGGCCCTGGACGAGAAGGACGATCTGGCCGCGCGCTACGCGGACCTCGCCGCCGGCAAGGAGCCCCTGCCCGTCTCCCGCTCCCGCCAGCCCGCCCACCCCGAGTGGGGCGCCTGGCTCGCCCTGCTGGGCCTCGGCGTGTGGCTCGCCGGCGCGGGCAAGCCCCTGGCGGCCTGGCGGCCGGTGCTGGGGATCCTCCTCGTCGCGGGCCTGGGCGCGCCGGCCCATGCCAAATCCCGGGCCGGGTCCCTCGCCACATCCCTGGCCGGCGACCTGCCCCTGCCCCCCAGCGTCTCCGCGTGGCTGGCCCAGCGGGCGCTGGAGAAGGGCGACCTGGAGGCGGCCCGCCGCTTCAAGCCCGCGAGCGCCAAGCCCCGGCACCAGCTTCTGGCGGCCCTCATCGAACTGCGCGCGGGGCATCCCGAGGCCGCGCTGCAGGAGCTGACGCCCCTCACCGGCCAGGGCGTGCCGCGCCCCCTGCCCGCCTGGCGCGCGCCGGCGCTGCTGTTGGCGGCCAGGGCCCAGGTTCAGCTCGACAAGGTGGACGAGGCCAAGGCCCTGCTGGAGCGCCTGCTCAAGGAGGAGCCCGGCCAGCCCGAGGCCGTGCACGACCTGCAGTCCCTCCTCCAGGACCCCAAGCCGCCGCCCCCCAACCCCAAGCCGCCGCCCCCGCCGCCCCGCCCCAGCATGGGCGCGAGGCAGGACGAGCTGGAGGGCATCCAGCAGCGCATGCCCAAGCGGAATCCGCCCCCGGCGGGGGTGAAGGATCTCTAGCGTCCAGGCCCCGGGCTTCGGAACCGGGCCAAGGCCGGGCTACTTCGCGGCCAGCCACCCGGCGAGGTCCTTCCCCGTGCGGAAGGCGCCCACCTGGCGGCGGACCTCCTTGCCGTCGGCGTCGAGGATGATCAGGGTCGGGTAGCCCTCGAGCTTGAAGCGCTCGGCCAGGGCGGTGCCCTCGGGCAGGGGGGTGCCGTCCTTGGTCTGGGCGAGGGCGCTGAAGGGCACGTACCTCGACAGGGCCGCCTGGGCCTCGGGGGTGGGGAAGACGTTCTTCTTCAGGTGCTGGCAGGGGCCGCACCACTCCGCCCAGATGTCCATGAAGATCATCTTCTTCTCGGCCTTGGCCCGCTTCTGGGCGGCCGCGAGGCTCTCCTCCCACTTCACGTTCATCTGCGCCATCAGGGGGGCCGCCGCCACGAGCATCGCCGCCAGGATCTTCATGCTTCCTCCGTACCAGGGTGGGATGCCCCGGGGGGGCTCCCTGTTCCCGAAGCTCCAGGATATCGGCCCCGCCCTCCCCTACACTGGGGAAAACCTGGAGATCCCATGCCCGTGAGAGACCGCCTGAAGGCTTCCCTGCAGAAGGCCAAGGCGAAGGCCCGGGAGGCCGCCGCGACGACCCGGGCGGCCACCGCCAAGGCCGGCGCAAAGACCGCCGCCGCCGCCCGGAAGACCCGCACCGCGGTGAACGCCGCGCCGGCCCGGGTGAAGGCCACGCCGGCCCGGATCCGCCGGGCCAAGGCCCACCACGACGAGCGCCACCGGCCCTCGGGCTTCGCCTTCGCCCTGGCGGACTGGGTGGCCATGCTCAATCCGGCGCACTGGGACGCCCTGACGGCGGAGGCCTCGGTCTACCTGTCCCGGCGCTACCTGCAGGTGCTGGAGTCCGCCCCGCCGGAGAACCTGCGGCCCCACGTGGCCATCGTCTACCGCGGGGCGAAGCCCGTCGCGGCGGTCTCGGCCCAGAGCGTGGACCTTCGCGGGGACGACCTCCCCAAGCCCACGGCGTCGAAGGCCCTGCGGCGCCTCCTGGGCGGCCTGGAGGACCGCATCCTGGTCTGCGGCAACCTGCTCTCCTGGGGCCCCCACGGCGTGGCCTTCGCGGCGGACGAGGATCCGGCGGACCTCTGACCCGGCGTGGCGGAGGCCCTCTACCGCCTGCGCCGGGCGGACAAGCTCATGGGCGAGACCGGCCTGGTGTGGGTGAAGGACCTCACGCCCGACGTGGAGGCCTCCGCCGGGGCCCTGGCCCGCTTCGCGTACAAGGGCTTCGACACCGAACCCAACATGGTGCTCGCGGTCAAGCCGGCGTGGACGGGCTTCGAGGACTACCTGAAGGACCTGCGGGGCGGCTACCGCAACTCCGTGAAGAAGGTGCGCAAGGACTTCGACGAGGCGGGCTTCACCATGGAGGCCCTGGACGCCGCGGGGGTGGCCCGGGAGGCGGCGACGCTCCACGCCCTCTACCACCAGGTCCACGACGGCCAGAAGTTCCGCCTCGTCTCCCTGCACCCGGACTTCATCCCGCGGCTGGCGGCGGCGTTCGGGGACGCCTTCCGCACCCACCTCGCCCGGGACGGGGAAGGCCGGCCCGCGGGCTTCATCACCACCCTGAAGGACCAGGACGGCGCCGTGGGCTACTACATCGGCTTCGACAAGGCCGCGGCGGCCTCGGGGGTGCCGGTCTACCTGCGCCTGCTGCAGCAGACCATCGAGGACGCCATTCTCCTGAAGGCCGCCTGGCTGAGCCTGGGCCGCACCGCCCTGCAGCCCAAGGCCCAGCTCGGCGCCCAGCCCGTGCCCATCCGCTGCCACCTGCGCCACCGCGTCCCCGCCGCCAACGCCCTGGTGCGCGGCCTGCTGAACCTCATGCCGGAGCCCGACCAGGCCCCCGAACGCAACGCGTTCAAGTAATCTGGACCCGATGACCCCCGACGAATTCCGGAAGCTGGGCCACGAACTGGTGGACTGGATCGCGGCCTACCGCGAGGGGCTGGAGGCCTTCCCCGTCATGAGCCCGGTGAAGCCGGGCGACATCCGCAAGGCCTTCGGACCCGAGCCGCCGCGCCGTCCCGGAGGGCTGGCCGGCATCGCCCGGGAGCTGGACGCGAAGGTGCTGCCGGGCATCACCCACTGGAACCATCCGAGCTTCTTCGCCTACTTCCCTTCGAACACGAGCTTCGCGTCCATCCTGGCGGACCTGGTGGCCTCGGGGCTGGGCGCCCAGGGCATGAGCTGGCAGACGTCGCCGGCGGCGACGGAGGTCGAGGAAGTGGTCATGGACTGGCTGCGGCAGATGCTGGGCCTGTCCACGGCGTTCACGGGAGTCATCCACGACACCGCCAGCACGGCGACGCTGTGCGCGCTGCTCTGCGCCCGGGAGCGGGCCAGCAACTACGGCCAGAACCGCGGCGGCCTGCAGGGCACGGCGACGAAGCTGATGGTCTACGCCTCGGACCAGGGCCACAGCTCCATCGAGAAGGCGGCGCTGCTGGCGGGCTTCGGCAAGGTGCACCTGCGCCTCATCGAGACCGACGAGAACCACGCGATGCGCCTGGACCTGCTGAACGCGGCCATCCAGGAGGACATCGCCCTGGGCCGCCGCCCCTGCGCGGTGGTGGCGGCCATCGGCACCACGGGGACGACGGCGCTGGATCCGCTGAAGGACATCGCCCGACTCCAGGAGAAGTTCCGCTTCTGGCTCCATGTGGACGCGGCGATGGCGGGCACCGCCATGGTGCTGCCGGAGTGCCGCTGGATGTGGGAGGGCGTGGAGGCGGCGGATTCCATCGTGATGAACCCCCACAAGTGGATGGGCACCGGCTTCGACCTCAGCGCCTACTTCGTGAAGGACCCCCAGCACCTGATCCGCGTCATGAGCACCAACCCCAGCTACCTGCGCACCGCCCAGGACGACGAGGTGAAGAACCTCCGCGACTGGGGCATCCCGCTGGGGCGGCGCTTCCGGGCCCTGAAGCTGTGGTTCCTGCTCAAGGAACTCGGCGTGGAAGGCCTCCAGGCCCGCCTCCGCCGCGACCTCGCCCACGCCCAGTGGTTCCGGGAACAGGTGGACGAGGCCCCCGACTGGGAGCGCCTCGCGCCGGTGCCGTTGCAGACCGTCTGCATCCGCCACGTGCCGAAAGGCATGGGCGCCGAAGCCCTGCTCCGCGCCCACAACCTCGCCATCGCGGAGAAGGTGAACGCCAGCGGCAAGGCCTACCTGACGCCCAGCGTGCTCAAGGGCAAGCAGATGCTGCGGGTGAGCATCGGGGCGGAGTCCACCGAGCGGCGGCATGTGGAAGGGCTGTGGAAGCTGCTGAACGAGGCGGCGCGGGCGGTGTGATCCCCCGCACCGCCCGCATCCCTGTTATTTCGCCTTCACCGGATCCGCCGGCCGGCTGGGCAGCTTCATCTTCTTCTCGGCCATGGCCTTCATCACCTCCGCCACGCCGCGCTCGAGCTGGGGGTCGCGGCCTTCGAGGACGGAGGCCGGGTCGTTCTCGACGTCGATGTCGGGATGGACGCCCTCGCCTTCGATGATGTATTCGCCGGTGGCGGCGTTGGTGGCGTTCTGGGGGACGGAGACGCTGCCGCCGTCCACCAGGGGGCCGGTGTTGGAGATGCCCACGACGCCGCCCCAGGTGCGCTTGCCGATGAGGGGGCCGAGGCCGGCCACGCGGAAGTAGTGGGGGAAGATGTCGCCGTCCGAGGCGGACGTCTCGCTGATGAGCGCGGCCATGGGGCCGTGGAAGACCGTGCTCGGGTAGGTGGTGGGGAAATCCGACGCGTAGCCGAAGCGCGTGCCCCACAGCTTCTTCGAGAGCCGCGCCAGGACCATCTGGCTGATGTTGCCGCCGCCGTTGGCCCGAACGTCCACCAGCAGGCCCTCCTTGCGGATCTGTGGGTAGTACCACTTCAGGAACTCCTGCAGCCCGGGCCCGCCCATGTCGGGGAGGTGCAGGTAGCCCACCTTCCCGCCGCTGAGCTTGTCCACGCGTTCCTTGGACGTCAGCACGAAATCCAGGTAGCGCAGGGCCGCCTCGCTCTCGACGGGCCGGTAGGTCACCTGCCGCGCGCCCTCCATCGAAGGCTTCCCGTTCAGGGTCAGGGTGACGGCGAAGGTCTTGTTCCTCAGCAGGCGGTAGGGATCGTCGCCGCCCTTCAGCTCCTGGCCGTCGATGGCGAGCACGTAGTCGCCCTCCCGGGCGTCCACGCCCACCTCGGTGAGGGGGCTGCGATACTTGGGCTCCTCGTTCTCCCCGCGGTAGATCTTGCCGAGCCTGTAGCGGCCCGCGGGGGCGTCGAAGGTGAACGTCGCCCCGGGCAGGCCCACCCTCGCGCGCTCGGGCAGGAAGGCGTCGCCGCCCTCCACGTAGGTGTGGCCCACGTTCAGCTCGGCGATGAGCTCCGTCAGGATGTAGGTGAGGTCGCTGCGGTGGGTGACGTGGGCGAGCCAGGGCCGGTACTGCTCCCGCAGGGCCTTCCAGTCGACGCCGTGCATGTTCCGCACGTAGAAGAAGTCCCGGTAGCGGCGCCACACCTCGTCGTAGATCTGGGCCCACTCCTGCTGCGGGACGCGGTCCACCGCGAGGTCGCGGGTGGACACCGTCTTGCGGTCCTTGGCGCCGGGCTTGGCGTCCAGCAGGGCGAAGCCGCCCTGAGGACCGGCGCCGCCGCCCCCCGCAGGCGGCGCCGTGCGGACCAGCACCTTCGCCCCGTCGGCGCTCAAGGCGAAGCCCTGCACGTCCGCCGCCAGCTCCGTCTCCTTGCGGGACTTGGCCTCGAAGATCCAGAGGGCGCTGCGGCCCGGGCCCTGGCCGCCGTAGAGGGGCGCTTCGGATTTGAGGTAGAGCAGGTGGCCCTTGGTGGCCTCCAGGCCGTTGAGGTTGCCCGCCGGGACGGGCACCCGCACCGCGCGGCCCTCCAGGCCCTCGAAGTCGATGCGGACCACGGGCCGCTTCGCCTCGGCCTTCGGCTCCGGCCGGCCTTCGCCCTTGCCTTCGGGCTTCGCCTCGCCCTCGGGTTTCGGCGCCTCCTCCTTCGACGGCGTCGCCTCGTCGCTCTCCGGCGGGAAGGGATGGGCGCCGTCCCGGCGCAGCACGTAGGCGAAGACCCCCGTGCCCGCGGCGGTGGCCACGTCGAACTCGGTGGCGCTGAGGATCCCGGCGTAGTCCCGGCGGCTGAGGACGTAGAGCAGCTTCCCGTCGGGGTCCCAGGTGGGGCTGGAGACGCCGTGGAGGTCGCCGGTGACGCGGTGGACCTTGCCCTCGGCGGCGCTCCACACGTGCAGGCTGCGGGTGCCGTTGCCGTTGGCCAGGGTGAACGCGAGGAACTGGCCGTCGGGGCTCCAGGCGAAGTCCCGCAGGGCGCCGTAGGCGTCGTCGGCGATCTCCTGCGCCTTGCGGTCGGCCACCGAGACGACGTAGAGCTTGCCGTCCTTGTCGGAGATCGCGAGGCGCGCGCCGTCGGGCGCCCACTCGGGGGCGTAGAGGTAGGCCTTGAAGCCGGTCGCCAGGGGCTGCGGCCTGCCCTTGCCCTGGGCGTCCACCAGGTACAGCTCGTCCTCGCCGCCGAGGTCCGACACGAAGGCGATGCGCCGCCCATCGGGGCTCCAGCGGGCGTGCTTGTCGTGGGCGCCGGAGCTGTTGGTCAGGTTGCGCACCGGGCCCTTCTCGATGGGCAGGGTGAACACGTCCCCCCGGGCCACCATCAACACGCGCTCCCCCTTGGGGCTGAGCGACCAGCCCTCGATCTGCCGCTCGGCGCTCACCCGCGCAGGCCGACTGGCGCCGCCGTCGGTGGGCACGGTGATGGGGATGGGGGTGTCCTTCCTCGAAGCCGGGTCGAGGATGCGCAGCTCGCCGTTGGACTCGTAGACGATGCGCGTGCCGTCGGTGCTGGGCCACCGGGCGTCCCAGGTGGTGCTGGCGGTGAGCTGGCGCACCGCGCCGGTGGCGGGGTCGGCCTCGAAGAGGTTCAGGGTGCCCGTGCGATCCGAGGCGAAGCAGGCCTTGCCGTTCACCCACATGGGGTCGCGCTCCGTGCGCGGGCTGGGGGCCAGGATCGTCTGCCGTTTCGTGGCCAGGTCGAAGAGGTAGAGGTCCTGGGCCCAGCCGCCCTGGTAGCGCTTCCAGTGGCGGAAGTCGCGGAACCGCGGGCTGTAGAGCACGGCCTTGCCGTCGGGGCTGAGGGCCCCCGCCCCGGCGTCGGGCATGGGCAGCGGCGTCGCCGGCCCGCCCTCGAGGGGCACCACGTAGAGCCGACCCTTCACCGAGACGCCGTCGGCCTCGCGCATGGAGCGGAAGAGGATCCCCTTCCCGTCCGGCGTCCAGCCCATCACCTGGTGGTCGTAGCCGCCCCGCGGCGTCAGCGGCCCCGCCGCCGGGTAGAAGGTGAGCTGGCGCGGCACGCCGCCGGTGCTGGGGATGACGTAGACCTGCTCGTCCCCGTCGTACTGGCCGGTGAAGGCGATCCACTTCCCGTCGGGGCTGAAGCGCGCGAAGAGCTCCAGGCCGGGGTGGGCCGTGAGCCGCGTGGCCGTGCCGCCGGCGGCCGGCGCGGACCAGAGGTCGCCGCCGTAGGTGAAGGCCACGCGGTCCCCGTGGAGGGCCGGGAAGCGCAGGAGCTTGGTCTGGGCGTGGAGGCCCGCGGTCGCGGCGAGTAGGCACAGGAGGCGAGGGGTGAAGGCGCGCATGGGGACTCCGGAAGGGCCAGCCATCGTAAGACGAGGGGGAAGGCGCCGCCAGGGCGAAAAGCTGGGTTACCCTCCCTTCATGACTCCCGTCACGGCCGACGCGGCCCCCCTCTCCGTCAAGCGCCTCCTGGAGCAGATCAAGGCGAAGCTCGAGCCGCCCTTCGCCGCGGTCTGCGTGGTGGGCGAGGTCTCGAATTTCAGCGCGTCCACGAAGCACTGGTACTTCACGCTCAAGGAGGAGGGGGCGGCGCTGAAGTGCGCGGTGTGGGCGAGCCAGCAGCGCTTCCTGAAGCACGCGCCGAGGAACGGCGAGCGGGTGGTGGTGAAGGGCTCGCTGAACCTCTACGTGGCGGGCGGCTCGATCTCGCTGGCGGTCACCCACTGCGAGCTGGCCGGCGTGGGCGACCTGCAGCAGCGGCTGCGGGAGCTGGAGGCGGCGCTGCGGGCCGAGGGCCTCTTCGACCGGCCGAAGCGGCCCCTGCCGGCCTTCCCGAAGCGCCTGGGCGTGGTGGCGGCCCTGGGCGGCGCGGCCCTGCGGGACGTGCTGCAGGTGACGGCGCGCCGGGCCCCGGGGGTGCACCTCCTCATCGCGCCGGCCCCCGCCCAGGGCGAGCGCAGCCCGGCGGAGAACGTCCGGGCCCTCGAATGGGTCGCGGATCCCGCCTTCGGCTGCGACGCGGTGCTGCTGGTGCGCGGCGGCGGCAGCCTGGAGGACCTCTGGGGCTACAACGACCCCGCCCTCGTGCGGGCCGTGGCGGCCTGCCCGGTCCCGGTGGTCACGGGCGTGGGCCACGAGATCGACACGACGCTGGTGGACCTGGCCGCGGACCGCCGCGCCGCCACGCCCAGCCAGGCCGCGGAGCTCGCCACGCCGGACCGGGCGCAGCTCCACGCCGAGCTGCGGCGGAGGACGGAGGCCCTCGCCAACCGCATGGACTGGCGCCTGCGGGGCCTGGAGAGCACCCTCAACCTGCTGGCGGACAGCCCGGGCATGCGCGCCGTGCCCGAGCGCCTGCGAACCCTCGCCGCCCGGCGCGAGACCCTGCACGCGCGCCTCCAGGGCGCCCACCCGGCCCGGCGCCTGGATCTGGGCGCCCAGCGCCTCGGGCACCTGCGCGCCCGGCTCGCCCGCGCCGGCGCGGCGACCCTGGAGGCCGACCGTCCCCGCGTCCAGTTCGCCCTGCGCCGGCTGCTCCCTGCCGTGGAGAAGCGCCTGGCCGAGGCCGCGCGGCGCGGCGACCTCCTGCGCGCGCGGCTCGAGGGCCTGGATCCGAAAGGTCCGCTGTCCCGGGGCTTCGTGCTGGTGCGGGACGGGTCGGGGCTGCCGGTGACGTCCGCGGCGAAGGCGGAACTGGAGGCCGAGGTCTCACTGCAGTGGCTGGACGGCTCGCGCCGGGCGCGGATCGAGGGGTGAACTACTCCCACCCGGCCTCCTGAATGGCTCGTTGGGCCGCAGATAGGGCCAACTCGTCCATGGAATCGCCCCTCCGGCTGGTTCATTGCCCCCCCCCCAGCGGTATGAATCTAATTGGAGACCCGCGATGAAACCCCTTCGCCTGCCTATCCTCATCCTTGCTCTGGCGCTCTTCGCTGCTGAGCCCCTGCGAGCCTGCACGCCCCAGAAGATCTGCGGGGGCGAGGAGGCCGGCTACGAGGTCTGGTGCTGTGGGGACCAGTGCAATGTCTATACCTATGAACCCGGAAAAAAGAACGGAAGGCTGGCCATCAAGAATGTAAACCCCGACTCCTACTGCTGATCCTGCTGGGCGAACGCCCCCTGCGATTCACGAAACCGTCCCATGCGTAAAGCCACTGGTTTCCTCCTCGGACTATCCATCCTGACCCTTGGGCTCAGGGCCCAGATCGTTCCTGCCCGCCAGGATGAAATGACCTGGGACGGCCCCCGGGTCGTGGTCTCCCACCCGGGGACGAGCACCTTCAGGATCCACGTCCCAGGACAGGGTTACCCCACCGAGTTCCGGGCCCCTGAATCCAGCTGGGACCTGCACTTCCGGGAAGGTGCAGCCTTCTGTCTGAGGAAGGAGGCCGAGGGCACGCGGCAGGACGCGCGGGTCCTCCTGATGAGCACGAACCTCCAGACCTGGACCCGGTACGGCAGCTTCCAGGACAGGGACGCCCACTTGGTGCACTGCTATCCCCTGGACGACCACCGGTTCTTCCTCGTCGCCCTCCCTTCCAAGCCGTTCCGCCTTGGGAACAAGGTCAGCCCCTTCGCCATCGGCCGGATGAACCAGGGAGGGAACGTTGAAACCGTGGAACTCACCAACCTCGGATTCCCCAAACCCCTCCTCGTGAAGACCCGGGCCGACCGCTTCGCCCTGGATCCTGCTTACGAATACCTGCACACCGCGATCCTCCATCCTTCGCCCTTCATGCCCCTGAAGGACGGCTTCGCCCTCGTCGCGGACCAGCCCGGGGTCTTCTGGATCTTCGACGGCAAGGGGCGCATGCGCAAAAGGATCAAGCTCTACAACTCCGTGAGCGAGGAGCGGCTGGCGCAGAGGGACTCCCTCGAACAGGCCGTGCTCGGCTGCCAGCCCCGGGAGGATGGACAGATCCTGATCGCGAGCAGGACCGAGGAGGCGGTGCTGAACGCGCGGCGGCTATTCCCGCGCGACGAGAGCCTGGAGGCGTTCCGGGATCCCGAGGCCCGCAAGGAGGCCGCGCGCCAGGAGCAGAAGAGCCTGGAGGCCTTCCCTGAGTTGAAGTGGCACCTCCTGGATCCGGATGCGGGGACGGTCAACCCTACCGATCCGCCCCTCAAGGTGAAGGACCACTTCGATGAGGTATCGGAGATCCAGCGGTTCAAGTTCCGATTCCTGCCCAATGGGAACCTGAGGTTCGGGGACGAGGATCCCACCCCGGCAAGCAGGGATTCGAAGACCCGGGACCGCTAGGAGCCCCTCCCCTCCGATCACCCCGGCCCTTTCCCGGCCCCCGAGGGGAGGGACCCGCTCAGCGCCGCAGCAGCACCAGCGTCAGATCATCCTCGGGGGCCGCGCCGCCGGTGTGGGCGTTGACGGCGGCGAGGAGGCGCTCGGGGATGCCCTCGGCGGAGGCGGCGAGGACCTCGGCGATGCGGGCCTCGCCGAAGAGGGCCTGCTGCGCGTCCGCGGCCTCGCTGAGCCCGTCGGTGTAGCAGAGCAGCGCGTCGCCGGGCTCGATGCGGCCGGTGGCGAGGTCGGTGTGGACCTCGAAGTCCCGGGGGCTGAGGCCGATGCCGAGGCCCCGGGACTGGACCGTCTCCACGCGGCCGTCGGCCCGGCGCAGGAGGGGGGCGGGATGGCCGCAGCGCACCAGCTGGAAGGCGCCGCTGCCGGGGTCGAAGAGGCCGTACACCATGGTCATGAAGATCCGGCGGCCGTGGCCCTCGCACCAGATCTCGTTGAGGCGGGCGGCGACCTCCAGGGGCCCGCGCTTGACCTTGTCCAGCGCCGCCAGCACGCCCTTGGTCTCGGCGGCATAGAAGGCCGCGGAGGTGCCCTTGCCGCTCACGTCGGCGATGAGGAAGGCCAGGCGCCCGTCGGCGAGGCGGTAGAGGTCGTAGTAGTCGCCGGCGACCTCCTTCGCGGGCTGGAGGGTGGCGTGGACCGCGGCGCCGTGGGCCAGGGCCGGGATGTCGGGCAGGAGGTGCATCTGCACCTCCCGGGCGACCCGCAGCTCCTCCTCCAGCTTGAGGCGCACCTGGCGCTCTTGAATGGACTCCTGGATGCGGGCGGCCATCTGGTTGAAGGCGAGCGCGAGCTGGCCCACCTGGTCCCGGGTGCGGGGCCGGATGCGGGCGCTGAAGTCGCCGCCGGAGAGACGGGCGACGCCGGCGAAGAGGTCGTCCACGCTCTTGCCGAGCTGGCGGGCGAGGTAGAGGCCCATGAGCGTGGCGCCGCACTGGATGACGAAGAGCGCCATCAGGAGCAGGACCACGACGGCGATCACGAAGACCGTCTCCGCGGAGCGGTTGCCGCTCTTGAAGCCATAGCCCTGGAAGAGCTCCACGAGGTTCGTCTCGGGCTTGGCGGTGAGGAGCAGCTCGCTGCCGTCCTTCCAGTCCTGGACCCGGGTGGAGATCGCGGGGAGCTTGAAGGGATGGAAGAGGCCCGAGCCCTCCAGGGGCTGGCCCTGGGACCAGGCCGCGAGGGGCTCCTGGGGGGACAGGACGAGGGGCAGGTCGTCCCCGTCGCCCATTTTCACCCGGGGCCCGCGCCGGCCCTTGGCGTCCAGGCTCGGGACCCGGTCCACCCGGTAGTGCACGCGCCCGCCCCAGAGGTCGCCGCCCTGGGTGGCGAGACTGCCCAGGCTCACGTTGAGCAGGCGGTAGCCGCCGGGCTCCTGGCTGACCGCCCGCAGGAAGACGCCTTTCCCTTTGATGGGGGCGCTGTCGTTCCAGACCAGGCCCACGAAGCCGGGCTCGACGCCCTCGGGGAGGGAGCCCACGCGGACCACCTGGCCGTCGCCGAAGCCCTTCAGCGCCTCCAGGGCCACCACGTCCCGGGGGTCCTCGTTGGCGCGCTTCATGGCGGACTCGGCCGCCTTCAGGTTCCCCAGCAGGGTGCGGCTCACCTGGCCGCCGATGCCGAGCCAGCCCAGGGAAAGGAAGAGCGTCGTGAGCCCGAGCGCCGGCAGCACGCTCAGCAGGCCCAGGATGAGCAGGAGGCGGCGGCTCACCTTGAACATCCACTTCCGCCAGGCCCAACGCAGGCCCAGGAATCCGAGCACCAGCAGCGCGAACCAGAAGGCGATGGCGCTGAAGACCAGCAGCGTGCGCAGGGCGGCGTTCTGGGGGAAGGGCAGGACGGCCCAGGGCAGGCCGCAGGCGAGCAGGACCCAGGCCCAGCGGGGCTTCAGGCGGGCGAGGTAGGGGCTGCGGGCGCCGGGGACCTTCACGGCATCAGCATGCCGCCGTTCACCGACAGGGTCTGGCCGGTGACGTAGCCGGCCTCCTCGGAGGCCAGGAAGGCCACCGCGGCGGCGATGTCGCTGGGGGTGCCCATGCGGCCCAGGGGGATCTGCTTGGTGAATTCAAGCTTCACCTCGTCGCTCAGCCCGGCGGTCATGTCGGTCTCGATGTAGCCCGGCGTGACGGCGTTGACGGTGACGTTGCGCGAGGCCAGCTCGCGGGCCACGGACTTGGTGAGGCCGAGGAGGCCGGCCTTGGCGGACACGTAGTTGCTCTGCCCGGCGTTGCCCATCTGGCCCACCACCGAGGCGATGTTGACGATGCGGCCCCAGCGCTGCTTCATCATGGGCTTCGTCGCGGCCTGGATGGCCACCCACGCGCCCTTGAGGTTGGTGCCCACCACCGCGTCGAAGTCCTCCTCCTTCATCTGGATGAGGAGCTTGTCGCGGGTGATGCCGGCGTTGTTCACGAGGATGTGCAGGGCGCCATGGCGCTCCAGCACCGTGGCGATGGCCGCGCGCACGCTGGCGGGGTCGGAGAGGTCCATCACCACGTGGTCGGCCTTGCCGCCGCCCTCGGCGATGGCGGCCTCCACCGCCACCAGCTTCGCCTCCGTGCGCGCCGCGAGGACGACGGTCGCGCCCTGCTTCGCCAATTGGCGCGCGATGGCCTCGCCGATGCCCTGGCTGGCCCCCGTGACCAGAGCGATCCTGCCTGTCAGGTCGAACATGAAGACTCCCGTGGAACCGCGTCAGTTTAGCAGTCGGGGGTCCGCGGCCGGAGGCCGGGGCCTTGACCCGCTGTGGATGATACATACATTGTATGCATGCTTCGCTTCGAATGGGATCCCCGCAAGGAGGCCGCCAACCGGAAGAAGCACGGCGTCTCCTTCGAGGAGGCCCGCTCCGCGTTCTTTGACGAACTCGCGATCCAGTTCGTGGACGTGGACCATGCCGAGGCGGAGGACCGCTTCATCCTCCTCGGCATGAGCGCCGCCCTCAGGATCCTGGTCGTCTGCCACTGCGAGCGGCGCTCCGGCACCACCATCCGCATCATTTCCGCCCGCAAGGCGACCCCGCGTGAGCGGGCCCACTACCGAGGTGCGTGACATGCGCAGCGAATACGATTTCTCCAAGATGAAGGGCCGCCCGAATCCTTACGCCTCGAAGCTCAAGAAGCCCGTGACCATGCGGCTGTCCGAGGACGTCGTGGCCTACTTCAAGGCCATGGCCGCCGAGGCGGGCGTGCCCTACCAGAGCCTGATCAACCTCTACCTTCGGGACTGCGTCGCCCAGCACCGGCGGATCCGGATCGCCTGGCCGGAACGCGGGTGAGGGGCGCATCGGGCGGGACGAGGCCGAAGCGGGTTTCCGGCTGAGGCCGCCATGGCCCCCGGTCGGGACACGCAGGATCCGCAGTAAGCTGGAGATCCGGAGACAGCCATGCGTACCTTCGAGGTCGTGGTTGAGCAGGACCCCGCCACCGGCGTTTATGTCGGCCATGTCCCCGGCTGGGCCGGCGCCCACGCCCAGTCCGAGACCCTCGACGGACTCCAGTCCGAGCTCAGGGAGGTCATCCTGATGCTCCTCGAGGATGGCGACCCGCATTTCG
>JBDIBF010000072.1:0-14025 GCA_039812765.1 Holophagaceae bacterium
GGCGGCATGAATCCTTGTCACCTCGCCCATCTATGGCACACTGAAGTGCTTGGGTGCCTGCTGATCCGGAGCCCAAGGCTCGCCCATCCTCCCAAGCGCTCCGCCCAAGAGACCGCCATGACCACGACCACCAAGGCCCAGAAGGGCTTTTCGCTGATGGAACTCCTCATCGCGCTGATGATCATCGGCGTGATCGCGACGCTCGGCATCCGGGGGTACTCCAAGTACGCCGACCGGGCCCGATACACCACGGCCAACGACAAGATCAAGCTGATGGCCGAAGGGCTGGAGCAGCACTATCTCGTCTTCGGTAAATACCCTGAGGGTGGCACCTGGGAATCCCTGGCCGGTCCCGAGTCGGTGCTGGTGAAGAAGAACTACATCCCCGCCAACATGCCCATTAATGATCCCTGGGGGCAGCCCTTCGAGGCCAAGGTCTCCAAGGGGACCTACGAACTCAAGTGCGCGGGCGACCCAAATGACCAGGAGGAGCGTCCCCCCATCGTCCGTGAGCCTGGCAAACAGACGGGCGGTCCCGGCGCCGGCCAGGAAACCAAGGCCAAGGGCGACGCCCCCGCAGGAGCCCCCGCCAAGTGATCCATCGCGCCAAGCTCCCCGCGGAGGGCCTGCGGCTCTCCGGCACCCTGGCCCTCCTGCCCCTGGAGGGCGAGGACGCCGTGCGGGACATGGCGTGGCAGGTCTTCGTGTTGCCCAGCGACTCGGGCCTCGGGGACACCTTCTTCGACGTGAAGGGCAGCGGGGTGCTGGACTGCACCTGCTCGCGCTGCCTCGAGCCCTTCGACCTGCCGCTGGCGGTCTCCAGCCAGTTCCTGGGCAGCCAGGACGCGGACCTCGCCGCCCGGGGCGCCCACACCCTGGGCACCCAGGACCTCGACGTGGTCTTCATGCCCGAGGACGAGGTGGACGAGGAGGCCCTGGTGAAGGAGCAGTTCCAGCTCCAGGTGCCCATGCATCCCCTCTGCAAGGAGGACTGCCTCGGCCTCTGCCCCCAGTGCGGCAAGAACTGGAACAAGGGCAAGTGCTCCTGCAATCCTGAAGCCTTCAAGGAGCCCTCGGCCCTGGCCAAGGCCCTGAGCGGCATCAAGCTTGACCTCGGATCCTGAAACCCAAGATTCGAACTCCTGAACCCCCGAACCCCGAACCTTCCCCGACGGAGCCCGCCATGCCGAATCCGAAGCGCCGCCACTCCAAGGCCCGCCGCGACCGCCGCCGCACCCACGACAGCCTCGAGGCCCTCAGCGCCTCCACCTGCCCCAACTGCGGCGTCGCCAAGCTGCCCCACCGGGTCTGCCCTTCCTGCGGCTTCTACCGCGGCAAGAAGGCCGTCCACGTCGCCGCGGTCTAAGGGCCGCGCTTGGCTTCAGTCCGGATCGCGCTGGACGTGATGGGGGGCGACCACGCCCCCCAGTCCACCCTTGACGGCGCGAAGCAGGCCCTGGATTCCTGGCCGGACCTCGTCCTCCTGCTCTGCGGGGACGAGGCCCGGCTGAAGGCGTTGCTTCCGAAGCACGGGCTCGAGGGCTTCCTCGGATCCCGGATCGAGCTCCTCCACGCCCCCACGGTGGTGACCATGGAGGACAAGGGCACCGCGGTGCTGAAGGAGAAGAAGGACAGCTCCATGCGCGTGGCCGCCCAGGCCGTGCGCGAGGGCCGGGCCCACGGCGTGGTCAGCATGGGCCACACCGGCGCCGCCATGGTGGCCTCGAGCATGGTCATCGGCCGGCTGGAGGGCGTGGACCGCCCGGGCCTCGCCAGCGTCATGCCCAACAAGGCCGGCCGGCCCACGGTGCTCATCGACGTGGGCTCCAACGTGGACTGCCGGGCCGACCACATCGCCCAGTTCGCGGTGATGGGCGCGGTCTACGCCGAGCAGGTGCTGGGCATCCCGAATCCCAAGGTGGGCGTGCTGAGCGTGGGCGAGGAGGAGACCAAGGGCACCGAGGTGACCCGCGAGGCCGCGGCCCTCCTGCGGACCCTGCCCCTGAACTTCGCCGGCAACGCCGAGGGGCGCGACATCTGGAACGGCAACTTCGACGTCATCGCCTGCGACGGATTCGTGGGCAACGTGGTGCTGAAGTCCAGCGAGGCGCTCGCCGGCGCCATCGTGGCGGGCATCCGGGAGGCCCTCACCAGCTCGATGACCGCCAAACTCGGGGCGCTGATGGTGAAGCCCGGCCTCAAGAATTTCTTCCGCAAGCTGGACTACCGGGAATACGGCGGCCTGCCCCTGCTGGGCATCAAGGGCGTGAGCGTCATCGGCCACGGCAGCAGCGACGCGAAGGCCGTGAAGAACGGCATCGGCGCTGCGATGCGAACCTTTGAAGGCAAGGTCAGCGAGCGGATCTCGGCGGGCATCGCCGGGCTGCTCCCGAAGGACTAGCCGCGCCCCGGACGCGGCGCGATGGAGGCTCCCATGGGCAAGGTGGCGTGGCTGTTCCCCGGGCAGGGTTCCCAGGCGGTGGGCATGGGCCTGGCGCTGTCGGAGGCCGAGCCGGTGGCGCGGGGCGTGCTCGAGGACGCCGACGCGGCCCTGGGCTTTCCGCTGTCGAAGCTCATGGCCGAGGGCCCCGAGGAGACGCTGAAACTCACGGAGCACACCCAGCCCGCCATCCTCACCCACAGCACCATGGTGGTGCGGGCCTACGCCGACCGGCTGCCCAGGCCCGACTTCGCCGCGGGCCACAGCCTGGGCGAATACTCGGCCCTGGTGGGCATCGGCGCGCTCTCCTTCACCGAGGCGGTGAGGACCGTGCGCGAGCGCGGCCGCGCCATGCAGGTGGCCGTGCCCGTGGGCGTGGGCGCCATGGCGGCCCTGCTGGGCATGAGCGCCGCGGACGTCGCGGCGGCCTGCGAAGAGGGCTCGAAGGCGAGCGGCAAGACCGCCGTGCCCGCGAACTTCAACGGCCCCGGCCAGATCGTCGTCGCGGGCCACGCCGAGGCGGTGGACGCGGCCATGGAGGCCGCCAAGGCCCGGGGCGGCCGCAAGATGATGAAGCTCCCCGTGAGCGCCCCCTTCCACTCGCCCCTCATGGAGCCCGCGAAGGCGGCCATGGCGCCCATCCTCGCGGGCCTGCACCTCCGCGCGCCCCTGTGCCCCCTGGTGAACAACGTGGACGCCGCCGTGGTGAGCGAGCCCGAGTCCCTGCGCGACGGCCTCCTCCGCCAGATCCCCGGCGCCGTGCGCTGGGAAGGCATCATGGACGTGCTGCTCAAGGAGGGCGTCACCACCTTCCTCGAGCTCGGCCCCGGCAAGGTGCTGAGCGGTCTGGCCAAGCGCCAGGCCAAGGAGATGGGGATCGAGGTGAAGACGATCTCGATCGGTGGGCCGGAGGATCTGGGGCAGCTGGGGTGAGCGCCACCGGGCGACTGTACCTGTCCTCGGACTGGAAGGTCCGCTGGTCCTCGGCGACATCCTTCCTCTGTCTCGTCCTCGCACTGTCGCTTCAAGTGGCCAAAGGGCCCTTGCCGTTTGGTGGGCCTGATCCGCTGAACCAGCGGTGGAATGTCGCCCTGATGCTCGCGGCGCTCGTTCTCATGGTTCCCCTCGCCGCCTTCAGTCTCGACCACATCCCGGGAGGCTTCGAGTTCGAAGCCGAGACGGCCTCTCTCCACTTACGCGAGCTTCAGACATCGTTGTACCGCCGCGCGCCTCGGGTCCTGGCGGAAGTTGCGTGCAGCTCGTCCGACCTGCGCTACCTCGAATCCCAGCACGGCGTGATCCTGAAGAGCCCTTCCTTCCATCGAGACCTGATCCTGCCAAGGGGCCAGGTCCGGGACTTGATCGCATGGCTGCAGGCACAGGGAGTCCGGCGATTCTCCCTGGAGGAGGCCTCCCGATGAGCGCGGTTTACGTGGTGCCCACGAGCCGGCGGAAGGCGGTGCTGGCTGTGATCGCCGCGGCCTGTTATCCAACCCTCATGGCCTGGAACCTTTCCAAGGGATTGGATTGGCAGGCGGCTGTCAACGCTTGGGGGTCGTGGCTCCTCTTGGCTGCCAGCCTTTGCTTCCTCGCCTTCGGGATCAGGGCGGCCCTTCGAGCCTCCAAGCCCGGCAGGTTCGAACGGGAAGGATCGAGGATCACGATCTTTGCGGGGCACGGGGTCCCCGACTGCTCCGGGTTGACGAATGCATACGGGAAGGACGCGGGATTCTCCGTGGACCTATCGGAGGCCTATCTTGAATGGGCGGGGAACGTCCTGAACCTGCGCACGCGGGAGCATGGGACCTTGCCCCTCGGCTTTGGTGATGCCGCCAAGCCCCTTGCCGACTGGCTCGCTGCCAACGGCCATCCGCCAGTGAAGGCCTACTGATCCCATCCCGGTTGATCCCTCGCCCGCTCCGGCGTTAGCCTGTCCCCCCCCTCCCGGAGCCCGCCATGGCCGAGCCCACCTTCGCCCCCGTCGGCGCCTTCTGCTGGAACGCGCTCATCTCCAAGGACCTCGCGGCGTCGAAGGCCTTCTTCGCCTCGCTGCTGGGCTGGACCGCCGAGGACCAGGCGGGCATGGACGGTCGGGCCACGGTCTTCAAGCTGGGCGGGATCGACGTGGCCGGGGGCATGGCGCACAGCCCGGAGGTGGGGCCTCCGGCCTTCCACTGCTATGTCCAGGTGGCGGACGTGAACGCCGCGGCCGAAAAGGCCAAGGGACTCGGAGGCACCCTGCTGGCCGGACCCTTCCCGGCTGGGAACCTGGGCCTCCTCGCCTTCCTGCAGGATCCCACCGGCGGCATCTTCGCCGTCTGGCAGGCCCTCAGCCACAAAGGCTCCGGCGTCTTCGACGCGCCCGGCGCACCCTGCTGGACCGAACTCTCCACCACCGACCTCGCCAAGGCCGAAGCCTTCTACGTGGGCCTCTTCGGCTGGTCCATCAAGCACGGCGAGGGCGGTGGCATGGCCTACGACGAGTTCTCCCTGGGGGAGAAGCCCCTGGGCGGGATGTACACGCCGAACTGGCCCGGCGCCGAAGCCATCCCCTCGAACTGGTCGCCCTACTTCATGGTGGCGGACGTGGACGCCAAGGCCGACCAGGCCAAGGCCCTGGGCGGCACGGTGCTGAACGGGCCCATGGACATCCCGGACGTGGGCCGCTTCGTGGTGCTCCAGGAACCCGGCGGCGCGGTGTTCAACCTCTACCAGCCCGCCGCCACGTCGCGGTGAACGCACCGGTTGCCGTCGCCGCTTGCCTCGCCACCGTGACGGCCTCCGCCAATCCCTCGCCCAACCCCTCTCCCGGGCGCCTGAAGGCCGCCGAGGGGCGCGTCCGCACCCTGGCGGCCGCGGCCTCCGTGCCCTTCCCGCTGCAGCGCGTCGAGCTGCGGGTCTTCAAGGTCGCCCACCGCCTGGAGCTGTGGGCCTCCGGGAAGCTGCTTCAGACCTACCCCATCGGCCTTGGCGCCGAACCCGAGCTCGACAAGGCGCGGGAGGGCGACCACCGCACGCCCGAAGGCCGGCTCCACGTCTGCACCCGCAATGGGATCTCCAAGTTCCACCTCTTCCTCGGGCTCAGCTACCCCCGGCCCGAGGACGCCGAACGCGGCCTGCGGGAGAAGCTCATCACGAAGGCCCAGCACGACGCCATCCTCGATGCCCACCGGCGCAGGGCCCGCCCCCCCTGGGACACGCCCCTCGGCGGCACCGTGGGCATCCACGGCCACGGGTCGGGCAGCGACTGGACCTGGGGCTGCGTGGCCCTGGAGGACGAGGCCATCGAGGAGCTGTGGGTCGTGTGCCCCCTGGGGACACCGGTGCTCGTGGCCCGGTGAGCGGACGGCTCAGGAGTTCGACGCCCGGGCCCTGAGCTTCGCCAGGAGGTCCTTGAGGGACCTTCGCTCCACCTCGACCTTCGTCTTGGCCAGGGCTGCTTCGACCTTGGGGATGGCCTCTCCTTCCCGGCCCGCGAGGGAGAGGGCCTGCACCTCCCGTCCGAGCTCCGCCAGGGTGCTGGGCAGGCTGAAGCGCAGGGGAGGCCGCGAGGGCGAGGGGATGGCCGGCACGCCGGGCGTCTCCGGCGGGTCCTGCGCCCCAGGCTCCGGGCGGACGCCGGAGACGCGCCGCTCCCCGCGGTGTTTCAGGGCCTCCGTGAACCGGGCTTGCAGCGCCACGGGCGCCCCCAGGGCCTTCAGGCGGGTCGCCACCGCCTGGGCCTCCGCCTCCTGGTCCAGCCCCAGGCAGAGGTAGCCGAAATTGAGCCAGAGGACCATGTTCTCGACGTCCAGGGCCAGGGCCTGCTTTCCCGCGGCCACGGCCTCCGCGGCGCGGCCGGGCTCGGAGGCCAGGAGCCTGGCGTGCAGGAAGTGGGCCTCCGCATCCCGGGGGGCCAGGGCCAGCGCCCGCTGCACCCGGGCCGCCGCCCGGGCCCGGACCCCGGGGCCCTGGGCCGCGTCCTCCAGGTCCAGGCGCGCCAGCAGCAGCGGGGTGCGGGGGTCCTGGCTGCCCAGGCTCTCTGCGGCCTCCAGGGCGGTCCGCGCGCCTCCCCGGTCTCCCCGGGCGAGGCAGGCCACCGCCAGGGCCACATGGGAGGCCGGCAGCTTCGGGTCCAGGGCCAGGGCCTCCCGTAGCAGGGCCTCGGAGGCCTCCGGACGGTTCCGGTCCCTCAGGAATTCCGCCCGGACCACCCGCCCCTCGGCCTCCCCGAGCGGACGGACCGGGAAGGACTCGGCCGGGAGCTTCAGCGCGAGGGGCAGGTTCCAGTACCGGAACCTGGGCTGCCGCAGGTAGGCGAAGAAGGCGGACTGGAAGGCCTCCAGGTCCCCCCAGGCCCGCCGGGCCGCGGCCACGGGGTCCGGTTCCTCGACCTGGGCCTCCAGGTAGCGACGGAAGTGGTCCGCCCTCACTTGGCCCTCTTCCATGAGCAGGAAATGGGTGAGGGCCCAGGCCTCCGCGTAGAACATGCCGGTCTTGTCCCCCTCGCGGTACTCCGGGGACCGCTGGGTCACTCGAAGCAGGCGCTCCAGGGGCAGCAGGCCTCCGCCGCGCAGGATCTCCAGGCTCCCCCTGGAGGGATTCCCGATCAGCACCTTGTCGGACTGGATGCGCGTCTCCCCGTAGTACTCGGCGAGACCCTCGTCGAGCCACACCGGGATGCCGCGGAAGTTGCGGTGGAGGATCCCGTGGGTGAACTCGTGGTAGACCACGTGGTAGGGCTGCTCGCTCTGGTGGCGGGCGTCCAGGCGCAGGAGGGCGTAGTTGCGGTCCCCCCGGCTCATGAAGTACCCGCTGGGCAGCTTCGGGTTCGGACCTTCGAACTCCTCCGGGAGCAGCTCCTTCATGGAGGCCTGGTCCCGGTGCACGAAGACCACCACCGGATCCTTGGGGTCCACCTGCACGGCCGGGAAGGCCGCCTGAAAGGTAAGGCGGATCTCCTCGAACTCCTTCAGGGCCTTCTGGGCCTCGGTGGCGCGGGCGTCGGTGAACGCGACGAAGTGCGGGCTCCGGACCTCCGTCCAGGCCGGCCGGTCCCCGGCCATCAGGGCGATGCCGAAGGCCAGGCTCGCGCATCGCAGGAGGGTTCGGGTCGACGGGACATCCATGGCGGCGGCACTCCGCCCTCCAGGATCCTCCAGGTCGGTGGGACGCGGCGAGGGCTGCGGCTTCTCGCCGGTTCGGCGCATCCTGGTGGCGGAGGCCCCATGCCCATCCAGTCTCCGCCCCCGATCCAGACGCCCGCCCCCGTCCAGGCCTCCCCTGACCGGGACCTCGTCTTCCCGGGCTTCAATGGCCATCCCCTCAAGGCCAGTGTCCGGGCAGCCTCGGGGCATCCCTACTTCGCCGTCATGGTGGCCGGAAGCGGTGCCACAGACCGGAACTGGACCAACCCGCGCCTGCCGGCGGGCTACGCCGGACGGGACTTCGCGGGGTGGCTGGCGAAGCAGGGCATCGGCAGCCTGCGCTACGACAAGCGCTTCATCGGGTCGAAGGACCCGGCCCTCGACATCTCCCTGGACGCCCAGGTGGGCGACATCAGGGCCGCCCTCGCCGCGGCCCGGGCCCTGCCGGAGGCGAAGGGGAGGAAGCTCCTCCTCGTCGGCCACAGCGAGGGCGCGCTGCTCTCCCTGCTCTGCTGGGACCAGGCGGAGGCCCTGCTGCTGCTGGAGCCCCCTCCCCGGAGCATGGCGAAGACCATCCAGGCCCAGTTGGCGCTCCAGCTCCCGGCGGACACCGCCAGGGCCAACCTCGATTACCTGGCGTCCGTCTTCACAGCCATTCGCGCCGGCCAGCCCACCCCGCCCGCCGGGAAGGACGTCTACCCGGCCCTGGAGCGGCTGGCGCGGTCCCTGATGGCCAGGGAGTCCCTGGGCTTCGTGAGGGCCACCCTCGACCTCGACCCCCTGGCTCTGGCCCAGCGGGCCGGTGTGCCCTCCGCGATCACCTGGGGGGAGAAGGACGTCCAGACCTGGAAACCCGAGTCCTTCCCGTCGGGCTTCCGCGTCCCGGTGCTGGAACTCCCCGACGCCAACCACCTGCTCAAGCGGGAGCCCCGTCCCCGCGCGGGCCTGAACGGCGCCAACGCGGGGTCGGCCTACGGCGACGACACGCCCATGGCGGACCTCGCGCCGCTGGCGGAATGGCTGAACACGCTGAAGTGAGGAACCCGCGCCCGACCTGCGCCATGCTGATGGTGAACCCGGAGGAACCATGCTGCCCGTCCTGCTCGCCGCGCCCGCCCTTCTCGCCCTCCAGGCCGATCCCTGGACTGATGCCATGGCCCAGCTCGAGGCCAAGCTCAAAGCCCAGCCCGGCATCGGCGCCGTGGTGCTGGCGGAGCGGGTGGACGCCCACACGGTGCGCCTGCGCATCAAGTCCATGGGCGCCGGGTTCAAGACCGTGGACGCCTTCTCCAAGGAAGCCGGCGGCGCCTACGAGATCAGGGCCAGCACGCCCCAGATGATGGACAGCTTCGACACCACCTCCCTGATGCCCGCGGAGGCCGTGTCCCTGCACGTCGCCATCAGCGGCGAGATGTTCGCGCCGAAGGTGGTGGTGCCCATCCCCAAGGCCGGCGCCAAGGCCGAGCCCGCCTACATCCTCATGGGCGTGCGGTCGAAGTAGGCTCCGGCCCGCTCCAGCCCCTACTCCAGTCTCGTCGGATAGGCCGGCAGGCTCTCGTTGCCCTCGGCGTCCACCGTCGCCAGGGCGAAGACCTCGTTGTCGGGGACCACGTCCTTGAGCACGAGGCGGTCGCCCTTGGGGACCCGCAGCACGCGCTGCCAGTGGAGGGCGTCGGCGCGGCGACGGTAGAGGACCAGGCCCGCGACCCTGGGATCCGCGGGCAGGGTCCAGCGCAGCTTCGTGTCGGGGCTGACGGCGCCCCCGAGGACCACGTCCTTCGGCGGGGCCGGCGCGTGAGAGAGTTCGCCGTAGGCCGCGGCCAGGGCCTTCCCGAGCTTGGCCGCGTAGGCGGCGTCGAAGTGGGCCACGTCGTCGCCGTAGGCCCGGCCCCCCGCGACCCGCACGTCCTGGTGCTGGCGGTCGTAGTGCTCGTGGGTCTCGCTGAGGCGGATGGCGGGGAAGCCCTCGCGGCTGAAGGCCGTGTGGTCCGAACCCCGGGCGATGCGGTCCCGGCGCAGCATCAGCCAGAGGTCCAGGTTCTCCACGTAGCGCTCGCCCACGCGCTTCACGTAGCGGGCCCACGCCCGAGCCGGGCTGTCGTTCTCGCCGCCCACGGCCTCCCGCAGGCGCCGCTGGGCCTCGGTCTCGACGGTGGGCACGCCCTCGCTGAAGAGCCGCGCGGTGACGTTGTCCTTCACGCCGTCCTGGCCCTCGGTGTTGCCCGCGATGTCCACGCTCACCATGGCCAGGACGCTCACGCCCTCGGCCTTCAGGCGCTTCGCCAGGTGGGCCGAGCCCAGGAGGCCCTGCTTCTCCCCGGCCACCGCCACGAAGTAGACCGAGACCGCCGGCTTCTCCGCGGCCATCACCCGGGCCAGTTCCAAGGCCAGGGAGGTGCCGCTGCCGTCGTCCACCGCCCCCGGGGCGTCGGAGACGGCATCCATCACGTCGCCGGCCCGGCTGTCGTAGTGGCCGGTGAGCACCAGCGCCTCCTTCGCCCGGGCCGGGTCCGTGCCCGGCAGCACGGCGCCCACGTTCACCAGCTCGACGGCCCTGGGCACGCGAGTCCCGGGCTCGGCGGTGAAGCGGTCCTCGAAGGGTTGGAGCCGCGAGCCCGGAGCCTTCCCCAGGGCGGCGAACTCGGCCGCCAGCCAGCGCCGGGCCGCGCCGATGCCCCGGGTCTCCGAAGTCGTGTCCGAGAGGGTGTGGCGGGTCCCGAAGGCCGCGAGGCGGGCCACCGTGGCCTGCAGCCGGGCGGCATCCACGCCCGCCACCAGGGCCTCCACCCGCGGGCCGCGGACGGCCTGGGCGCCCAGGGGCGTGGAGGCGCAGAGGAGGGCGGCGGGGAGGGCGGCGGGGCGCATGGGACCTCCGGTCGGGGCGTGCCCGGGACTCACTTCGGGGCGGTGGGCGGCACCGCCGCCACGCGGTCCTTGATGGAACTGTAGATGCCGTAGGGGACGATGTCCCGGGTCACCATGTCCGCCTTCGTGCGGTAGGGCCGCCCGGCGATGAGCTTGTCGGCCATCGCGGCGCTGACGTTGGGCAGCTTCATGAGCTCCTCGCGGGAGGCCGCGTTCAGGTTGACCAGGGGCCCATGGTACTTCGGCGCCTTTCGGGCCTTCTTGCGCACCTGGCGCTTCAGGTCGGCCTGCATCGCCACGTCCTTCTGAAGGGCCGCGTCCGCGTCGGGCTTCGCCGGCGCGGTCCCCCGCTTGGCGGCCTTCTTGGCCGGCGGCGTCTTCGGGGCGGCCTGGGCGGCGGCCTGGGTGGCGGGCGGGGCCGCGGGCTTGGGCGGCGCGGCCTCCTGGGCCTGGATGGGCGCCGCCTGGAGGCAGCAGGCCAGGGCGGGGACGAGCACTCGAGCGAAGGATCGGGACAGCCGCATGGGGACCTCCGCCTTCAGCTTAGGGCAAGGCCGTGGGGGGGGGGATCACAGCGGTCCCCGGTGGCGGCAGGCCCTGACGCAGGAATCCCTGACGCAGGAAGCCCTGACGCAGGAAGCCCGGGCGCGGGGCCCGGGCTTCCGGTTCAGGTTCCGGAGCCGGCGGGGCCGGCTCCGGAGGGGGACGTCACTTGAACTTCATGTGCACCACGTAGGTGTCCGCGACCTTCCCGGCCGAGTGGCAGAGGAAGCACTGCTCGCTGTTGATGAGCGCGCCGGTCTGGGCGTTCTGCACGCTGGCGCGGGACACGTAGAAGGAGCCGCCCATGGCCTTCATGTGGTTGAGGGCCATCGTCGTGTCGTGGCAGTTGGAGCAGGCCGCGACGTAGGGGGAGCTCACCAGCGTGGTGCTGGCGGCCGGCGTGGTGGCGCCGGTGTTGGCGTTGTACGAGAAGCCCGAGCCATAGTTGGCGCCCGCCGTCACGAAGGGCGAGTAGTAGGTGCCGGGGACGGGCTCGGTGCCGGTGACGATCACGGGCACCGGGTTCGGGATGGAGCCCGTGGCCACGGTGGTCCAGTTCAGGTTCGGCAGCTCGCCGGCGTTGCTGGCGATCTCGAAGTTGTAGGAGCCGGGGACGTGGCAGGCTTCGCAGTTGTTGAGGATGCTGGGATAGGTGATCTCCCAGTACTTGTTGCCCGCGGAGACCTCCCACGAGAACTTGTTGACCCGCTTGCCCGCGCCGTGGAGGGCGTGGATGAAGTCCTTGGTGTTCACGCCCCAACCGGAGTTGACGCGCTGGCCGTTGTGGCAGAACTCGCAGGTCTGGGCGTCGTTGCGCTGGCCGGCGTGGTAGGCCTTGGCGGTGAACACGCCGAGGGCGCCGTGGCAGTCGTTGCAGCGCTTGTTCTCGACGATGGTGCGCCGGGGCGTGGTGGCCTGGGTGGTGTCGAAGCCGGCGGGCAGGGTGCCGCTGACCATCTTCCAGGTGTTCGGTGCCGGGACGGCCAGGCCGCCCATCTTCGGCACGTCGTTGCCCATGGCGTCCTTGTTGTAGGGGAAGCCGGGGACGTTGATCTGGGTGAGGGGCTGGGTGTTCTGCAGGCCGTAGGTGTAGCCGATGCCGGCGGTGAGCATGCCCGCGGAGGTCGGGATGACGGCGTCGGTGAAGGTGATGGTGTAGTAGTTGCTGCTGTCGGGGCCCGTGAGGGTGGCCTTCGCCGAGGCGCCGAGGGCGGCGCCGCTGACGTTCTTGCCGTCCCCGCGCCAGATGTCCTTCAGGTAGGTGCTGAAGGTGGCGTTCCAGTCGGCCGGGTAGTTGATGCCGTCATAGGGCACCGTGAAGGCCACGTAGACGCTGGGGCCGCCCACGAAGCCGTCGAGCATCTCGCTCTTGGCCGGGTAGGTGTTCAGCGCGACGGGCGTGCCGTCCTTCAGGAAGCGGAACTTGATGACGGCCTTGGCGCTGCTGTTCAGCGTGAAGCTGCTGATCTCCCAGGTCACCTTGCTGGCGCCGGCCGGCAGGTTGTTGGGGAAGGCGGCGATCCAGGAGGCGTTGGTGTTGTTGTCGGCGGTGTTGCCGGTCTTGTAGTAGTTCTTGTCGTTGGGGGGCGTCACCGGGATGTGGTAGGTCTTGATGGCGGCTTCGCTGTGGCACTGGCTGCACTGCTGGTCGTCGAAGGCCGCGCCGCCCTGGTGGTTCTGGCCCGTGGACCAGACGATGCTGTCGTGGCAGCCGCCGCAGGCGAAGCGGTTGGGCTTCTTGAACCAGTTGTCGCCCTGGGGGGTGGCGGTGGAGGCCGAGTGGCACTTCACGCAGTTCCGCTGGTCCTGAGGATAGGTGACGTCGTTGTAGTCCACGCCGCCATAGCTGTAGCCCTTGTTCGTGAGCTCCTCGCCCATGTGGATGCGGTGGATGAACATCGGGAAGTCGCCTTCGCCGTGGCCCTGGAGCTTGCCATTGGAGCTGACGGTCCCGTTGCTGAGCGTGCCTTCCGCCCGGCCGTACTTGCGCTGGTCGTTGTGGCACACCACGCAGTAGCGAGTGTCCTGGCGGCCGGAGCCGTGGAACTCGAACTTGGCGTGGCAGGTGAAGCAGGCGCTCACCTGGGTGATCTCCCGCTGCTCGTTGGCCGAGCCCACCGGGGCGCCGGTGGCCGGGATGAAGTCATAGATCGCGTTCGCGGGGAAGTTGATCGCCTTGGCCACCACGCCGCTGTTGGAACCGTCGGCGGTGTTGGTGCCCGTGTTGCGGGCGGTGCCGCCCACGTACAGCGTCACCCGGTGGGTGAGATTGGCGTTGTAGGTGACGTCGTCCAGGTCCGCCTTCACGTTGTTGCCGGTGTAGGTGTAGGCGTCGAGCTGGGCCTTGGTCTGGGTGATGTCGCGGCGGAACGTGTACTTGTAGGTGCCGTCGCCGTTGTCCACCAGCGTGCCGATGTTCTCCGTCGTGGGCCGGGTGGGGACCCAGACGTCCGGGGCGGCGGCTGTCGGATTCGAGGTCACCACGTAGCTGACCCAGCGGCTGGGGCTGGTGGTGGTCGCCGGCACCAGCTTGGCGATGGCGAAGGCCATGTTGGCGTAGCTGGCGTACTGGTTCGAGGACGTCTTGGTGGTGAAGCCGAGGCCCTTGACCGGCACGTTCTTGCTGTCCGTGACCTTGAAGTTCACCACCGGCGTCCCGTTCACGGTGACGCTGGTGACCGTGGCCTTCAGGGTCAGGTCCGCCCACTCGTCCGGGGTGTAGGAGGAGGCGTCGATGGCGAAGGTGGAGCCGTTGGTGCCGTTCGTGCCGTTCGTTCCGTTGGTGCCGTTGGCGCCGGCCGGCCCGGTCTGCCCCGTGGCGCCGCGGCAGCTGATGAGAAGGAAGGCTGCGGCCGCGGTTGCAACCAACCCGGCAAGCACCTTCAGAGGTTTGCGACGCATGGGTTCTCCTCCTTCGGTTGGTTTGGTGTGGGATTCGTGGCGCTCGCTCATTCGAAGCTCCGGCCGTGGCACATCGTGTTGTTGAAGCAGCCCGGCACGGTTCCGGCCGGAGCGGGGGGATTGGGCTTGAGGGTGGAGTTGGCGCCGTTC
>JBDIBF010000073.1:0-13766 GCA_039812765.1 Holophagaceae bacterium
GGGGCCGCAGCTGGGGCCGCAGCCGGGGCCGCAGCTGGGGCCGGGGCTTGGACGGGGGCGCGCGGCGGCTGCGGCACCCTCGCCGTCTTGTCGCCCTTCGGCGGCGGCGCTGGCCTCCGGGGCGTCCGGGAAGGCTCGACGAAGCGGAACCGGGCGAGGACGTCCCCGTCGGGGGTGCGCAGCTCGGCGACTTCCCCGGGGGCGGGGCGCTCCAGCTCCCAGCGGACGGGGCCGGCGGGGGCGTCGGTCTCCACGCGCATCCGCGGCCCCTCCAGGACGAGGTGGGCCGGTCCGGGGAGCTCCCCCTCGATGACGATGAATCCGCCCACGGGGCGCCAGGTCCAGGGAGCCAGCTTCTCCCGTGCCACGACCGGTGTGGCCGGCGGCTTGGGGGGTTCGCAACTCAGTCCCGCCAGGAGCAGGGCGGCCGCGGGGAAGGACAGCCTCCTCACGCGGTCGCCCCCGACCGGCAGCGGGCCCAGTAGTTGGCTTTCTCGCGGATGCGCACCTCCACCGGGGCCAGGCCGGCGCGGCCGAGGGCCTCGAAGGCCCACTGGGCCAGGAGCTCGGCGGTGGGATTGCGGCCGGCGAGGGCGGCCTGGCCGTTGAGCAGCGTGTAGTCCACGGAGGCCGTCCAGGCGTCGAGGGCCGCCTCGAATCGGTGTTCCACGGCCGTGGCATCGCCGTCCCCGGCGTCCAGGGTGGCCCGCACCTCCCAGTTGTGGCCGTGTCGGTCCTCCTGGAAGCCGGGCAGGTCGTGGAAGTGGTCCGCCACGAAGGGCCGGGCGCGGGTGAGCAGCAGGGGCATGGCTCCAGTGTAGTCCGGGCCTAGCCCAGCTCCTCCCGCAGGGAGGCCAGGAAGCCCAGCATCACCGCGTGGCGCTCCCGGGCCAGGCGGCGGCCCGCGTCGGTCTGGAGCAGGCCCTGGAGCCGCAGGAGCTTGATGGGGAAGTGGTCGAGGCTGTAGCGCTTGTCGTCCAGCTCCCGGCCTTTCGCCCAGGGGTCCTCGGGATGCCAGAGCCGCGCGCCGAAGCTGGCCCCTGTGGCGAAGACCCGGGCGATGCCGATGGCGCCCAGGGCCTCCAGGCGGTCGGCGTCCTGGACCACCTTGGCCTCGAGGCTTTCGGCCTCGCCGCCGCCTGAGAAGCTGTGGGTGAGGATGGCCTCCCCCACGGCGGTGGCGCGGCTGGCCAGCTCGGGAACCCCGGCGCACCAGTCCCGGGCCTGGACGGCGCTGAGCTCGGCGGTGCGCGGGGAGTCGGGATGGTTCTTGGGCACCCACACGAGGTCGTGGAGCAGGGCCGCGGCGGCGCAGACCTCGCCGTCGGCGCCCTCCTCCCGGGCGAGGCGCAGGGCCAGCCGGGCGACGCGGGAGGCGTGGGAGACGTCGTGGGCGGCGTCCCGGGGGCCGTGGCCCGAGTCGGCTTCCGCGGCGACGTGGGCCTCGAGGCGCGCGAGGAGGCCGGGGAACCAGGGGAGGGCGTTCAGCTCGGGACGGTCCATTTCCCGAGTGTAGGCGGGAACGCCGGGGGGCTTCGGGCATCCTAGGAAGGGGAGGCTGAATGCGCCGCTGGCTCTGGATCCTGGTTTGTCTGCTGGGCTTCGCCCCCCTTCCGGCCCGCGAGTTCGACCCCGCGAAGGACATCGGCATGACCGTGTCCAAGGGCGTGCTGACCCTCACGGTCCCCGGGAAGGTCCACCTCAAGACCGCCTTCATGAAGGTGGCCCTCAAGCCCGGCCAGCCAGGCTCGGTGAAGACGGGGCCGCTGCCCGCGCCCACCGGCAAGGACGAGCTGGACGAGGGCATCTGGCGGGGCACCGTGGCCGTGCCCCTGGTGGCCGAAGGCGTCTCCGGCGACGTGGTCCTCGAGGTCACCACCCAGCCCTGCACCGAAGGCGAGGGCGGCGTGTGCTTCCCGCCCACGAAGCGGGAGCTGAAGGTCTCGGCGAGTGACCTCCTGGGAGGGGGTGGGACCTCGTCCAAGGCGCCCGTCCCGGAGGGCCTGTGGCGCCTCTTCCTCGTGGCCTTCCTGGCGGGACTGGCCGCCAGCGTCACGCCCTGCGTCTACCCGATGATCCCCATCACCATGGCCGTGATCGGCGCCAAGGGCGGCGGGAAGGCCCGGGGCCTCGCGCTGTCCACGACGCTGGTGCTGGGCATGGCCGTGACCTACACGCTGCTCGGCGTGCTCGCCGCGACCACAGGGGCGGCCTTCGGGGCCTTTGCCCAGAAGCCCGCCTTCCTGGTGCCCGTGGCCCTCCTCTTCGGCGCCTTCGCCCTCGCGCTCTTCGGGGCCTTCGAGATCTCGCTGCCCGCCTCCTGGCAGGCCCGGATGCAGGGGGACGGCTCCCGCAAAGGGTTCGCGGGGGCCTTCGCCATGGGCCTCGTGCTGGGGCCGATCTCGGCCCCCTGCGTGGGCCCGGTGATCGGCTCCGTGCTGCTCGGCATCGCCCAGCACGGCCATTGGGCCCTGGGCGCGGCCCAGCTCTTCGTCTTCGCCCTGGGGATGGGCGTGCTGTTCATGGCCGTGGGGACCTTCTCGGCGGGCCTGCCCCGCAGCGGGGACTGGCTGGTGGTGCTCAAGCAGGCCATGGGCCTCGTGGTCCTCGGCTTCGCGGTGTGGACCCTGCGCTACGTGCTTCCGGCCTGGGCCAGCCTCGGCCTCTGGTCCGTCGTGGCGTTCACGGCTGCGGCGGTGCTGGGAGCCTTCCGCCCGGCGGAGAGCCTTCCCGCGGGCTTCGCCAAGGGGCTGGCCATCCTCGCCCTGGCGGCGGGGGTGCTGCTCGGCCTGCGCGCGGTCGAGGGCTTCACCGGCGTGGACCTGCTGCCGAAGGGCGGCGCGGCGGCGAAGGCCGAGGCGCCGGAATGGCGGAAGGCCTGGATGGAACAGGACCTGGAGCAGGCCCTCGCGAAGGCCAAGGCCGAAAACAAAGTGGTCCTGGTGGACACCTACGCCGAGTGGTGCGCCCAGTGCCACGAGCTGGACGAGAAGACCTGGCCCGACGCCGGCATCCAGGCCTGGATCGCGGCCAACGCCGTGGCCATCCGCATCGACTCGGACAAGGTGCGCCCCGACCTCGCGGCGAAGCTCGGCATCCGCAGCTACCCGACGGTGCTCCTCCTGGACGCCGACGGCAACGAGCTGCGCCGCATCCTGGGCTTCCAGAAGCCCGCGGAGATGCGGGCCTGGCTGGGCTGATCAGTCGCCCTTCGAGGGGGGCGGCAGCTCCTTGAGCAGTTCGTTCAGCCGTTCCACCAGCAACCCTTCCCCGTAGCCGGTCCACCGGGAGGCCACCTTGCCGTCCGCGTCGATGAGGTACGTGGTGGGGAAGGCGTCCACCGGGCCCAGGACGGCGATACCCTGCTTGCCGATGCCCGCCATGTAGACCCGGAAGCCCTCCAGGACCTTGCTGTTCTTGATCAGGAAGGGCCTCACGATGCTCCAGCCTTCCTCGTCGCGGTTGACGGGGATGATGGCGATGGGGACCTTGGATTCCTGGCGCTGGAGGTGGGCCAGCTCGGGCAGCGACTTCCGGCAGGGCGGGCACCAGGTGGCCCAGAAATCCACCACGACGATCTTGCCGCGATACTCGGCGACCGTGCGGACCTTGCCCCCATCGGAGAACCCGAAGCTGGAGGCGTCCTTGCGCTGGGCCTTGGGGATGATGCCGGTGTCCTCGCCACCGGCGTGGAGGACCAGGCTGGCGATGGGGACCAGGAGGATGGCGGGAAGTCGCATGGGGGCCTCGGGACGCGTCCATTAGAACCCGGGAAGGGCCGTGATCGAAGGCACGTCCGCAGGCCCGGCCGGGATCCGCCCCTCAAGGGGCCGCCGGCCCGGGCCTTTAGGTTTAGCGGGGACCCAGCGCCCGCAGCATCGCCAGCCCCGCCTCGGTCCGGCTCAGGTACCAGGTCATCGCCTGGCCATCCACCAGCTCGATGCGCGCCCCGGGGAACCGCTTGCGCAGCTCGTTCACGTGGGTGCGGGTGAACTTGTAGGGCTCCGTGGGCAGGAGGATGAGCTCCGGATCCTCACTACGCAGGGCGTCTTCGGAAAGGGTGGCCCACCGCGGCGGGCCGATGGGCGTGAAGCCCGCCTGCCGCGCGAGATCGCCCAGGTAGGTGTCGGGACCCGCGCTCATCCAGGGGCGGCGCCAGATGAGCACCAGGGTCTGCGGGCCCCTCCGGGCCCGCTTCGGAAGTTGGGCCTCCAGGGCCTTCGCGCGAGGTTCCGCCAGGGCTTCGAGGCCGAAAAGGGCACCGAGCTGGCGCCAGGCCTTCGCGCAGTCCTTGAGGGTGCGGACTTCCAGGGCCAGCCAGGGAATGCCGAGCGCCGTGAGCCCGTCGGCGGCCGCCTTCGTGTTCTCATCGCGTTCGAGGATGACCAGGTCGGGCTTGAGGTCGCGGATGCGGTCCAGGTTCGGATCCTTCGTGCCGCCCACCTCGGGCACCGTGGCGCGGATCCACTTCGGTTCGATGCAGAAGCGGGTTCGGCCCACGAGGCGCGTGGCGAGGCCCCACTGGGCCAGCAGCTCGGTGACGGAGGGGACGAGGCTGACCACCCGCAGCGGGCCGCCGGGGGCGGAAGGCGCCGGAATCTCAGCTCGGGGGTTTGGGTCGGGGGAAGGGGAACGCTTGGGCGGAGGCGCCGATCGCAGCAGAAGCCCGCTATGGGGGTCCGGCGCCTTGCCGCGGCCCACGTCGCAGACGTCCAGCAGCGGGCAGTCCGCGCAGTCGGGCTTGCGGGCGTCGCAGCGGCGGCGGCCGTGGAAGATGAGCTGGTGGTGCAGCTCGATCCAGTCCTCCTCGGGGAAGCGGCGGCAGAGGTCGGCCTCCACCTTCTCGGGGGTGTTCGCCTCCGAGAGGCCAAGGCGCCGCGCCACCCGAAAGATGTGGGTGTCCACCGCCAGAGCCGGCACGCCGAAGGCGTTGGCGAGCACGACGTTGGCGGTCTTCTGGCCCACGCCGGGGAGGGCCGCGAGCTGCTCCGGGTCCGAAGGCACCTTGCCCCCATGCCTCGCCACCAGGGCCTGGCCCAGGCCCACGAGGTTTTTCGCCTTGTTGCGGAAGAAGCCCGTGCTGTGGATGAGGGCTTCCAGTTCGGGCAGCTTCGCCCCGGCCAGGGCCGCAGCGTCGGAGTAGCGCGCGAAGAGGGCGGGCGTGGTGAGGTTGACCCGGGCGTCGGTGCACTGGGCGCTGAGGATGGTGGCCACCACGAGCTGGAAGGGGTCCTCGTGGTCGAGGGCGCACCGCGCGTCCGGATAGGCCGCCCGGAGGCGTTCCTGCAGGTCGGCGAGCTTGGCCTTCGTCCAGCGCATCGGAGGAGCATGCCACGGGAACTGTGCTCACGGGCCCGCGCGGGCTCCGGTAGACTGGACGGTCGAGGTAAGCCATGTCGTCAACGCTCACCGGGAAGCTGGACTGCCAGGAGACCGCCACCCACTACCGGGCCCTCATCAAGGCCAACATCGCCAAGCTGGGCTTCGCCCCCGGCCTCGGGCTGATCCTGGGCTGCGACGACGTCGGCTGCGTGACGTACCACCGCTTCATGCTCCAGGACTGCGAGGACCTGGGCATCGACGCCAAGGACATCGACGTGAGCAACGGCATGGAGCTGGTGAAGACCATCGCGCGGCTCAACCAGGACGACCGCACCCACGGCATCTTCATCTTCTATCCCCTGCGCTACCCGGAGCTGAAGGACGACGAGGTGATGGACCTGGTGGACCCCGAGAAGGACATCGAGGGCCTGCACGCCACGAACATCGGCTATCTGAACAAGTTCCGGAAGCGCCTGGACGGCAGCGACCAGCGCTGCATGACGCCCTGCACCGCCCGCGCCGTGGTGAAGACCATCAAGCGGGGCTTCGGTGACGGGTGGCTCTCGGGCAAGACCGTGCTGGTGATCAACGACAGCCTGCGCATCGGCCGGCCGCTCACCGCCATGGTGGCCAACCTCAAGGCCACGCCGATCCTGTGCCACCAGCACACGAACCCGGCCCACCTGGAGGGCTTCATCAAGACCGCCGACGTGATCGTCAGCGCCGTGCCCGCGCCCGGCTACCAGATCAAGACCGAATGGATCAAGGACGGGGCCCTGTGCTTCGACCTCAGCGGGCAGGGGAATTTTGATTACGAAGCCCTCGAGGCCCGCGGCATCCCCTACACCGACACCACGAAGAACAGCATTGGGAAGGTGACCCGCGCCATGGCGCTGCTGAACCTGACCTACGCGGCGGGGATCGAGTAAGTTCCCATGCGCGCCTTCTGGCTACCGTTCCTTTTTCTCCTTGCCCTCGGTGGTTCTGGATGTGGCCGGGGAGGGCATAGCGATGAGGCGCCACCAGCTGGTGTGTATCCGCTCTTCCCATCGGTGGTGTTGGGCCCCGGCGGACGATGTCGGGTGTCCGCCCAAGGCGTCTGGGCCAGTCAACCCCTTCAGTGGTTCGTGATACCCACCGGATTCGCGGAGGCCACTGCGACCAAACAGGAACGCTTTTGGGGTTGGAGTTCTGGTTGGTATGGCGAGGCCGAAGTCATCGCCGGAAACGTTACTGGGAACGGCACCGTGGAGATCCGGGCGGAATCCGCCAGTGGTGTGATGACGGGCAGCATCCAACTCCGGGTGGTTTCGGGGATCCAGGTGGAGTCGAGGGTCGATCCGTCCCCCTACGCGGTGGGCACCCAGATCGCTCCAATCCTGAAGGTCAGCTGGTCCGGATTGGGGACCTCGTGGCTGCCGCAGGGACTGGTGTGGTCAGCAGTGGACCCCTTGCCGGGGGGTGGCCTGACCAACTTGGATCCCTACTCATCCCTGGGGGGCGTGATGATCAATGCACCGACGGTTCCCGGGACCTATCAGCTGAAGGCGGTCTCCATCGCCGATCCCACCGCCAGCGGAACCTACACGTTCACGGTGCGGTAGTACCGTCTTTTGCCCGCTCCTGCTGGGGCCTCAGCCCCGCCCCGCCGGATCCTCCAGCGCCGCCGTGCGGCTGGCGCACCAGATGGCGAGGAGCTGGTCGAGCAGCGTCCCGAATTCCTCCAGCCGCATCGCGTTCGGCCCGTCGCTGAGGGCCTTCTCGGGGCAGTCGTGGACCTCGAAGAAGAAGCCGTCCACCGCCGTCGCCGCGGCCCTGGCGAGCGTCGGGATCATCTCCCGCGCGCCGCCGGTGGCATTCCCGAGCGCTCCGGGCTTCTGCACGGAATGGGTGGCGTCGAAGATCACCGGGCAGCCGGTCTTGCGCAGGAAGGGCCAGCTCTGGAAGTCCACCACCAGCTGGCCGTAGCCGAAGGTGGTTCCGCGCTCGGTGACCCACAGAGGGCCGTGGCCGTTGACGCTGCGCATCTTGTCCACGGCGTTCTTCAGGTCCCAGGGGGCGAGGAACTGGCCCTTCTTCACGTTCACCGCGCGGCCCGTGGCGGCCGCGGCCAGCAGCAGGTCCGTCTGGCGGCAGAGGAAGGCCGGGATCTGGAGCACGTCCACCGCCTCGCCCACGGGCTTGCACTGCCAGCTCTCGTGGACGTCCGTCAGGACGGGCACGCCGAGCTTGGTGCGGATGTCCGCCAGGATCTCCAGCCCCTCCTCCATGGCGATGCCGCGGTAGCTCGCGATCGACGTGCGGTTCGCCTTGTCGAAGCTGCTCTTGTAGATGAAGGGGATGCCCCGGCTGTCCGCCAGGTCCCGGAGCTGGGTGGCCATGAAGAAGGCGTGCTCCCGGCTCTCGATGACGCAGGGCCCGGCGATGAGGAAGAAGCTGGTGTCGGTGTAGGGACGTCCAAGATCCATGGCTCCAGTGTGGGCCAGCGGCGGAGCCTGTCGAAGGGAAAGCTCCGGGAGCTCCTGACGATTCGTCAACGACACTCCCCTTCGGGCCTTCACACCTCGCAAAGCAAGGCGTCAGAATGTCAATTTATTTCACGATTCCCTTTTCAGATCGAAATCGGAGTCTAAGCTTGCTCCTTTCGGAGGACGCCATGAAGCACCCCATGGACGACGACCTCAACCGCCGCCTGGTGGAGGCGCTGCTGGAGGACGGCCGCGTCACCCACGCGGAACTGGCGGAGCGCCTGGGCGTCAGCCGGCCCACCATCATCGACCGCGTCAAGAAGCTGGAGGCCGAAGGCGTGCTGGACGGCTACGCGGCCCGGGTCAGCCCCGCCGCAGTGCAAAAGCCCGTGGTGGCCTACGTGGCCGTGCGCTACAAGGCCGACAACGACGAGGCCCTGGAGCAGACCTTCTGGCGGGGGCTCGAGAAGGAGCCCGACGTGCTGGAGGCCCACAGCGTGGCCGGCGAGGACTGCCTGCTGCTGAAGATCGTGGCGGACACGCCCCAGGGCCTGCAGGAGCGCCTGCGCCGCATCCGGATGCTGGGCCCCCACGTCACCACCCGCACCACCGTGGTGCTGCAGACCCACTTCCAGAAGGCCGGGCCCTCGCCCTACCCGCTGGAACCCCGGCCGGCGATGCCTTTGCGTCCCGCCGCGCCGAAGAAGGTGGCGCGCGGATGATGTCGGGCCTGTTCGAACCACCCTACGTGGCCGTGATCTTCGCGTCCCAGCGCACGGATGGGGATCGCGGCTACGGCCGGGTCGCCGAGCGCATGGTGGAACTGGCCTCGCAGCAGCCCGGTTTCCTGGGGGTCGAGAGCGCCCGGGACGCCGAGGGCTTCGGCCTCACCGTCAGCTACTGGAAGGACGAGGCCTCCGTGGCGGCCTGGAAGGGCAACCTCGAACACGCCGCCGCGCAAAAGGCCGGGAAGGAGGCGTGGTACGCCGCGTTTCGACTCCGGGTCGCCACCGTGACCCGCAACCACGGGATGGACTGACCATGCTCGCCTGGCTCTGCTACGCCATCTGCGCCGTCGTCTGGGGCTCCACCTACTTCGCCATCGCCCTGGGCATCGAGAGCTTCACGCCCTTCGGCCTCGTGGCCACCCGCTTCACCGTGGGGGCCGCCCTGGCCCTGGGCCTGGGCCGCCTCCTCCGGGAGCCCTGGCCGGAGAAGCGGGACTGGCCGCACCTCATGCTCGTGGGCGCCCTGCTCCTCAGCGGCTCCAACGCCCTGGTGACCTGGAGCGAGGCCCGGGTGAGCAGCGGCGTCGCGGCCATCGTCTGCGCCCTCGTCCCCGTGGCGCTGGCGCTGTGGAGCCGGGAGGCCCTCGGGGCCCGCACCTGGATCGGCCTGGGCCTCGGCCTCCTGGGCGTTGGCATCCTCACGGACCCCCTGCACGGGAAGGCCCATGGCGGCAGCGGCTACCTCCTCGGCATCGGCGCCCTGCTTCTGGCGACCACGATCTGGGGCTTCGGGACCCTGCATGGCAAGAAGCACGTGAAGAGCGGCGGCCTCATCACCCAGGTCGGGATCCAGATGCTCACCGCCGCCGTCATCGGCCTGGGAATGGCGCCCCTCTCGGGCGGCTACATCCACCACCCCGTCACGGCGAAGGCCGGCCTGGCCGCCCTGTACCTGGGCGTCTTCGGCTCGCTGATCGCCTTCAGCGCCTACATCTACCTCTCGAAGGTGTGGAATCCCGCCAAGATGGGTACCTACGCCTACCTGAACCCGCTGGTGGCCGTGCTGCTGGGCAGCCTGTTCCTGGCGGAGCCCTTCAACCTGCGGATGGTCCTGGGCATGGTGGTGATCCTGGCGGGCGTCGCCATCGTCCAGCTCCGCCCGGCCTCGAGGGTCCAGCCCCTGCGCGCCCGGTCCCGAGGCGAAGGGCCCCGGGAGGAAGTCGCATGAAGGACACCGCCCTCCTCCTCATCGACGTGCAGCAGGCCTTCGACGACCCCGCCTGGGGGCCGCGGAACAATCCGGGCGCCGAGGCCAACCTGCTCCGGCTCCTGGCGGCCTTCCGCGCGGCGGGGCTTCCCGTGGTCCACGTGAAGCACGACAGCGTCGAGCTGGCCTCCACCCTGCGCCCGGAACGGCCGGGCAATGCCCTCAAACCGGGCTTCGAACCCCGGGAAGGCGAACCGCTGTTCGGCAAGTCCGTGAACAGCGCCTTCATCGGCACCGGCCTGGAGGCGTGGCTCCGGGACCGGGGCATCACGGGGCTGGTGGTGGGCGGCTTCATCACCAACCATTGCGTGAGCACGAGTGCGCGGATGGCGGGGAACCTCGGCTTCCGCACCGCCGTGGTCTCCGACGGCTGCGCCACCTTCGACTTCCGGGACGCCGGGGGCGTGATCCCCGCCGAGACCATGCACCGCATCGGGCTGGCGGAGCTGCAGGGGGAGTTCGCGGAGGTCCTGTCCACCGAGGCGGTCCTGGCGCGCCTCGGCCCGGCCTAGGCCGTGGCGGGCCGCGCCCGCTTGCCCTGGACATCCTTGAAGAGGGCCTGGATCGCCGGCAGGTCCACGCCGAAGTCGCCGGTGGGATGGAAGACGGGCATGAGGCGGATCAGCTTCGGGCCGTAGTCGAAGGCCACGGGGAAGATGGGCACCTTGGCGCCGGTGGCGATGGCGTGGAAGCCGCTGCGCCAGCGGCTGGGGCCCTTGCGCGTGCCCTCCGGCGCCAGGGCCAGCATCATCGCATCCCGGCCTTCGAAGATCGCGGTGCTCTCCCCCACCACGCCGTGGGCGGCGCTGCGGTTGACGGGGATGCCGCCAAGGCGGGTGAGGAGGCCCTTCACGGGCCAGCGGAAGATGGTGTGCTTGCCCAGCCAGTGGAGCTTCAGGTCCGTGGCGAAGAGCACCGCGATCCCCAGGAAGAAGTCCCAGTTGGAGGTGTGGGGGGCCACGATGGTGACGTGGCGCACCTCGTCCGGGAAGCGGCCCTCGAAGCGCCAGCCGAAGCATCGCAGGTAGGCCTTCCCCAGGAATCGGATCAGGGCCCACCGGCGCGTGCGGAGGCGCTCCGGAGGCACCGGGATGTCGGCGTTCGGCATGGTCCCCTTGGGTGAAGGTTCCAGGAGGGACCAGCCTACTCGGAAGCCACGCCCTTCAACAGCCGGAAGCCGGCGAAGCCCAGGACCAGCACCACCCCGCCCACCACCCAGGGCAGCCAGGGACGGGTCTGCTCGCCGGGGTTGGCGGGCAGCAGGATGCCGTCGGCGTCGGGCTCCGGCTGGCCCAGGGCCAGCGGCTCCCGGGTGTAGACCAGGCGGCTGGAGGGCAGGAGCCCGAGGTCTCCCGGCGCCTCCTTCCGGCCGCCACCGCCGTGGAGGAGGTAGGCGCGTCCCGCCTCCGCCGGGAAGAGGAGCACGCTCCGGCGCACGAGGACGCGCACCGATTCCAGTTCGGCCCCTTCGGGGAGGTTCACCTGGAGCTTCGACTCCACGGAAGGGCTGAGGGCCACGCGGGTGGCCTGGGTCTGGATCGCGGGCAGGTTCCAGACCACCGACGCGCCCAGGTACACCGTGCGAGGCTCCTCGCCGCTGCCGCTTTCCCGAGGCGCGACCACCTCGGCCGTCACCGGCGCCGCCGGCGCGCGCAGCACCAGGTCCGCCGCCACCACCCGCTCGGGGCCGGGCAGCTCCAGGGCCCAGGAGGCGCCCGGCTGGCCCTTGCGGGGCGGCAGCTTGTGGAGGTTGCGCGGCGTCACCGTCTCGTCGGCCTTCAGCGCCTCGGGCCAGGTGCAGGCGGTGACCCGCAGGCCGGACAGCTTCGGGGCATGGCCCTGGGTGGCCACCAGGGTGATGCGGTAGCGCTCGGCGTCCCAGGGCAGGGTCAGCTCCTGAAGGGCTCGGCCGTGGCCCAGGTCGTAGACGTGGTAGGGAGGCTCGGTCTCCAGGCGGATGAAGCCGCCCTTCTCCAGGCGGCGCTCCACGTCCACCCGGGCCACCCAGGGGGCCTCGCCGGCGAGGTCCAGGGCGAGGCGGAGGTGCTCCCGCTCGCGCACCTGCCAGCCTTCAGGGAACTTCAGCGCGAACTCCGCGGTGGGATTGCCCTTGGCGTCCTTGCCCGTGAGGGTGCCCACCAGCTGCAGCTCCTGGGGCTGCCAGAGGCCCTCCCGCTCCCAGGTGAAGGGCACGGGCTGGCCGGCGGGCTCCGAGAGCCAGAGGCTGTCCCGGTGCTGCTCCGCCCAGCCGTCCAGCTTCACCCGGGCCCAACCGGATTGGCCCGCGGGCGAGATGACCTGGCGCTTGAGGCCGGAGCGGTCCTCCGGCACGCAGGCCAGGAGCAGCAGCAGGGAGGCGGCGAGGGCGAGGCGCGTCATGCGTCCTCCTTGCGGCGGGCGCGGCTGCCCACCAGGGCTGCCGCGAGGAAGATGAGGCCCACGCCCAGGAAGACCGCCGCCTTCAGGGCCAGGTCCGAGCTGGCGAGGTCGAAGACGATGAGCTTGAAGGAGGCGAGGCCCAGCCAGCCGTAGCCCGCGATGGCCAGCCCCAGGCGCGGCCCGCGCGCCTCCATCGACAGGCTCTTCAGCCACTGTCCGGCCCCGGCGCCGGCCCAGAGCAGCGTCACGAGGATGCCCGCGGTGCGGGGCTCGAAGCCGGCCTTCACCACCGCGTAGGCCAGCTCCGACGAGAGCGTGAGCACGCCGACCACCTGCAACCCCAGGAAGCCCAGGGCTCCGAGGGGGCCGCCCCGGCGGGCGAGCAGGGCCCAGGCCAGGGTGGCCAGCAGCCCGAGGGCGAAGAGGCCGTTGAGGAAGGGCGTGGGGGCGGCCGTCATCTCGGCCCCGCTGGGCATCAGCCAGCGGTGGCGGTCCCAGGCGTCGGCGGAGACGATGACCCAGCGCAGGCTGGCCAGCAGGGCCATGCCCACGGCCAGGAGGGTGAGGTTGCGCCGCTCCTCGGGCTCCCAGTCCGGCAGTTCCTCGGCCTTCATGGCGGCGAGGGCCAGCAGGAGGGCGAAGGCGCCCCACAGCGGACCCACCCAGCGCCAGGCGAGGGCGACGGGGACGGCGACGGCGAGGTGGCCCGCGGCGAGCACGAGGAGCCCCAGGTCCGCCTGGCGGGTGCCCAGCCGGGTGCGCATGGGCTTCACCAGGAGCAGGTGCAGGGCGGCGAAGCCCACGCAGGGGCCGGCGAACCAGGTCTTTTCGAGGCCGAGCTTGTCCCAGTAGGCGCCCGTCAGGACCAGGGCCATGAGCGAGGTGATGAACCAGAGCAGGGTGGGGGTGGAGGGCTTGGGCTCCTTCTGCCGGGGGAGCCAGATCCAGATCAGGGACAGCCCGTAGTGGACCAGCATCAGGGCGAGGAGGAGGCTGCGATCCTCGCTGCGGCCCTCCGCGAAGATGACGCACTGGTACATCCACTGGACCGCCAGCAGCAGCCAGCGGTTCGTGCCCCACCGCGCGCCGACGCCGGCGACGTAGGGCACGGCCAGGGCCGCGAGGGTGAGCAAGGCCAGGTAGACGCTGAGGGCCACCTCGTGGTGGGCGCCGGTGCTGAAGATGGGCGGCGCCAGGAAGGCCGAGACCAGCGTCACCACCAGGGCCGCCGGGCTGGCGCAGCGGGCGGCCAGGCCTCCGGCGAAAAAGGTCACCGCCGCCACGGCCACGAAGCCCACGGTGGGGTCGATGAAGTGGTAGGAGGACGACGCCGCCCAGAGCGTGAACTGCAGGGTGCCGAGGCCCGCCAGGAGGAAGCACACCCCCAGGGCCCGCTTGCCGCCGAGCATGAGCTTGGCCGCCAGGGCGCCGAGGCCCAGGCCGGCCGCGAGGCCGAGGAGGATGCGCATCTCCGGCCCGATCCAGCCCCGCTGGAAGGAGAGCCAGAGGAAGAAGATGACGCCGAGGAGGAAGATGCCGGCGACGAAGGCCGCCACCAGCACCGAGGCGTTGAAGGGCTTGGACGCCGGCGCGGCCAAGGGC
>JBDIBF010000074.1:0-13751 GCA_039812765.1 Holophagaceae bacterium
GAAGCTCCCGGGGCAGGACCAGGCGCAGGCCGCACAGGATGAAGAGGGTGTGCACCGCCACCACCACCGGATTCCGGCGGCCCGTGGGTCCGAAGAGGTCCAGGAGGAAGATGGCCGCGGCGGCCACCTCCAGCCAGCGCCGCCAGCGGCTCAGGTCCAGCCGCATCGCCTCCACCAGCGCCCCCAGCAGCAGGGGCACCGGGAACAGCAGCTCCTCCCAGGTCTCGTAGACGCCCGTGGACACGGTGGCGCCGTAGGCGAGCCAGGGGGGGAGATGATCGATCCAGCGGGCGAGGCGCACCTCCCTAGGATGCGGCCACCCGGCTCGAGGATGCTACGGGCGCTTCCAGATTCCGGCATAGTCCCCCACGCCGTTCAGGTCGATCTCGAACCGGGGATCCACCGCGGCGACCTGGTCGGGCCACCAGAGCAGCGCGTAGGGGGCGAGGGCCACGAGGCGCGCCTGCGCCTGCCGCAGCAGGGCGAAGCGGGTGGCGGCGTCCGGCGCCCTGCGGGAGGCCTCCAGCAGGCGGTCCACCTCCGCGTCGGAGAAGCGGCCGCGGTTGAATCCCTTCGGCGGGACCTTCGCGGAATGGAAGGCCTCCACCAGCATCTCCGGGTCGCTGGCCCCCACCCAGCGGATGGAGTAGGCCTCGAACTTCCCGGCGATGACCTCCGTGAGGAGGGTCCCGAACTCCCGGCTGGCGATGCGCAGGTCGACGCCGAGCCGGCGCCACATGGCCTGGAGGGTCAGGGCCTTCATGCGCGCCTCGGTCTCGGTCGTGCTTGAGAGGGTGATCCGGAAGCGGATCCCGTCCGGGCCGCGGCGGAAGCCCGCCTCGTCCAGCAGGGCCTCCGCGCGCCGGACGTTCGAAGCCAGGTCCGGCGCGATGCCCAGGTCCTTGCGCGCGTCCGCGCCCCAGGGCAGCTCCGGCGGGTAGAAGCCCCAGGCCTCCCGGGCCAGGCCGCCGCGCAGGTGCTTCACCATGGCCTCCCGGTCGAGGGCCAGGGCGAGGGCGAAGCGCACCCGGGCGTCCTTCAGCACCGGATGGCCGCAGTTGAAGGCGACGTATTCCAGATTCGCCCCGGGGAAGTGGCGCACGTCGAAGCCCTGCCCCGGCCGCAGCAGGTCCGGCGGCAGGTTGTTCAGCGAGGCCTGGAGGGTGCCATGGCGCAGGGCCAGCAGCCGCGTGGTGGCGTCGGGCATGAGGCGCAGCTCCAGGTCCTGGGGCTTGCCACCGTGCCCCGCCAGGTCGGGGTGTCCCGGCTTCGCCTCCAGCAGGATGCGCTGCTCGGGCACGACCTCCTTGATGCGGTAGGGCCCCGTGCCCGGCAGCCGTGGCCCCCGCATCCCCTTCGGCGCGATGCCGAGGATGGCCCGCGCCAGGTTGGAGGGGAAGCCCGGGCTCGGGGCCTTCAGGGTGATCCGCAACGTCTCGAAGTCCGGGCCCTTCCGGATGTCGAGGCCCGTGATCTCGTTCCTGAAGGGTCCGGCCTTCGGGCTCGAGAGGGCGGGGTCCATCAGCGCCTCGAGGGCGTCCTTCGCGTCCTCGGCGGTGAGGGGACGCCGGTCATCGAACCAGGGCGCGTTCAGGAGGTCAAAATCGAAGGCCAGCACCGTGAAGGGAACCTCCCAGCGCCAGGCCGAGCAGGCGTCGGGCACGAGGTTCAGGTTCGCGTCCCGCTTCAGCAGGCCCTGGTGGGTGAGGGCCAGCAGCCGCTGGCTGGCCTGGTCCTGGCCATAGCGCGGATCCAGAGAGAGCGGGAAGGCCTCCCAGGCCATGACGGCGGTGTCCGGCCGTGGCGCCGGGCGGCAGCCGGCCAGGCCCAGCAGCGTGCAGGCCAGGACCGCGCAGGCCGGGAGCGCCCGGGCGTGGAGGGCAGGGCGCGGCCCCTTCACGGGTACACCCAGCTCCCGAGCACCGCTTCCCGGCCCGCGCCGGTCACCGCCGGATCGTGGGCCGGCAGCCCGGCCGCGCTGGCGGCGCCGAGCAGCGCCCAGCTCACCGCCTCCCGGGAGCCCGGGGGCAGGTCCACGTCGTCCACCACCTGGAATCCGGGGAAGGCCTCCGCCAGCAGGTCCCGCAGGCGGCGGTGCCGGGCGCCGCCGCCGGAGACCCGGAGGGCCGTGCCGGCGGGCAGGGGCACGCCGAAGCGGGACCAGCCCTCGGCGCAGGCGCGGGCGGTGAAGGCGGCCAGGGTGGCCAGGCGGTCGGGCAGGGGCATGGCATCGAGATGGAAGGCCTCGCGCTCCAGCCAGGCGGCGCCGAAGGCCTCCCGGCCGGTGGATTTCGGCGGCGGCGCGGTGAAGAAGGGATCCGCCAGCCAGGCTTCGAGGGCCTCCGGGTGGACCTGTCCCGTGGCCGCCGAGCCCTCGGGATCGAAGGGCCGTCCGAGCCAGCGCCGCGCGGCGAGGTCGAGCAGGCTCATGCCCGGGCCCGCGTCGAAGCCGTGGGTGCGCTGGCCGTCCCAGGCCGCCAGGTTGGCGATGCCGCCGAGGTTGAGGGCCAGCCAGGGCCGCGCGGTGCCCCGGAGCCACAGCTCGGCCTTCGGCACCAGGGGCGCGCCCTGTCCGCCCAGGGCCATATCGCGGCGGCGCAGGTCCCAGACCACCGGGCACGCCAGGGCCTCCGCCAGCAGGTAGGGCTCGGCGAGCTGCAGCGTGGCGCCCTCGGCGGGCTGGTGCTGCACCGTCTGTCCGTGGAGGCTGGCCAGGTGGGGGGCGCGGCCCGCGGCGCGCACGCAGGCGCGGGCCGCGCGGGCGTGGTGCTCCCCGAGGCGGCGCTGCAGGATGCAGAGGCGGGAGGGCGGCAGGCGGTCCGCCGCCGCCTCGAGGACCTCGGCGCGGAGGGCTTCGGGGTAGGGCTCCGCGTGGTGGTGCACCAGGCCCTGGAAGGGCTGTCCGCCCTGGAAGCCCCGGGGATCCACCGTCACCAGCGCGGCGTCCACGCCGTCCGCGGAGGTGCCGGACATGAGCCCGAGCACGGTCCAGGGCCCGTCCGGGAGGCGGAGGCTGGGAGCGTGGCGCATGGGCCCAGGATGCCAGGACCGGGGTCCTTCCCCGGAATTTCGGAGGTTGGCTCCCGGCGCCTGGCACCGTCAAACTGGGACAGCCCTTCCGAGGAATCCATGCACACCGTCGCCCTCCTGCTGCACCAGCCCCGCGCCCGCCGTCGGGAGGAGTCCTCCTCCGGCGCCGCCGCCGGAGGCTGCCTCGGTTCATTCGGCTGCCTCTTCTTCATCCTGGCGGCCGGGGCCGTGCTCTTCTTCGTGTTGCGCGGCCGGAGGGACAAGGCCGAGACCCTGGGCGCCTCCAAGCGGCCCATGGGCTCCGGCCCGGTGCAGGGCATCAAGTTCGCCTGCCCCTACCCCAAGTGCCCGAACTGCGCCGCGCCCTCGGACAAGATGACCTTCGACTATGACGGCATGCGCAAGGTGACCTGGAAGTGCGGCTACTGCACGAGCGTGGCCGGCATCCAGGAGCTCAAGGACGAGGAGCTGCCCCCCGGCGCCCGCCAGCGCCTGGGCCTGGACCCCGCGCCGGGCATGGGCCAGGGCCTCCAACCCGGCATGCAGCAGGCGCCCGGCATGGACGTGGGCGGCCTGCTCACGGGCATGATGATCGGCTCCATGATGGGCGGCGGCAGCGGCCACCATCACCACCAGGACGACGGGAACTTCGGCGGCACCGGCGGCTCCTCCAGCGCCGACTGGGGCGAGTCCTCCGCCGGCGGCTCGGACTGGGGCTCCTCGGACTCCGGTGGCGGAACCAGCGACTGGGGCAGCTCCGATTCCGGCGGCGGGTCGGACTGGGGCGGCGGCGGCGACAGCGGGGGCGGCGGCAGCGACTGGTAGGCCCCGGGCCTTCGGACGACCGGGTCCGATTGCATTCGGGCCGGGTTTCCCGCATCCTGCCGGGACCAGCCCCCACGATGTCCGACCGGTGCTTTCTGCCTGCCCGCGGGCTGGGTCTCTTCTGGAGTTCCCATGCGCCGTCCCCTCCTCCTGCCCGGACTCACCGCGCTCCTCGCCGCGGGCCTCGCCGCCCCGGGTCTCCAGGCCCAGACCACCGGCAGCCTCCAGGGGCGGGTGCTGGATCCGAAGGGCAATCCGGTGCGCGGCGCCACGGTGCGGCTGAGCGGCAGCGGGGTGCAGGGCGTGCGGGCCACCAGCACCGACGCCTCGGGGGCCTACCGATTCAACCTGCTGTCGCCGGGCCGCGTCACCCTCACCGCCACCGCCCAGGGCTACAACGCCGCCAAGGCCGAGGCCGCCGTGGGCCTGGACCGCACGGCCACCGTGGACCTCGCCCTGGCGCCGGTGAGCGCCGCAACCGTGGAGGTGGTGGGGACGGTCGCCACCGTGGACCTGAAGGCCGCCACCACCGGGCAGAACTACACCAACGACACCTTCCAGAAGCTGCCGGTGAGCCGGGACTTCGCCAACATCGCCCTGCTGGCGCCCGGCGTGACCGAGGACCGGGAGGGCTTCAAGGTCTACGGCGGCACCGGCGCCGAGAACAACTACGTGGTGGACGGCGTCAACACCACCAACGTGGAGTTCGGCACCCAGGGCAAGCGCGTGCCCATGGAGTTCGTCCAGGAGTTCCAGGTCAAGACCGGCGGCTACGAGGCCGAGTACGGCAAGGCCCTGGGCGGCATCATCAACGTCATCACCAAGAGCGGCGGCAACGAGTTCACCGGCGACGCCTTCCTCTACTCCGAGGGCCAGACGCTCAAGAGCGGCAACCGGCACGTCAACGACGTGAACCAGCGCACCAAGCCCCTGCTGCTGGAGAACAAGACCTTCGAGCTGGGCTTCGACGTCGGCGGCTACCTGGTGAAGGACAAGCTGTGGTTCTTCGTGGCCTACGACCGGCGCAGCAACAAGCAGCAGAACCAGATCCGGGTGGACGGGCCCAACTTCGGCCAGGTGGCGGACTCGGACTCCACCCGCGACCTCTTCGCCGCCAAGCTCACCTGGCAGATCGCCGAGGGGCACACCCTCATCGCGCAGGTGCTGGGCGACCCCGAGAAGATCACCGGCGCGGTGAAGACCCCCCAGGGCGACCGCGGCACCTGGGACGGCGAGAAGAAGGTGGGCGGCAACGACCTGAGCCTCCGCTACGAGGCCGTGGGCTCGAACTGGTTCGGCCAGCTCCAGGTCAGCCGCCACAAGGAGACCAACGCCGTGCTGCCAGGCAGCGGCGGGAACGCGGTCCAGCTCGTGGACAACACCCTGAACGGCGCCCAGAGCGGCGGCTTCGGCCGCTTCGACGACAAGACCTTCACCCGGGACACCATCGCCGGATCCTTCGCCTATATCCTCGGCAGCCACGAGCTGAAGGCGGGGTTCGACCTGCAGAACGACAAGGCCGGTATCCGCCGTGGTTTCACCGGCGGCCAGCTGGTGACGAAGCTCCAGGACGGGCCGGCGATCTACAGCCACTACTGGTGGACGACGGGGCCCGGGACGCTGGGATTCCCGTATGACGATCCGGGGAAGGTCTTCGACGCCCCCAGCATCGTGTTCACCTCCCAGCCCAAGCACCACAGCGAAGCCTACTTCCTGCAGGACAAGTGGAGCGTCACCCCCCAGTTCGTATTGAATCTGGGCGTGCGCCTGGACCAGACCCAGATCCGCGACCAGAAGGGCATCGTGGTCATCTCCCTCAAGGACCAGTGGTCCCCACGCCTGGGCTTCATCTGGGACTTCGTCGGGAAGGGCCAGGACAAGATCTATGGCAGCTTCTCGCGCTACTACGAGCAGGTCCCCCTGGACCTCGTGATCCGTTCCTTCAGCGTGGAGCGCAATCCGACCACCTACAACTTCAGCACAACGGCCTTCGCCCCTGATGCCTCCGCGGAGGCCATCCTCGGCACTGAAGCCAGCATCGTGGGTTCCTACGTGGAGCCCGTGGACGGTGACCTCAAGGGCTCCTACTCCGACGAGATGATCCTCGGCGTGGAGTCCACCTGGAACCAGCGCTACCTGCTGGGGGCCAAGGTCATCCGACGCTCCATCGGCCGCGCCATCGAAGACGGCCTGGACGTGAATTCCACTGCGGGCGACTACTTCATCATGAACCCGGGCTACAGCCACCCGGCGGGCGTGACCTATCCCAAGGCCAAGCGGGACTTCACGGGCGTCGAGTTCACGGCCCAGCGCAAGTTCGCCGACCGCTACACCTGGCAGGCCAGCTACCTCTGGAGCCACCTCACCGGCAACTACGAGGGCGCCTTCCAGGGCATCGGCGGCGCCGACGGCACGGGCCAGCTCGACCCCAACATCAACAGCGCCTTCGACCTGCCCGAGTTCATCGTCAACAGCCAGGGGGACCTGAGCGGCGACCGGCGCCACCAGTTCAAGGGCAACGGCTACTACGAGTGGGACTTCGGCCTCAGCCTGGGCGCCTCGCTGCAGGTGCAGACGGGCACACCCATCAGCCGCCTGGGCTACCACAACGGCTACGGGCGCTACGAGCTCTTCCTCACGCCGCGCGGCACCGAGGGCCGCACGCCCACCACCTCGCGCCTGGACATCAACCTGGCCTACACCTGGAAGCTCGCCAACAAGCACCAGGTCCGGTTCAACCTGGACGTCACCAACCTCCTCAACAGCCAGACCGCCACCGTCATCGACCAGCGCTACGACTCGGTGGAGGGCGGGCCGAGGCTGGACACCTACCGGCAGCCCTTCGCCTACCAGGCGCCCCGGGCCGTCCGCTTCGGCATCCGCTACAGCTTCTGACCTAGAAGGCCTTCGGCACCCTGAAGTGCCCGTCCTCGGTCTCCGGGGCATTGGCGAGGGCCTGGGCCTGGGTCAGGGTAGGCTCGGGCGTGTCCTCCCGGCGGGTCAGGGACAGGGGCAGGGCGCGAGCCATCGGCGCCACCGCCTCGAGGTCGAGGGCCTGGAGGCGCCGGGCGCGGTCCAGCATGCGTGCCATGGCGTCGCGCATGGGCTCGATCTCGGCCTCGTCGAGCCGCAGCCCCGCCAGGGCGGCGCAGCGCAGCACGTCTTCGCGGGTCACGTCCATGGCGTCCTCGTCCCTCCAGTCTATCCGGCGTACCATGGCTCACTTTCTCCGCAGGTTCCCCATGCGCGTACCCACCGCCCTCCTCGTCTGCCTAGCCCTGCCCGCCCAGGAGGCGGCGAACCCTCTGGCCTGGGTGCCCCGCAAGGCCGGCATGGTGATCGTCCTCAACCGGCCGGCCCAGGCGATGCTGCGCTGGGACAAGCTGGGGGAGCGCCTCCAGTCCAAGGATGTCGCCCTCATCCGGCAGGCCATCGCCGCGGACTTCGGGGGCCTGCCTCTGCTGGATCCGGAGGCCCCACTGGTGGAGTTCATGGTGCCCCGCCCCAAGGCGAAGGCGGCGAAGGGACAGCCCGCCCCGGGCGAGCGCGCGGCGAAGGAGAAGGACCTGGAGTTCCGCGTCCTGGGCTTCCGGAAAAAGGAGGACTTCGTCGCCCGCTTCAAGCCCGCGGACATGGGGAAGGCCCAGTCCGACCTCACGGCGGTGACCGTCGGAGGCAAGCCCATGGTGGCCGCCGTGCGCGGGAAGATCGCCATCCTGGGCCCGAAGGATGCCGCGGGCCAGCTCCGGGCGCTGCTGGCGGACGCCGCGCGCTTCGTGCCGCCGCCCGCCTCCGAGATGGCCTGGGCCCGGGAGCAGGACCTGGCCTTCCTCGTCGCGCCGGCCTCGATGAAGGGCGAGCCCAGGCCCGCGGAGGCCCCGACGAAACCGGGGCCCGCCTTCCTGGAGCCCCTGGAGCGCTTCTCCAAGGCCATGCGGGAGCACCCCGAGACCGAGATCAACGCCTTCGTGATGGGGATGAAGCTGGGCGAGGACGGCGACCTGACCGGCAGCCTGCGCCTGGGGGTGGCGCCGGGCGGCGCGCTGGCGGAGATGACCCGGAACCTGGACGCGGGCAATGAGCCCGGCTTCCGGGGCCTGCCCGCGGGCCCCTTCGCGGTGGCCTTCGGCATGGACTTCCCGGCGGCCTGGGGCGCCCTGATGGCCCAGGCCATGGAGGACGAGGCGAAGAAGGACCCGAAGGCCAATGCCGCGGCCGTGGCCTCCCTCTCGGCGGTGCTCCGCGAGCTGCGGGGCTTCAGCCTGTCCTTCCGCGCGCCCGCGGAGGGCGCGCCGCCGGCCTCGGGCATCGGGATGGCCTTCCAGGTGGGGAGCGCGAAGGCCTTCCTGGCGGGCGCGGCGGACGTGGCAGGACGCCCTGACAAGGACGGCACGCCAGGCATGAAGATCACGGGATCGGTCTTCCGCGGCCTTCCCGTGACCACCTTCACGAGGGTCCCGGCGCCGCCGAAGCAGAGTCCCGATGGGGAGGCCCCGTCGAAGGTGCCGCCCCCGGAGATGCTTTTCGGCACGAAGGAGGTCAGCACCTCGCTGCTCCAAGCCGATGAGCACACCGTCATCGCCGGCTTCGGCGCGTCGGAGGAGACCTTCAAGGCCGGTCTGGAGAGCCTGGGCCAGGGCGGCCTCGGCCAGATGGCCAGGCTTCAGCGCACCCGCGACCTCCTCACCGCCAGCCAGGGCGGACGCCTCGGCCAGGGCGTCCTCTACCTGGGCCTTCCCGAACTCATCCAGCTCGTCGGCGCCTTCCTCCCCCTGCCGGTTTCCGAGGCCGACCTCAAGCAGCCCGTCCCGCCGCTGGGGCTTTCGCTGCGGCTGGGCAAGGAGCGCCTGGAACTGAACGTCGCCGCCCCGGCGGAATCCCTCGGCCTGATCGGCAAGATCGCGGGCGCCGCGGCGCAGATGGGGAAGAAGCCGAAGCCGGAGGAGATGTAGGGGGGAGCACAGAAGGTCGGAGCGCGAGCTCCATCCTTCGTTCCCGGCGGCGTGGGCCTTGACGCTTCGCGTCTGGCACCTCGGTCTGTTCGAGCCGGAAGGGCACCGGCTCGAACAGACCGAGGTGCTCTTCCAAAGGCCTTCCATCGGTTCGGTTCCGGACCTGTGGCCGTCATCCTCCATGCCTGGACCGGACGTGCCGATGGCCCCGCCTCCCTCCGGTGTTGACCCTCCAGAGGTGCTTCGGACTGGCATGGCCCGCGTCGTGTGCGGGCCGTGGCAGGCCGAAGCGCAAGCGAGCGCAGCGAGCCAGACCGCCGGTTCCGGGAACCCGGGCTCGCATTGCCTCGACTTTGGGTCCCCTACCTCCCCGGCAGCGCCAGGTCCGCGTCCGCGTTGAGCTCGAGCGGATGCTCGGCCACCGGCAGCAGCGCGCCCGCGGCCGCGATCATCGCCCCGTTGTCCGTGCAGAAGCGCGGCGCGGGGATGGCCAACTCGAGGCCGATCCGCGCCGCCAGCGTCTTCGCCTCCTCGCGCAGGGTCGAATTGCAGGCCACGCCGCCGCTGATGACGAGGCTCTTCGCGCCGGTCCTCTGCGCCCAGCCCTCCACCGGCTCCAGCAGCCAGGCCGCCACGGCGTCCTGCAGCCCGCGGCAGAGCGCCTGCACCCGCGGATCGTCGGGGCCCGCCTCGCCGAGGCCGGGCTCTCGTTCGACCCGCAGCTTCACCGCGGTCTTGAGGCCCGAGAAGCTCCAGGCCGCCGCGCCGTCCCGGAACTTCGGCGGCGTGAACCTCGGCCCCGGCCCCGCGGCCCTCCGCGCGCAGGCGTCCACCACCGGTCCGCCGGGATAGCCCAGGCCCAGCATCCGCGCCGCCTTGTCGAAGGCCTCGCCGGCGGCGTCGTCCCGGGTCTTCTGGAGGAGTTTCAGGTGCGTCCAGCTCGAGGACTCGTAGAGGTGCGTGTGCCCCCCGCTCACCAGCAGCACCAGGGCCGGGAAGGGCAGGGCGGGGGCCTCGAAGCGCGCGGCGTTGAGGTGGCCGTAGAGGTGGTGCACCGGCACGAAGGGCAGGCCGTGGCGCCATGCCAGGGCCTTGCCGGCGCTGAAGGTGGTGAGCAGGCAGCCCACCAGGCCCGGACCCTGGGTCGCCGCGACGCGGCCCAGCTCCGGCGCCTCCACGCCGGCCTGCCTCAGAGCTTCCGCGATGACCCCGTGGACCTGCAGCAGGTGCTCACGCGCCGCGAGCTCCGGGACTACGCCACCGAAAGGCCCGTGCAGGTCGTCCTGGCTCTTGCGCACCAGGCTGAGCAGCCTCGGACCGCCCGGCGTCTCCTCGATGACCGAGGCCGAGCAGTCGTCGCAGCTGGATTCGAGACCGAGGACGAGCATAGGCTCCATTCTCCCCGAACCGGGCCCCGCGGGAACCTGGCCGATTCCACTGGCATGATGAGGAACAATCCCTGAGGGACCCTTGATGAAGACTCCCCGATGGCTGCCATCACTCCTGCTCGCAATGCCGTTGGCGGCCCAGAGCCCCGAGGTCTCGGGCTTCGAACGTGAACTCCGGACCCAACGGGTGGCGATGCTCGTCGTTGTGACGGATGCGAAGGGCGAATGGGCGAAGTCGCTGGAGAAGCTGCGTAAGGAGGATGCCTTCATCGACCTCGACCTCTGGTTGAGCCTCCGCAGCAAGCCGGAAGTGATCACGCACCTGCAGGATCGCTACGGGCTCGGACCGAAACCGTACTGGGCCGTCTTCGCGCAGGGCCGGATGGTTGCCTCGGGCAGACAGCCCCCTTCGGCCGCGGAACTGAAGAGCCTGAGGGACCAGGCCGCCTGGCCCAGCCCCGAGGAGGTCTACCGCAGGTTCTTGAGGGAGAATCCGGACCATCGGGACGCCCGTCTCAGACTGCTCGGCATCCTCTACTCCAAGGCCGAGTGGCGGACCAGGGTCGCGATGGGTCTCTACACACAACCCCTGGAAGCCTCGGACCTGGGGTGGGATCCGGTGAAGTACGAGAAGCAGGAAGAGGAACGGGCCGAGCGAAAGAAAAGGGAAGACGAAGAGGCCAAGCCCCCCAAGCTCCTCGAACCCGAAGAGGACGAGCGCATCTGGGGGGCCTTCGCGGACGAATGGACCAAGGCCGTCCGCGCGGAGGAGTGGCGGGAATGGGGAGGGAGCAGCTTCCGTGCGGACGCGATGCGCCACAGCCCGAGGATGAAGGCCGCATTCCGGGAGCTTGTGCCCCAGATTGAAACCTCCCTGCACCAGTGGCCCGCCCGCTGGAACTACTGGCAGCTTTGGCTGCAGGCCAGTGAAGTGCTGGGTGGACTGCCGCTGCGGCGGGTCCTGGATGACCTGACCCCCGAGCCCTTGAACGCGCCCGACCAATGGCCACCCTTTGCGGTCCGGAACGAGTACCTACGGGATTGCAGGAAGCGGAAGGATTGGGCCGCGGTGAAGGACCTGCTCCTTCCCCAGTGGGAGAACGAGCGGCTCTGGAAGGGCCGTGAAACCGTGCGGTACGTGGCGCTGAAGGATGGCAAGGAGCTGCCGGACAGCTGGGATTCAAGCAAATGGCGCGACACCACCGAGCCCTTGGTGGAAGCGTTGTTGAGGCTGGGCGATACGGCCAAGGCCGATGAGATCGTCCGTATCGTCATCTCGGAGTCCCTGGTGCGCGACCTCGCCTCCAAGGCTTCGGCCCTCGCCGCCACATGCGGCCAGCCCGCCCTCGCCCTCAACTGGGCCGCGCTCCAGCCCGGGAAGGCCCGCTGACCTTGAACCTCATCCCCACCCTCGTCAGCCTGCCGCGGCCCCTGCCGCCGCTCACGTACCTCGCCCCCGAGGGCCTGGCGCCGGGCTGCCGGGTGAAGGTGCGGCTGCGCCACGGGGCCACGGTGGGCCTGGTGCTGGGGCCGGATCCCGCGCCGCCGGAGCTCGAGCTGTTGGAGGTCGGGACGATCCTCGACCCCTTCCCCCTGATGCCGCCGAAGGTGCGGGAGCTGCTCGCCTTCGGAGCGGGCTACTACCTCTGCAACGTGGCCCACCTCGCGGCCCTCGCCCTGCCCCAGGGCGTGGCACCGGACTGGCACGCGCGGCTGCCGGACGGGCGCAGCCTCGCGGCGCTCCGGGAGGCCGGGGCCTTCGCGGAACTCGCCGGGCTCGGCGAGGCCTGGCACCGGGGGGAGCTGGCGATCCCGCGCCTCTTCCACCGCCGGGACCTGAAGGGCCGCGGCATCACCGAGGTGCGGCGCACCCTGCTGCCTCCGCCGCCGAAGAGCACGCCGGCCCAGGGGCGCGTCCTGGAGGTCCTGGAGGCCGCCGGGGGCGCCCTGCCGGAAGCCGAGCTGCTGGGCAGGGCCGCCACCACGACCGCGGTGCTCGGGACCCTTGAGCGCGCGGGGCTCGTGGAGCGCTCCAAGCGCCTGGACCTCCTGGCCCAGCGCCGGGAGGAGGGCGCGGACCGGCGCGTGGACCTCAACGGGGCCCAGCGGGCGGTGGTGGTGGCCGTGGGCGCGGGGTTCGGCGTCCACCTCCTCTACGGCGTCACCGGCTCGGGCAAGACCGAGGTCTACCTCGAACTGGCGGAGCGCGCCCTGGCGGCCGGCCGGCGCGTGCTCTGGCTCGTGCCCGAGATCGGCCTCACGCCCCGGCTCCTCTCCCGCCTCGAGGCCCGCTTCCCCGGCCGGGTCGCCGTGGGCCACGCCGGCCTCAACGCCTCCGAGAAGCAGGCCGACGTGGTGCGTCTTCTGGAGGACGGCGCGCCCCTCTTCGTGGGCGTGCGCAACGCCGTGCTGGCGCCCCTGCGCGACGTCGGCCTCGTGATCGTGGACGAGGAGCACGAGGGCTCCTACAAGAGCGAGGAGCATCCCCGCTTCCACGCCCGGGACCTGGCCATCAAGCGGGCCCAGCTGGAGGACTGTCCGGTGGTGCTGGGCAGCGCCACACCGAGCCTGGAGAGCTGGCAGGCGGCCCAGGAGGGGCGCTACGTCCTGCACCGCCTCATGCACCGGCCCGAAGGGATCACGCTGCCCACCGTGGAGATCGTGGACCTCCGCGTGGCCTTCCAGCGGGAGCGCCGCCGGGTGGTCTTCTCCTCCGTGCTCCTGGCGGCGGTGGGCGAGACCCTGCGCCGCGGCGAGCAGGCCATGCTCCTGCTCAACCGCCGGGGCTTCGAGAACTGGTGGTTCTGCCGCGCCTGCGGCAGGACCCTGGAATGCCCCCACTGCGCCCTCAGCCTCACCTTCCACAAGGGCGCCCACCGCCTGCGCTGCCACCTCTGCGGCTTTGAGACCGTGCCCCCCGAGGCCTGCCCGAGCTGCGGCGTGGAGCGGTTGAAGGGCGTCGGCGAGGGCACCGAGCGCATCGAGGAGGACCTCAAGGACCTGTTCCCGTCGGCCCGCATCCTGCGCCTGGACCGGGACACCACCAGCCGCCGCGGGGCCCTGGAGGCGGGCCTGCTGGCCGCGGAGCGGGGCCAGGTGGACCTGCTGGTGGGCACCCAGATGCTGGCCAAGGGCCACACCTTCCCCAAGCTCACCCTGGTGGGCGTCCTCAACGCGGACCAGGGCCTCAAGGTCCCCGACTTCCGGGCCGGCGAGCGCACCTTCCAGCTCCTGACCCAGGTCTCGGGCCGCGCCGGCCGCGCCGAGCGCCCCGGCCGGGTGCTCATCCAGACCTACAGTCCCGAGCACCCCGCCATCCGCTGCGCCGTGGCCCAGGACTTCGAGGCCTTCGCGGCCTCGGAACTGCCCTTCCGGAAGGGCATGGCCTATCCGCCCTTCACCGCCCTGGCCCTCCTCCGGGGGGAGGGCGAGGATCTGGCCTCGGCCCTGGCCCCCCTCGAGGCCCTCCGGCCCCGGCTGGCGGATGCGCCGGGGACCCGGGTCCTCGGCCCCCTGGAAGCGCCGGTGCCCAAGGTGAAGGACCGTTGGCGCGCCA
>JBDIBF010000075.1:0-13595 GCA_039812765.1 Holophagaceae bacterium
ACGAAACCAGGCGCTCAGTGTCTGGCTCCACTTCTACAATCACCACAGGCCCCACAAGGCCCTCGGTGGTCAGCCCCCCATGTCCAGGCTGAACAACCTCGTTGGCACCGACATCTAGTCGAACACCTCCACCGCGGGCAGCCGGCCTGAAGCGGTCGCGCCCTTGAAGCCTTCCCAGTCCGAGGTGGCCTGGTCGGCATAGGTCCGGGCGAAGGCGGCGAGGGCTTCGTCCAGCGCCTCGCCGTCGCCGCAGTAGCCGGCGAGCCGCGCGGGATCGCCGCTGCGGGCGTGGGCCTTGGCGAGGACGGTGGCGCAGAGGCCGGCGTAGGCCTCCAGGGCAGGACCACCGAGGTCCTCCACGTCCTGGGAGGCCTTGTGGTCGGACCACTGCTTCACCAGGAAGTCCTGGCCTCCCGCGCGGCACCAGCCGAGGAAGGGATCCGCCCAGGTCTGCATGCGGTGCTGGCCCTCGGCGGCCCGGCGGCCTTCGTGGGTTCCCTCGGGGGAGGGCTGCCACACGCTGCCGTGCTGGGCCTTGAATTCCAGGAAGAGCGGATCCTCCGGGCCATTGCCGAAGCAGAGGACCAGCACGTCGGTGACGCCGAGGCTGCCGCAGCCCGAGACCCGCCGGCCGAAGCAGACCGGCGCGTAGGCGTCGAGGACCTGCTGCCGCGCCGGGCCGAGGCTGGCGCGGAGGTCCGGGAACGCGGCGCAGAAGGGCGCCGACTCCGCTTCCGTCAGGGGCCGCAGGAAGGGGCCCTTGGTGCGGAAGCGGAACGAGTCCCCGTCGGCTTCGATGCCCTTCGTCCGCAGCCGCTCCGGCGTGTCCCGGCGCGCCTTCTCGAAGACGGTCTCCAGGTGGTCGCCGTCGTTGTGGGGGCCCAGCTCTTCCCGGGCGAGGTCCAGCACCTTCATCCCCGCGAAACGGCCGAGGGCCTCCCGGTAGGCCCGCGCCGCGGCCTTGACGGCGTCGAGGCAGGACGGGTCGCCGTGGCCCGCCTCGCGCCCGGCCAGGACGAGGCTCGCCGCGAAGCGCTTGAGGTCCCACTCGAAGGGGCCGCGGCAGGTCTCGTCGAAGTCGTTGAGGTCGAAGACGAGGCCGCCGTCGGGCTTGGCGTAGGCGCCGAAGTTGAGCAGGTGCGCGTCGCCGCAGAGCTGGGCCTCGAGGCCGGCCACTGGCCAGGGCTTCAGGTCATAGGCCATGAGGGCGGCGTTGCCCCGGTAGAAATAGAACGGGGATTGGGCCATGCGGGCCCAGCGGATGGGCAGCAGGTCCGCGTGGCGATGGGCCACGGCAGCCTGGAGGACGTCCACCAGGTCCGGGCGGTCCGGCGCGGGCCGCCACTCGCCCTGGGCTTCCCGGGACAGGCGCTCCCGCAGGGCCTTGCCTTCGGCGCGGCGTTCGGAGGGAGGCGGGAGGGGGGTCATGGCGGTCCCCAATGGAACCACCGTTTCCAGAAGGGCAGGGCCGGATGGCCGGCGACTTTCTGGAGGAAGTAGGCCTCGTGCTCCCGCTCCAGCTGGGCGAAGGCCTTCAACTCGTCCCGGAGCGCGATCAGCCCCAGCGCCTCCGCGAGCGAGGCCGCCTCCTCGTATTCCCGGTCGTTCTGCGACTCGAGCCGACCGGCGAAGTACATCGGGATGAACCAGCCCACCATGAGGCAGCCCAGGCAGATGATCGTGCCGAGGATGGCCATGCGGACCTCGAGGACCGGATCGGGGCGCGCGCCGAGACCGGAGAGCATGGCCTTCAGCCGCCGTCGGTGGTGCCATTCGTCGAGTTCGATATGGCGGATCTCGGCGGTCTCGCCCTCGTCACGGAGGCTGGCCCCATGGCCGTGGTAGGCCAGGGCGGCGGTGAGTTCGCCGGAATAGGCGCGGCGGAGAATGGACTCTAGCGCGTCGACGGCCTCCACGCGTCAGGCCAGTTCGAGGAGCGATTCCTTCAGGCCACGCTCAGCCTGCATAACGGTCTGGAGCGTTGGGTTCGCTCCGGGCTTTTCGAGCTTGGAATACGCCTGTTGAGTGATGCCCATTGAGGCTGCGAGATCCACTTGACGCAAGCCTAAACTCACCCGTCGAAGACGGAGGTGGATCGGGAACAGATCCAGGGTGGTGAACTCCAATCGTTCCCCACCGGGGTCGGCTTCGTGTAAGTCCCTCGTGAAGTCCTGGCCATCTCCGGCAGCGGCGAGTAGCGAGTCCAGGATGGAAGCCCGGAGCTCATCCAGGGCGTCTTCCTTAGTAGCCCCAGAGCCTGTGCCGAAATCCGAACCATGCGTGTCGACGCCAATGCACGCGTAGGTGCGCGTCGCGCGGTCGTAGTGGCGCTTGTATGGGAGGAAAGATGATTTCAAGAGAGCAGCCAGTAAGCAGGAGTTAGCGGCAGTTTCTGGGCCAAGCCGATCTGGGGATTCCAAGTTGCTTGAGGATTGATTGGGCTTCGAACCGATTTTTCAATTTCTCTCGCACGGGGACGGGTCGCTGACCAGGCTTCTTCAGAATGAACGGGTGGTTCGCTCCAGGCCCTTCCTCGGTCCAGCCAAATTGAGTCGCCAGTAATACGATTTCCTTGCCTTTGAGAAACGCATCAACCATGGATGGATCTCCATATCAGTGGTTCTTCGTCTTGTGAGCGTTCCACCGCTCAACACAGCGGTGCGAAGAAACTGACGATCCATCCTTCCCCCGAAAATTCGTTTGAGCACCGTGCTCAATGCGAAGTGTGAACTAAAGGTACAACCCATAGGTTGTTTGTCAAGAGATGGAACTAATTAAACCCGCTCCACCGCCATGGCGATGGCGTTCCCGCCGCCCAGGCAGAGCGCCGCGATGCCGCGGGCCTTGCCGTGGCGCTTGAGGGCGCCGAGCAGGGTGGCCATGACGCGGGCGCCGCTGGCGCCGATGGGGTGGCCCAGGGCCACGGCGCCGCCGTGGACGTTGATGCGGTCCGTCGGGATGGCGAGTTCCTTCGCCGTCGCCACCATCTGCACGGCGAAGGCCTCGTTGATCTCCCAGAGCTCGACGTCGTTCACGCCCCAGCCCAGCTTGCCGAGGAGCTTCTGGATGGCCGGCACCGGCGCCATGGTCACCCACTCCGGGTCCAGGCCCGCGGTGGCCCAGCCCAGGATGCGGGCCTGGACCGCGAGGCCGTGGGCCTTCGCGAAGTCCTCGGTGGTGACGAGGGCCGCGGCGGCGCCGTCGTTCACGCTGGGGGCGTTGCCGGCGGTGACCGTGCCGTCCTTCTTGAAGGCGGGCTTCAGCCTCGCCAGGCTCTCCAGGCTCGTGTCCGCCCGGGGGCCCTCGTCGGCGTCCACCACCGCGTCGCCCTTGCGGCCGGGCACCGTGACCGGCACCAGCTCGCTCTGGAAGGCGCCGTCGGCCATCGCCTTCAGGGCCTTCTGGTGGCTGTGGAAGGACCATTCGTCCTGGGCCTCGCGGCTCACGCCGTACTTCTGGCTCACCAGCTCTCCGGTGGCGCCCATGCTCTGGTCGGTCATGGCGCACCAGAGGCCGTCGTGGATCATCGCGTCCTTGGCCTCGGTGTGGCCCATGCGGGCGCCGGCGCGGAGCTTGGGCATGAGGTAGGGCGCGTTGGACATGGATTCCATGCCCCCGGCGAGGATGGCCTCGTGGTCGCCCATGAGCACCCCGCTGGCGGCGAGCTGGATGGCCTTCAGGCCCGAGCCGCAGACCTTGTTGATGGTCAGCGCCGAGGTGGAGGTGGGCAGGCCGCCCTTCAGCGCCGCCTGGCGCGCCGGCGCCTGGCCCACGCCTGCGGAGACCACGTTGCCGAAGATGGCCTCGGTCACCGGCAGCCCGGGGTGGCGGGAGAGCAGCGCCTTCACCACCGGCGCGGCGAGTTCCGGCGCCGACAGGGCCGAGAGGCCGCCCTGGAACTTGCCGATGGGCGTGCGGAGGGCTTCGAGGATGACGGCGCGGGACATGGCGTACCTTCCGGAATGAGCGGCCTGGGTGGGCCTTGTGCCTAGAGCTTAGTTGCCTTGAAGTGAGACCTCAGGCACGAGTGGGGCATGAGGGTGGTCCGGCAGGCACGACCTCCAGGGACGCGAAGCGTCCAGGTGGTCTCCCTCGTTGGAATCAGGCACGTTTCCGGTTCATCGGCCGGAAGGCCTCGTCCAGGTTCTCGAAGTCCGTCTCGCTGAGGCGCTGGGTGGGGTCCGAGGGCGGGAACAGCTCCGGCGCCTCCTCCCGGAGGTAGCGCTGGGTGCGCAGCACCAGGGCTTCCAGGCCTTGCAGGAAGCGGGCCCGCTCCAGCTTCAGGTTGCGCAGGTCCGCCTCGATCTGCACCGCGTGGGCCTGGGCGTCCCGGATGATCTCGTCGGCCCGGAACTGGGCCTCCTTCAGCAGCAGGTCCTTCTCGCGGTTCGCGGTGTCCAGCACGTCCTCCTTGGTGCGCTGGGCCTGCAGCAGGGTCTCCCGGAAGATGCGGTCCTGCTCCTGGTACTGGCGGTTCCGCTCCCGCAGGTCCAGCACCTCCTCGCGGAGCCGCTGGTTCTCCACCAGCACCTCCTCCCACTCGGCGGCCACCTCGTGGAGGAAGGCCCGGACCTCCCCCTCGTCGAGGCCCTTGAACTTGCGTTCGAACTCGCGGCGCTGGATGTCGAGGGGCGTGTATTTCATGCAGGGTCTTTCCTAAGCATCGGCTCAGAGGACCGCGCGGGCCAGCATGCCCCGCAGGATCCAGAGAATGATCATGACCACCATGGGGCTGAAGTCCATGCCCCCCATGGGCGGCAGCACCGCCCGGACCGGCAGCAGGAGGGGGTCCACCACGGCGTGGAGGAGCCTCACCAGGGGGTTCCGGGGGTCCGGCTGGAACCAGGAGAGGATGCTCGACACGATGAGCAGGACCGAAAGGGCCCAGATCACGCGGTCCACGATGAAGACGAAGAGGGGCACGGTTCAAATCCTGTGATGTCTTGATCATACGCTGCTCCGGGGGACCCGCCGCGCACCTCGAGGTTCCTCCTTGCCCCGGGGGGCCCGGAGGCGGAGCATGGGGCGACTCCCCTGCCAGCCGAGGTGGCCCATGCCGGTCCATACCCTTTCCATCAACGGGCGCTCCCGGGCCGTCGAGGCCCCGGACGACATGCCCCTCCTCTGGGTGCTCCGGGACCTGCTGGGCCTCACGGGCACCAAGTTCGGCTGCGGGCAGGGCCAGTGCGGCTCCTGCACCGTGCATCTCGATGGGGAGGCCGAGCGCTCCTGCCAGGTCCCGGTCTCCCACGTGGGGGCCCGGAAGGTGACCACCATCGAGGGCCTCTCCGAGAAGGGCGACCACCCCGTGCAGCAGGCCTGGCTGGAGCACGACGTGGCCCAGTGCGGCTACTGCCAGCCCGGCCAGATCATGCAGGCCGCGGCCTTCCTGAAGCAGCACCCGGCCCCCACCGATGCCCAGATCGACGCCGGCATGGGGGAGAACCTTTGCCGCTGCGGCACCTACCTGAGGATCCGGGCCGCCGTCCACGCCGCGGCCCAAGCCTCCCGGGCCCCGAAGGGAGGTGCGAAATGACCCGCCGCCGCGACTTCCTCAAGGCCTCGGGCGGCCTCGCCCTCGCCTTCCACGTCCCCCTGGACCTGAAGGCCTTCGGCCGGCTGGCGGCGCCCGCCGCCGAGGCCCCGTCCCTGGCGCCCAACGCCCTGCTCCAGGTGGCCGCCGACGGCACGGTCACCGTGTGGGCCACCCGCAGCGAGATGGGGCAGGGGGTGCGCACCTCCATGGCCCAGGCGGTGGCCGAGGAGCTGGGGGCCGACTGGTCGAAGGTGCGGGTGGCGCAGGCCTCCACCGCGCCGCGTTTCGGGGACCTCGGCGTCACCGGCGGGAGCCAGACCACCCGCACCACCTTCGAGGCCTCCCGCAAGGTGGGCGCCGCCGCCCGGGAGATGCTGGTGGCCGCGGCCGCCTCCCGGTGGAAGGTCCCCGCCGCCGAGTGCGTGGCGGCGGAAGGCTTCGTCGAGCACAAGGGTTCCAAACGCAAGGTGGCTTTCGGCGACCTGGTGGAGGCCGCCGCGAAGCTGCCGGTGCCGAAGGAGCCCGCGCTCCGCAGGCTCGCCGGCCACGGGAAGAGCCGCCGCCGCCTGGACGGGCCGGACCTGGTGACGGGGAAGGGCCGCTTCGGCATCGACGTGAAGCTGCCCGGCATGCTGGTGGCCAGCATCGAGCGCTGCCCGGTCTTCGGCGGCAAGGCGAAGGCCTTCGATCCCGCCGCGGCCCTGAAGGTGCCCGGCGTGAAGCAGGTCTTCGAGGTGCAGAGCGGCATCGCCGTGCTGGCCGAGCACACCTGGGCCGCCTTCGCCGGCCGCGAAGCCCTGAAGGTGGACTGGGATGAGGGCCCGGCCGCCGGCTTCGCCAGCGCGGACCTCCCGGCCCAGTTCGCCAAGCGCCTCGAGAGCCCGGGGAAGACCGTCCGCAAGGAAGGCAAGGGGGCCGACGGGCTCAAGGGGGCCGCGAAGCGGCTCCAGGCCGAGTACGCCTTCCCCTTCCTGGCCCACGCCACCATGGAGCCCATGGGGGCCACCGCCGACGTGCGGGCGGACCGCTGCGAGATCCACGCCCCCACCCAGGCCCCGGCCTGGGCGATGCAGGGCATCCAGGCCCTCACGGGGCTCAAGGCCGACCAGATCGAGGTCCACGTGACCCTGCTGGGGGGAGGCTTCGGCCGGCGCGCCATGCCCGACTTCATGCTGGACGCCGTCGAGTGCTCCAAGAAGGCCGGCGTCCCCGTGAAGGTGCAGTGGACCCGGGAGGACGACCTGCGCCACGACTTTTACCGGCCGGCCACGCTGCACCGGCTGGAGGGAGGCCTGGACGCGAAGGGCGGCCTGGCGGCCTGGTCCCACCGCTTCGCGGGGCCCTCCATCGCCGCCAGCCTCAAGATGCCCTGGCCCCCGGAAGGGGCCGAGCTCGCGGGCGCCGTGGACCTGCCCTACGCCATCCCCGACCTGGAGGTGAGCTGGGCCCAGAGCGACGTGCCGGTGCCCCTGGGCTTCTGGCGCGCGGTGCCCGCCTCCTTCAACCCCTTCGCCAGCGAGTGCTTCTTCGACGAGCTGGCCCACGCCGCGGGGAAGGATCCCCTCGAGTGGCGCCTGCAGCTCCTGAAAGGGGAAGGGAAGCGCAAGGTCGGCCCGGAGGAGGTGGACCTCGCGCGGCTGCGGGGCGTGCTGGAGCGGGTGAAGCAGCTCTCCGGCTGGAGCGGGAAGACCTTCCCCAAGGGCCGCGGCCACGGCGTGGCGGCCCACGCCTACCTGGACTGCGGCACCTACGTGGCGCAGGTGGCCGAGGTGGAGGTGAAGCCCGACGGCACGGTGAAGGTGCTGAAGGTCTTCTGCGCCGCGGACTGCGGATACGTCCTCAATCCGGGCAACGTGAAGGCCCAGCTCGAGGGCGGCATCCTCTTCGGCCTGGGCGCGGCGCTGCACGGCCGCATCACGGTGGAGAAGGGCCGGGTGAAGGAGGGCACCTTCGGGGAGTACCGGCTGCTCCGGCTCCCCGAGGCCCCCGCGATCGAGGTGGCCCTCGTCGAGCACCCGGCCTTCGTGCCCCCGGGCGGCGTGGGCGAGCCGGGCCTGCCGCCCCTCGCGCCGGCGGTGGGCAACGCCATCTTCCACGCCACGGGCAAGCGGGTGCGCAGCCTGCCCCTCACCCCCGAGACGGTGCGCCGCGCTTGAAGGAATTGCAGGAGATTCTCCGCGTCCTCCGGACCGGCACCGAGGCCGGCGCCTGGGGCCTCGCCACCCTGGCGCGGACGGAGGGCCACAGCTACCGGAAACCCGGGGCGCGCCTGCTCATGCACGCCTCGGGACCGCGGATCGGCGCCCTCAGCGGCGGCTGCCTCGAAGCCGACGTCCATGCGCGGTGGCGGGAGGACCCCGGGCGTCCCCGCCTGCTGCGCTACGACCTGCGCGGGGACCTGGACCTGGTGTGGGGCACCGGCTCCGGCTGCGAGGGCGTGGCCGACGTCCTGGTGGAGACCCTGGACCCCGGCGCGCCCTGGCTGGCCTTCGTGGAGGGCTGCCTCCAGGGCCGGCGCGAGGGCTGGCTGTGGACGGGGCTCGAGGGCGCGGAGACCGGGACCCGGCGCTGGGGGCACGACGGCGAGGTCCCGGCGGGCGGCTTCCTGGAGCGCCTCGAGCCCGCCATCCAGCTCTGGGTCCTGGGCGCCGGGGACGATGCCCGCCCCCTGGTCCGGATGGCCCAGGTCCTCGGCTGGCGGGTCGGCGTCGCCGATCCCAGGCCGGCCTTCGCCACCCGGGAGCGCTTCCCGGCCGCGGACGTCGTGCGGGCCGGGCCCCTCCGGGCGCTCATCCCCGACCTTGGGCTGGATCCCCGGAGCGCGGTGGTCCTGCTCACCCACCACTACGCCCGGGACCTGGAGGCCCTGCGGCTCCTGCTGCCGTCCCCGGCGGGCTATGTCGGCGTGATGGGGCACCGGCTCCGTGGCGACCGCCTGCTGGCGGAGCTGGAGGCGGAGGGGCTCGAGGTCAGCGCCGGGCAGCGGATCCGGCTCCACCATCCCGTGGGCCTGGACCTCGGCGGCGACGGGCCCGAGGCCATCGCCCTGGCCATCCTGGCGGAGGTGCAGGCGGTGATGGCCGGCCGGCGTCCGCTGCCCCTGCGGGAGCGCGCTCCAAGGGGCGGCGCGCCGTGAGGACGGGCATCGTCGTCCTCGCCGCCGGCGCCTCGGTGCGCCTGGGCCGCCCGAAGCAGCTCCTGCAGGTGAAGGGCGAGCCCCTGGTGCGCCGGGTGGTGAAGGCGGCGCTGCGGTCGAAGGCCGACAGCGTGGCGGTGGTGCTGGGGGCCTACCACGACGCCGTGGGCTCGGTGCTGGCGGACCTTCCGGTGACCCTGGCCTTCAATGGGGCCTGGCCGGAAGGCATGGCCGGCTCGATGCAGACGGGCCTCGCGGCCCTGCCGCCGGGCACGGAGGCGGTCCTCTTCCTCACCTGCGACCAGCCCGCGGTGGACGCCCGCATCCTCAACCGCGTCCTGCGGGCCGCGGGCGAGGACCCCCTGGCCCGCGTCGCCTGCGCCTACGGGGACACCGTGGGCATCCCGGCCCTCTTCGGGAAGGGGTGGTTCCCGCGCTTCCGGGATCTCCAGGGCGACCGCGGCGCCAAGGCGCTGCTGCAGGGGGAGGGCGTGGTGGAGGTGCCCTGGGAGCCCGGGGCCCACGATCTGGACACCCCGGAGGACGTGGCGAGGTGGGGCGTGGCCCAGCGCTGAGGGCCCGCCTGCCGAAGGCTTCGCCGCCTCAGGCCGTGAGCCTCGGGGCCGGCGCCTTCTTGCGCGACCGGGCCTTCTCCACCTCGCCCATGTGCTCCTGGGCCCAGGTGCAGAGCGCCGTGAGGGGCTCCCGCAGGGTGGCGCCCAGGGGCGTGAGCTCGTATTCGGTGCGGGGTGGGACCTCGGGGTAGACCGTGCGCTTCACGAGGCCGTCCTCCTCCAGCTTGCGCAGGGTCTGGGTGAGCATCTTCTGGCTGATGCCGTGGATGGAGCGCTGCAGCTCGCCGTAGCGCTTGGTGCCGGACGCCAGCAGGTAGATCACCAGGACGGTCCACTTGTCGGCGATAAGGTCCAGGACCTTCCGGGTGGGACAGACATCGCTGAGGACATTGGGTTGCAGCGCGCAGGCTTTTCTAACCATGGGGTACCTACCTTCCAAAATAGTGCCTACTTTCGAAAAGAGAGCAAGCACCCAAACATTGGGTCACGGCCCGGAAGGACGCAACCTCCGAAGCCGATTCTAGCACCCGAAAGGAGAAGCAATGTCCAACCTGGTGAAGCACCTCACCGATTCCGACTTCGCCGCCCAGACGGCGAAGGGCACCACCCTCGTGGACTTCTGGGCGCCCTGGTGCGGCCCCTGCCGCATGGTCGCCCCGGCCCTCGACGAGCTGGCCGCCGACCTCCAGGGCCAGGCCACCATCGCCAAGGTCAACGTGGACGAGCAGCCGAACACGGCCGCCGGCTACGGCATCCAGAGCATCCCGACCCTGCTCCTTTTCAAGGATGGGAAGCCCGTGGGCAAGCTCGTGGGCGCCCAGCCCAAGGCCCAGATCGCCGCCTTCGTGGCGCGGGCCCTGTGAGGAGACGGCCATGACCACGACGCTCCTCGAGCCGTCCCTCGCCCCCGCCACCGCGCGGGAGGCCCTGAACCACCGCTACGCCACGAAGCGCTTCGACTCCGGGCGCTCCATCCCGGCGGAAACCTGGGATGTGCTGGAGCAGGCCCTGGTGCTGAGCCCCAGCTCCTACGGCCTCCAGCCCTGGAAATTCATCGTGGTCGATGACCCCGACCTCCGCAGGGAGCTCGTCGCCGCCACCTGGAACCAGCCCCAGCCCGTGGAGGCCAGCCGCTACGTCGTGTTCGCCGTGCGGGACGACCTGGCGGAGGCCGACGTGGACCGCTACCTGGCCCGCATCGCCGAGGTCCGGGACGTCCCTGCCTCCAGCCTTTCAGGCTTCCGCGGCATGCTGCGCTCGGCCATCACCACCCGGGACCGGGAGGCCCGCTTCCAATGGAACGCCCGCCAGGCCTACATCGCCATGGGCCAGTTCATGGCCGTGGCGGCGATGCTGGGGGTGGACACCTGCCCCATCGAAGGGCTCGCCCCCGCGGAATACGACCGGATCCTGGGCCTCGAGGGCAGGGGATACCGCACCGTGGCCGCGGTGGCCGCGGGCTACCGCAGCCCCGAGGACAAGTACGCGGAGCTGCCCAAGGTGCGATTCGAGACCCGGGACGTGGTCGTCCACCGTTGATCCGCCCTCCAACCCCTCTCCCAGGAGATCCCATGATCCTTGTCACCGGCAGCACTGGAAAGGTCGGCCAGCACCTCATCACCGCCTTGAAACAGTCCGGCGCGCCGTTCAAGGCCCTGGCCCGCAGCGACGCTTCGGCCCAGGCCCTCGCCGGCCAGGGCGTCCCGGTGGTCCGCGGCGACCTCGGCGACCCGGCCAGCCTCAAGTCCGCGCTGGCCGGAGCCGAGGCCCTCTTCCTTCTCTCCGCGGCGTCCCGCTTCGCCCCCCTGGAGATCGCCGCCATCGACGCCGCCAGGACCGCCGGGCTCCGGAAGGTCGTCAAGCTCTCCGCCCAGGGGGCCAGCGCCGACGCCGCGAGCCCGCTGCTGCGCCACCATGCCCTGGTCGAGCGCCATCTGGAGGCCTCCGGCCTCGACTTCACGATCCTGCGCCCCACCTTCTTCCAGCAGAACTGGGTGGCCTTCTACGCCCACGCCATCAAGGCGGGGCAGCCCGTCTACACCAACGCCGGGGCGGGCCGTATGGGCTGGGTGGACACCCGCGACATCGCGGGCGCCGCCGCCAAGGCCCTCCTGGATCCAGGCCACGACGGACTCGTCTACGACCTCACCGGTCCGGAGAGCCTCTCCAACGCCGAGGCGGCCGACAGGCTGGCGGCGAAGCTGGGCCGGGAGGTCCCGGTGGTGACGGTCCCCGACGCGGCGGCCTTCGGCGCCATGCAGGGCCTGGGCATGGACGCCTGGTACGCCTACGGCATGACCGCCCTCAACCAGGCCGTGCGCCGGGGCGCCTCGGACTACCTCACGGGAACCGTGGAACTGGTGACCGGCCAGGCGCCGCGGAGCCTCGACGCCTTCTTCGAGGAGCACCTCGGGGCCTTCCGGGCCTGAGTCCGGCAGGCCCCGGGTGGATTCCTCGCCCGCTCGGCGCAGAATGGAGTCAGCCCCTCCCAGGAGCCTCCCGTGCGCGCGTTGACCCTGCTCCTTGCCGCCTGCCTGCTTCCCGCCCAGGCCCCGAAGGCCCCGGCGTCCCCGGGCGTCCACGTGACCCGGGGCCTGAACAATCCCCAGAGCGCGCTCTGGGACGCCGCCGGCAAGTGCTGGTACGTGTCGAACCTCGCCGGGGATTCCAAGGCCCGGGACGGCCGGGCCTTCATCTCACGGCTGGACGCGGACGGGAAGATCCTCGAGAAGCAGTGGGTCCAGGGCCTGGACGCCCCCAAGGGCCTGGGCCTCGTGGGGCGGAACCTCTACGTCGCCGACCTCGACAAGATCGCCGTCATCGACCTGGCCAAGGGCCAACTCGTGCAGCGCATCCCCGTCCAGGGGGCCTCCCTCCTGAACGACATCGCCGTCGGCCCTTCGGGCGAGGTCTATGCCTCCGACATGGAGCGCAGCGTGATCTACCGGCTGCGCCAAGGGGGCAAGGTGGAGGTCTTCCTGGCGGACCGGAAGCTCGAATGCCCCAACGGCCTCTGGGTGGACGGCGGGAACCTCCTGGTGGCGGCGTGGGGGACCATTACCGGAAAGGGCTTCGCGACCCGGGAGCCGGGGCGGCTGCTGAAGGTGGACCTCCGCACCAAGGCCATCGCCCCGGTGACCTCCGAGCGCCTGGGCAACCTCGACGGCCTCGTGAAGCTGGGAGACCACTGCTACGTGACGGACTACAGGGGCGGGAAGGTCTACAGGGTCGGGGAGGACGGGAAGGCGACGCTCTGGAAGGGCGGCTTCATGAGCGCCGCGGACCTCGGCCTCGACCCGGCCCGGAAACTCCTCGCCATCCCGGACGTGGCCGCCGGCACCCTCACCTTCGCCCCGGCGGACTGAGGGCCGTGGCCCGCCGCGCCGACGCCTTCCCGGGAAACGCTCCCGGAGCCTTCTTCGTGGACCGGAGCTGCATCGACTGCGGCACCTGCTACACCTTCGCCCCGGAGACCTATGCCGATGCCGGCGACCACAGCGTGGTGGCCCGCCAGCCCGCCACCGGGGAGGCCAGGATGCGGGCCGCCATGGCCCTGGTGGCCTGCCCGACCTCCAGCATCGGCACCGATGACAAGACCGGCCTGGCCGAGGCGGCCCGGGCCTTCCCCCATCCGGTGGAGGGCGGGGTCCACTTCTGCGGCTACACCTCGGAGCGGAGCTTCGGGGCCTGGAGCTGGTTCATCCGCCGGGAGGCGGGGAACGTGCTGGTGGACAGCCCCCGCGCCGCCGGGCCGCTGATGGCCAGGCTCGAGGCCCTGGGCGGCCTGCGCTGGATGGTGCTGAGCCACCGGGACGACATCGCGGACCACGCCGCCTTCCGGGCGCGCTTCGGCTGCGAGCGCGTGATCCACGCCGACGAGGGCATCCGCGGGATGGAGCGCGAGATCCGCGGCCAGGATCCCGTCCGGCTGGACCCGGACCTGCTCCTCATCCCCGTGCCGGGCCATACGAAGGGCAGCCAGTGCCTGCTCTACCGGGACTTCCTCTTCACCGGCGACCACCTCTGGTGGAACCCGGACCGGGGCCGATTGAGCGCGGGGCGAAGCGTGTGCTGGCACGACTGGGAGGCCCAGCTGGCCTCCCTGGAACGGCTCCTGGACGTCGATTTCCGCTGGGTGCTGCCGGGCCATGGCGCCCCGAAGGCCTTCCAGGACGCGCGAGAGGCCCGGCGTGAGCTGCGGCGGGCCCTGGACCTGCTCCGGACCTTCTAGGTGTCGGTGCCAACGAGGTTGTTCAGCCTGGACATGGGGGGCTGACCACCGAGGGCCTTGTGGGGCCTGTGGTGATTGTAGAAGTGGAGCCAGACACTGAGCGCCTGGTTTCGTTCA
>JBDIBF010000076.1:0-13546 GCA_039812765.1 Holophagaceae bacterium
GGTGGACCCGGACCTGCTCGCCTGGGAGGCCGCCGTCCCGGGGCCGGAGAAGGATCTGGCGGTGCCGCCCCTGCTGGTGGCGGCGGGGGCCACCTGCACCGATGCGGCGTTGGACCTGCGCGGTCTCGCCCGGCCTGCGCTGAAGCGCTGGGGCGGCGTCTTTCCCAGGCTGGCGGGCGCCTTCACCGGACGGAACCCCCTGGGGGAACCCCTGCCCCTGCGCCGGTCGGTGGTGGGCAGCCTCGGCGGGCTGAAGGTGAACGAGACCATGGCCACGGGCCTGCCGGGCCTCTGGGCCGCCGGAGAGGCCGCCTGGGGCGGCTTCGGTCGGGCGGCTCTGCCCGGGGACGAGCTGCTGGCCTGGCTGCTCCAGGGCCGCGAGGCCGGGCGGCGCGCCGCCCGCAGCGAGCAGGTGCCGGTGGACGCGGCCCTTCTGGACCATGCGACGGCGGAACTGCGGCACCGGGTCCAGGACCATCTGGGGCGCGCCAAGGGCGAGCCCCTGCTTGGCGCCCTGCGCGCCCTGGGGGACGCCGTGGAGGCCGCCCGCGGGCCCGGGGCCGACCTGCGGGCCCTGGACGCCGGGCTGGCCCGCCTGGAAGAGGCGCCGGTGCGCCCGGTGGACCACCTCCACCATGCCAACGCCTCCCTGCTGGAGGCCCTGGACTTTCCGGCCACCGTGGCCTGGGTCCGGGCCGGGCTCGCCGCCCTGGGCCTGCGGTCCCAGGCCCCCGGCGCCGTGGAGGTGGCCGCCTCGGGGGATGCCTTCCGGGCGGAGGCGCGCCCATGACCGTGAAGCTGCGCATCCGCCGCCAGGACGGCCCCGGTCAGCCGGTCCATTGGGAGGTGCGGGAGATCGCCGCCCCCGGGGGGATCACGGTGCTGGGGGCCCTCCGGGCCGAGGGTCCCGGCGCTCCGGTGGCCGTGGAGGCGTCCTGCCTGGAGGAGGCCTGCGGGAGCTGCGCCATGCTCATCAACGGCCGGGCCCGGATGGCGTGCGGGACCCTCCTCGAGGCCGCGGCGGACCGGGAGGGCGTGGTCACCGTGGAGCCCCTCTCCCGCTTCCCCCTGGTGCGGGACCTCGTGGTGGACCGCGGCCGCATCGGCCGGGACCTGCGGCGGGTGGACGCCGAGATGGGGGAGGCCCGGGCCGCGGACCCCGCCCGGGCCCAGGACTTGGCGGCCTGCGTGGCCTGCGGCGCCTGCCTGGAGGCCTGCCCGAATTACGGCTCGTCGGAAGGAGCCCGGCGGGCGACCTTCATCGGCGCCGCGGTGCTCCATGAGGCGCGCCTCGCCAACCTGTTGGGCACCGACAAGGCCGGTCGCGCCGCGCGGTTGGAGGCCCTCATGGGCGACGGCGGCATCGCCGACTGCGGCAATGTGCAGAACTGCGTGAAGGCCTGCCCGAAGGAAATCCCCCTGGCGGAGAGCATCGCCGAGATCGGGCGGGACACCACGGTCCACGCCATCAAGCGCTGGCTGTTCCGCTGAGCCGCTTCCGGCCCCGGGCGAACCCGCGCAGGAGGGGCAGCTCCCTCGGGTTCTGCACCAGCTTCCACATGCGCACGTCCTCGAAACCCGCGGAGGCCAGCATGTTTCCCATGCAGTCCAGGGTTGGCACCCACCAGTTTGTGGTGTTCTGCCCGTATTCGTCGCCGGGGTAGAACTCCATCACCATCTGGCCACCGGGATAGCCGTGGCCGAAGCCGCCGCGGTAGGGGCTGAAGTCGTCCAGGATGGCGCTCTCCAGGATCATCTCCCCGTCGCAGAGGGCCCCCAGCCGGTCCAGGGCCAGCAAGGGATGCCGGAGGTGGTAGAGGACACCGAAGCAGAGCACCAGGTCGAAGCGGCCCAGCACGGCCTCGCTGGCCTCGTAGACGTCCATCTCCACCCGGCGGCACCGGTCCTCGGAGAGGCCGAGGGCCTCGCGGCAGAAGTCGAAGGTCTCCCAGGCCCGGCGGTCCTCGTTCCCCAACATCCCGAGGAAGTCCGAGAAGTCGTCGATGGCCACCGCCTCCCGCGCGCCCCGCCGCAGGGCCTCGAAGGTCCAGTAACCGTCCCAGGCGCCCACGTCGAGGACCCGCAGCCCGTCCAGCCGCTCCGGGAGCATGTAGGAGGGCGGGTGGAGGGGCGCCCAGCCCGGGGTGACCACGCCGTGGGGCAATTCGATGCGGTGGTACCAGTAGGGAAAGGCCTTCAGGGCCGCTTCGAGCTGTGCCTTGTCCACCGGGTTCCTCCAGGATGCCAGTCTAGGGGCTTGGCGCCCGGGGACGGAGCCCTCAGACGCCGAAGGGGCGGAGCGCCTCGTTGACGGCCTGGGCCAGCTCGAAGTCCTTCCCGGTCACGCCGCCGGCGTCGTGGGTGGTGAGGCGGATGCGCACGTAGCCCCAGCCGAAGGCCAGGTCCGGGTGGTGGTTCAGCCCCTCGGCGGGGCCCACCAGCGCGCTCACCATGTTGTAGGCCGTCAGGAAGTCCGGGGTGCGGACCTCCCGGCAGAGGGCGTTCTCCTGCTGGATCCATCCGTCGGGAAGGTTCATGGGCGGGCTCCTGCGAGGGGCTGCTGGAGCTCCTCGGCCTCCTCCAGCAGGAGCCAATCATCGGCCTCCCGGGCCTGGCGCGCAATGCGGGCCACCGCTTCGGCATCGGCGCCGCCCCGCTCCCGCAGGGCCCGCAGGGCCGCATAGGCCTCCGCGAGATCCGCCGGCAGGGCCTGGGCCTTCCGGGCCCGCGCGACGGATTCGGCCTCCCCTTCGGCGAAGGCGTTGCTGGCGCCGAACCAGCGGTCCCAGGCGCCGGGGTCCGCCGGGCCCCCGGCCACCGAGGGCAGGCCCTCGCTCAGCAGGAGCAGGGCCCAGGAGGGCACGTCCAGGGGCCGGCCGTCCAGGTGGGCCCGCAGGTTGATGACCTCCTGCTCCCCCACCTTGTACCCGGTGAGGAAAAGGCCCCCTTCCAGGGCGAGGCTGAAGGCGCCCCGCTCGGGCAGCTCCCCGCGCCCGAAGGCCACCAGGGCTTCACCGGACCAGGGGCGGCCCTCGGCGCGGCCCTCCCGGGAGAGGAGCAGGGGGCCCTCCACCCGGGCCAGGGCCGTGGACAGGGCGCCGCCGCGGCCGGGGGCCCGGACGCCGGGTGCCCGGACGCCGGGGGCCCGGAAGAGCTCGGCCACCTTGCCGGTCAGCTCCAGGCCGCCGGACAGGACGAGGTGGTTCACCGTGCGCGCCTTCAGCGCCTCCTCGAGGCCGTAGTCTCCGCCCCGCTTCCAGGCCATGGTGGCCTCGAAGGCGTCGAGCACCTCGAAGAGGTGCTCGAAGTCCCGCGCCACGAAGAGCTGGGGCTGCATGCGCGTGATGTCGAACTCGGTGTCCGCGCAGGCTGGGCTGAGGGGGACCTTCCTGACCCCGGGCGAAAGGCAGTGCTGGGCCTCGCCGATGGAGGAGAGTAGCCCCGCACCGTAGATCTTCGGCGAGGCCAGGTCGCCCACCAGGCCGTATTCCGCGGTCCACCAGTAGAGCCGCGAGGCCCGGGTGTTCTCGCTGACGTAGCGGCGGCTGGCGGAGGCCGCGTGGAGGCGCTCCTCGGCGTGGGCGATGTCGTCCTGGGTGGCCGCGGGATCCTCCTTCACGACGCTGAGGTTGCGGATGGCCTGGAAGACCGCTTCGTCCTCCACCGAGGCGATGGCCTTGAAGCCCGCCACCCCGCAGCGGCGCAGGTACTCGGCGTAGCGCGCGTCGGCGAGGATGGGCGCGTGGCCGGCGCTCTCGTGGACGATGTCCGGAGCCGGCGTGTAGTCCACGTGCTCGTGGGTGCGGATGTCGGCGGCGATGGCGAGGACGCGCAGGGCCTGCAGTTCGGTGAACACCGCCGGGGGGATGAAGCCGCGCACGGCCACGGCGCTCCAGCCCAGCGTCGCGAGGCGGAGGTTCATCTCGTCCAGGCTGGGGATGCGCTCCAGGCCGATGCCCGTGGCCTCGAGGCCCTGGAGGTAGCTGCCGTGGGCCTTGTCCTTCAGGTGCCCCGTGAGGCGGCGCAGGATGTGGCGCCACACCGCGTGGTCCCGGGGCGTGTAGGCGGCGTAGTCCTGGTCCACCACGTAGCGGCGGAGGTGGGCGGGGAGCTTGTCGATCGCCTGCTGGGTGGGGCCGGCCTGGGTGGGCGACATGGGGGACCTCGATCCTCCACCCTAGGGCCCGGGGGAAAAGCGGAAAACCAAAAAAGATCGAATCAAACGTCGGATTAACGAAATTAAGTCACCGCAGGCGCCGGCGCAGCGCCTTCAGGCAGAGGGACGCCTCGGCGCTGCTTCCGCCGCTGGGGGCGAGGGCCACCACCTCGACGGTCTGGGGATGCTCCTCCACCAGGTCCCACACGGCGAGGTCCTTCGGGAAGGGGGCGAGGGCCCGCAGGTCCGGGGCGATGGCCACGGCCCGGTAGGCCCGCAGCGCCGGATAGAGCTGGAGGAAGCTCTCGACCCGCGCGGCTTCGGCCACCAGGATCCCGGCGCCGGCGAAGCGGGCGGAGTTCGCGCCGCCGTAGGGGTCGTCCCGCAGCCAGTCCACGAAGGCCAGGCCGGCCAGGTCCTTCACCTTCAGCCGTCTCCGCCCCGCGGCGCGCTGGGCGAGGGCCGAGCCCGGTGAGCCCAGCACCACGAAGGACAGGCGCACCAGGACCTCGGGCTCCACGCCGCGGTGGGGCGGCAGGGGCGTGAAGCCCAGGGCCAGGTCCAGCTGGCGGGTCTGGACCTGCCGCACTAGGTCGAAGGCGCCCCCGAAGCTGGCCTCCAGCTTCACGCCATGGCGCGCCAGTTCCAGGGCCAGGGGCTCCAGGAGAAGGGAGGAAAGGGTGGGGTTCAGGCCCAGGCGCAGGCTGGGCTCCAGGGAGGCCGAGTCCTGGAGGCGCTTCAGGTCCAGGGCATGGAGGGGCGCCTGGGCGGCGGCATAGAGCCGCTCCCCCCGGGGCGTGAGCTTGAAGCGCTTGCCGGGGCCCCGCTCGATGAGGGGCTCGCCGCCGGTCACCGCACCCTCGAGCGCCCGGAGATGCTCGCTCACCACGGAGCGCGCCACGCCCAGGTGCTGGGCCGCCCCCTCCAGGGTCCCCGTCTCCACCGCGGCGGCGAAGGACTCCATCCAGGTGAGGTGCCGGGGCAGCTTGCGGTGGGCCATGGACGACTCCGGATCCTCGTCGGTCTCGGGTTGAAAGTTCGCAATCCCGATCCTACCTGCGGACGGGAGGCGTGACCGCCGCCGCGCACTTTCCCGCGCCACGGCCCCGCGGCCTTCCCACAATGGGGCCCATGGACGCCCTCGCCGACCCCCGCCTCCAGCCCTACCAGGATCTCCGCGCCGCGGGCCCCCGGGAGGTGCCGGGGCAGGGGGCCTGCTTCCTCTGCGAGGGCCGGCTGCTGGTGGAGCAGGCCCTGGCCGGGGCCGCCGCCGGGCGGCTGCGGATGGTGAGCGTGCTCGCGACGCCGGCCGCCGCCGAAGGGATGGCGGACCGGATGCCCGCCGGGGCGGAGCTGGTCCGCATGGAGCCCTCGGCCCTGTCCGCCCTCGTCGGCTTCGAGTTCCACCGGGGCCTGCTGGCCTGCGTGGCGGTGCCCCCGGAGCCGCCCGAGCGGAAGCTGCGCCTGTGCCGGCGCCTGCTCGTCCTGCCCCGCCTCCAGGACGCGGAGAACCTCGGGCTGCTGGTGCGCAGCGCCGCGGCCCTGGGCATGGACGGCGTGCTCGCGGGGCCGGGGCCGGACCTCTGGAGCCGGCGCACGGTGCGGGTCTCCATGGGGGCGGTGTGGAAGGTGCCCGTGTGGCAGAAGGCCGACCCCGCCGAATGGGTGGAGGCCTGGCGCGAGGAGCCGGGCTCGGAGGTGGTGGCCGCCCATCCCGGGGCCGGCAGCGTGGAGGTCCGGGACTGGGCTCCGGCGCTCCGCACCGCCCTGGTGCTCGGCCAGGAGGGCCCTGGGCTCGACGAGGCCTGGCTGGCCCGCTGCGACCGGCGGGTGCGCATCCCCATGCGCGGCGGCGTGGACAGCCTCAACGTCGCCGCGGCGGGGGCCATCCTGATGCACGAGCTCGGGCGCCGGGACGGCTAGGCGGTGTAGCCCCCGTCCAGCACCAGGACGCTGCCGGTGGCGGTGGGGCTCGCGCAGAGGTGCGCGATGGCGTCGGCCACCTCCTCGGGCTCAGCGAAGCGCCCCAGGGGCTGCATGGCCTCCAGCTCGGCCCAGGCGGCGGCCTCGCCCGCCTCCGCGACCCGCGCCTGGAAGAAGGGCATGGACGACCACATCCGCGTCCGCACGCCCGCGGGGGCCACGGCGTTGACGCGGATGCCGTCCCGCGCCCGGGCGCATTCCAGGGCGGCGCTGCGGGCGAGCATGAGCACGCCGGCCTTGCTGGCGGCGTAGGCGCTGGCCCCCGGCGCGGCCTTGAGGCCCGAGGCCGAGGCCACCAGGACGATGCTCCCGCCCCGGGCCGCGCGGCCCGGGTGGCGGCGCATCGCCAGCACGCCGTGTTTCACCGCGAGGAAGGCGCCGTCCAGGTTCACCGCCATCACCCTCCGCCAGGCCTCCAGGCCCATGTCCTCCACCGGCGAAGCCTCGGAGATACCGGCGCAGTGGGCGAGCACGTCGAGGGCGCCGAAGGCGTCCAGCACGGCCCCGGCGGCTCCGGCCCAGGCCGCCTCGTCCGCCACGTCCAGCTCCAGGGCGAGGCCCCGGGCGCCCAGGGCCTCCACGTCCCGGACCGCGTCGCGGGCCCCGGCGAGGTCGAGGTCGGCGACGGCCACGCAGCCGCCCTCCCGCGCGAAGCGCAGGGCCGTGGCCCGTCCGATGCCGGAGGCGCCGCCGGTCACCAGGGCGATCCGCCCGAAGCCTTCCGGGTTCATGGTCCCCCCTCCGGCCCGCGTGAGTAGACGTCCACGTCCTCGTCCTCTCCGGGCATGCGACGGCGCCCCCGGTGAATGAAGCCCAGGGCCGCGAGCACCGCCACCGAGGCCGTGTTCCCCTGGGACGTGATGGCGAGGACGCGGGTGATCCCGAGGCTGCGTGCCCCCCAGTCCAGCACCGCCGCGCAGGCTTCGCGCGCGTAGCCCCGGCCCGTGTGCCGCGCCAGGAGGGCGTAGCCGAGGTCGGGATCGGGGAGCGTCTCGCGCCGCAGCAGGCCGCAGATGCCCACGGGCGCCCCGTCCGCCTTCAGGGTCACCGCCAGGAGTCCGACGCCGTGGCGGGCGAGCATGGCGCCGGGGCCGTCGGCGATGTAGCGCCGGGCGTCCGCCAGGCTGCGCACGCCGCGGTCGCCGATGTGCTGGAGCCAGCCCGGCTCATTGAGGAGTTCGAGCACGAAAGCGCCGTCCTCCGGCACCAGGGGCCGCAGCCGCAGCCGCGGCGTCTCGAGCACGGGGCCGCTCATTCGTTGATGTTGTCGAGGGCGCTGAGCCGCCAGCCCGCCTTCGTCCTCGTGAAGAGGAAGCGGATGGGCAGGCCGCCGGCGTCGCTGAAGGCCTCGAAGGTGTCCTTCACGCCTTCGGTGCGCTCGAGGGTTCCCTTCGCCAGGGCGGCCCGCACCGCGGACGGGAAGATTCGCCCCCAGCGCTGCTTCAACGCCGCCGCGTCCTTCACGGGCCCGCCGAACTCGTTGCTGCGCAGGGGGAAGCGGATCACCTTCGCGAGGGCCGCGGGATCGTCCGCCGCCAGGGCGGCCTGGAAGTCCCGGAACACGGCGGCGAGGTCGGAGGGGATGGGAGCCGGGGCCTGGAGGGCGGCCGGGAGGAGCAGGGCGAGGGGCATGGGAGTCAGGGCCTTGGCGGAAGGGTGTAGGTGAAGACGTAGCCGTGCTTCCCGTCCTTGATCTCGATGGACAGCTTCCCCGCGAGGCCTTTGAGGTCGCCGGTGCCGGAACCAGGCACGACGTCGATGGCGAGGTCCATGGCGCCGCCGGTGAGGGTGCCGCGGTGGAGGAGGGCGAAGCCGCCCTTGCGGCCGGCCAGGGTGCCCGTGACGGACTCGAGGGCCACGTAGCCCGCGTTCCCGGAGGCTGGCGCGCCGGCGCTGAGCATCTGGCCTTCGGCGGCGGCTTCCAGGTCGCCGTGGTAGGTCTTGCGCAGGAGCATGCGCGCGAGGGAGGGATCCGCGAAGCCCGACGCCGCGGCGGGCTCCACCTTCACCTCGAAGGCGCCCCGGGCCTGGGAGGGCGCTGGCGCTGGGGCCTGGGGAAGCGCCGTCCAGGCGGCGAGGAGGATCGCGAAAGGGATCATGGCTTCTCCTGGGGCTCCTGGCCCGCGAAGCGCTTGGACCGCTCATGGAAGTCGTCCTTCCAGACCTTGCGCGGGATGTCGGGGACGATGGCGTCCAGCCTGGCCTGGGTCTTCCGCAGGCGCCAGGCGAGGAAGAGGGCGAGAGCGATGAGGGGTTCGGGGTACTCCATCACGAGCCGCCAGGGCGTGAGGAGGAACTGGTCTGGGCGCACGCCGCCGGCGAAGTAGTTGTCGAGGACCCGGACCTCGTCCTCCACCCGCAGTTTCGCGGCCTCGCCCTTGTCGAAGCGCAGGGCCTTGAAGGTGCCGTCCACCTTGCCCCAGGCCTTGCCGGTGAGGCGGCCCTCGTCGTCCTTGTCCAGCAGGGTGATCTCCACCTGGGACCAGCCGGGGCGGTGCCAGCGGCCCGCCGGGGAGAGCAGCACCAGCATGACCTGCACGAGCACGAGGAAGACGCCGAAGCCCGCGAAGGCCACGAGCGCGATCACGGCAGCCCAGCGCCAGGTGAAGGGGAAGCCCGGGGGCAGCTTGGACGTCGCCATGGGAGGAGTATCCCAGAGGGGAGCGGCGTGGTCCTCCGGGAGGGGCGGAACGGCCCCTCAGCGGTGGCGGCCGCGGCTCGAGCCGCTCCAGCTCCGGCCCGACACGCCGGGGCTCCAGGACCCGTGGCTGCCGTGGAAGGTGCCGCCGGGGCGGCCTCGGGGCGAAGGGGTGGTGCTCCGCCAGCCGGGCACCGCAGGACGGCTCAGGCCGCGACCGCCGGTCCAGTGCCCGTCCCGCCAGACGCCGCGGCCAGGGTGCGCCCAGCCGCCGGGATGGCCGCTGAAGCCGTACCAGTGGCCGATGCCCACGCCCCACCAGCCATATCGGTGGTAGCCGAGCGGCCCGAACCAGGGCCGCGGCCCCCAGCCCCACAGCCAGGGGGCCAGCACCCAGCACCAGCCGTCGTCATGGACGTAGACGTACATGTGGGGCGGCCCGCCGTCGTCGGACACGTGGATGCTGTCGTCGCCGTAGGGCATCCACACCCAGCCGTGCTGTTCGGTGTAGACCCACTGGCCGCCGTCACGGTCGGCCTCGGGGGAGGTGGTCGGCGGGGCCGGACGTTCGCGGGGCGGCGGCGGCGGCGGGTCCTTCGGGGCCGGGGTGGGCGGCTGGGCCTGGGCGGGCGCGTCCTGGGGTGGCGCGTCCTGGACGGGCATCTCCTGGGCCCGGGCGGCGAAGCCCAGCAGGGCGGCGACGAGGATCAAGGGACGGTGGAAGGTTCCCATGGCGCACCTCCAGGCGTTGGACCCGCCACGGGGTCCCGGGGTTCACGGGGGCGCTCCCAAGGTCCGTGCCTTTCCGGGCCCGTGCCAGGGGTGCGGCCTGGAATCGGTGACCGGCGTTCCATCCCGCCCAGGGCTGGTGGGAAGAACCGGGGCTCAGCTCCGTCGGGCCAGGGCCTCGGCCATCTTCGCCTGCACCAGCTGGAGGGCCTTGAGGGGCCGGATCATGACCTTGAAGTCGGTGATGAGGCCGTCGTCGTTCCAGCGGATCAGGTCCACGCCGTTGATGAGGAGGCCGTCCAGCTCCACCTCGAACTCCAGCACCGCGTCCCGCGCGCCGACGATTTCCCGCGTGTAGCGGAAGGAGGCCTGCCCGAGGATGCCGATGGCGGCGGCGAGGTAGCCCTTCACGAGGGGCTTGCCCATCTGCGGGGTGTGGAGCACCGGCGAGTGGAACACGGCGTCGTCGGCGAGCAGCGCGTCCAGGCGCGACGGGTCCCGGGCCTCGATGAGGGCGTGCCAGGCGGGAAGGGGGCTAGGGGAGGTCATCGGGTGTCATCCCTGTGTGTTTGGCGAGGCGGGCGAGCATTCGGGGGCCGATCTCCTCACCGTCGTGGAAGGCGAAGACCACATCGGGCCAACCCGGCCGCGCCAGCGTCCGGTGGGAGCCGGACTGGCGCTTCACGGTCCAGCCAAGGGCCTGCAGGGCCGCGAGCACGCGCCGGGCCTTGGCGGAGGGCCACTCCGTCATGCGGCGCTGAACGTGATGGATACGGGCTGGGGCTTGGCCTCGCCCTGCTCCAGCTGTTCCGCGATCACGCGCAGGGCCAGGACTTCGGCCTTGGCCATGGCCTCGTCGGCCGTGGCGCCGTAGGCCAGCACGCCGGGAAGCTGGGGGACTTCGGCGATCCAGCGGCCGTCGGCTTCCTGTTCGATTTCGAGCTGGAGGTTCATGGGGCACCTGGAGATCAGCATAACGCCCGGATGCCGCGGCCTCTTCAGGCTTTGTCGCCGCCCGCCGGCATGGCCTTCGGCTCCCACAGCTCGACCTTGTTGCCGTCGGGGTCCAGGATCCACGCGAAGGATCCGTTGTCGTCCACGTCGGGGCCCTGGAGGATCTCCACGCCGTTGGCGCGGAGGTGCGCCACCAGGCCCTCCAGGTCGTCCACGCGGTAGTTGATCATGAAGCTCGATTCGCTGGGGCTGAACCACGTCGTGTCGGGCTTGGCGGCGCTCCACACCGTCACGCCGCCGTCCACCTTCGCGTCCTCGGTCCAGCGCAGCAGCGCGCCGCCCCAGGGCTCGAAGGTCAGGCCGAGGTTCTTGGCGTACCAGTCGGCGAGGGCCTTGGGGTCGCCCGTGCTCTTGAAGAAGACGCCGCCGATTCCGGTGATCCTGGCCATGGGGGACTCCTGGGGAAGGTCCGGCCGGAGGGGTGGATCAGGGAGCGGGCCGGGAGGCCCTCCATTGAACCCAGGAAAAGGGGATCAGGAACAGGGGGCCCAGCAGCCAGAGGAGCAGCATGAAGCCCGCCTTCTGGGGCCTGGAGAAGCGGTCGTTCCGGACGATCGCCACCATCGCGAGGATCTTGGAGGCCAGCTCCAGGATGCTGAAGGCGACGAGGAAGAGGAAGACGAGGCCGCAGGAGACCAGCGCCTCCGGGGACCCGTGTTCCGAGGACCAGTAGGTGCCATTCAGCTTCCGGAAGGCGAGGACGCACGCGAGCAGCATGAGGAGGGAGAGGCTGGCGAGCCAGAGGCAAGTCCGGTATGCCTTCCGGGAGGATGCGGCAGCGATGGGCATGGGGATTCCTTGGTCGGGGTCCGGCCGCCGGAACCCTTCCACAGGTTGATCGCCCCGGGGGCCGAAAGGGGTCACACCCGGGGGCGGGACGTGAGCCCTACCTGGTCCGCCTGGCGCTCCTGATGACGATCCCCGGCGTGAGCTACCTGTCGGCCTGCGTGATCCCCGCGGAGCTCGGCGTGGACATGGACCCGTGGCCGACGGAGAAGCACCTCTCGGCCTGGGGCGGCGTCGCGCCGGGCTGCCGGGAGAGCGCGGGCAAGCACCGTCGCGCCGCGACCCGCAAGGGCAACCCGTACCTCTGCACCACGATGGTGGAGTGCGCCGGCGCCGCCGTGCTGAAGAAGGACTGCCACTTCGGCGCGAAGTACCGGCGCCTCTGCGCGAGGACCGGAAGCAAGATGAAGTCCCGCATGGCCATCGCGCGCAAGCTGCTGGTGATCGTCTACCACGTGCTCAAGAACCTGGAGCCGTACCACGAACCCGAGGCCCGGACGCTCGCGCCGAGGTCGCGCCAGAAGACCATCCAGAGGCACCTCAAGGAGCTTCAGAAACTCGGCCTGGCCGTGCAAATCACCGAAATTGCGGATGCATCCTAGGAGTAACTATTTCTGATTTTCGGTGGGGCTTTCAGGACAGGCCGCGTGCCTTCATCAATCACCTGTGACTGAATAAGAAGCGGCTTCACCAATCAGTGAGCCTAGTATTGCATGACTACTTAAATAAAGTTTATGCTGTTCTTCACCATTGTCATTGGTTTCGATTGTATAAAAATCCAATTGGCCATCGCCATCGATATCACCAGCCCATCTGACCCGCAGGCCATTATTCGGTGGGAGTTTATAGAATGGCACCTTGTGATTGCCTATTTTTAATTCCACATCTCGATATCCAGATGCCTGAGGATAAGAGATTAAGAATGGTATTCCATCCCATGTTCCGAACGCCTGGTAACTTGGATCACCAGGTTTAATGCTCGATCTAGTATGAAAGTCTTCGACATTACGAGCATGGACATTTTCTGGAATACCTGAAACAAAGAACAGAAGATTGCCATCACCTTCAGAAATTATTTGTATGCTGTCTGGTAATTGAGGATCATTGGAGCGAATTATTTTGGTTAGAATTTTTGATTTTCGAATCTTGAAAGTCGACTCTTCGAAAGTGGACCCCAAATAAATAACTGCTAGATGATTGCCTTTCCATTTTTTCAAACCCTCTTGGTTCGGAATGTACATCGAACAACCCGGTAGGATTCGGACTTCCGCAGGTGCCCCCTGGAGCGCCAGCCCTACCAAAAAGATTGATGTGATGGAGTAAAGGATCATTCAGCGGCCTAACGGAGGAAGTTAACCGGCCCGGCGTAGCCGGGTCTGGGTTGAACGGAAGGTTAGGCGAGGGGTGGGGCTGATTCGCATTTGTATCGCTCAATCTGAAACGACACGTTCTTTGACAATTCGTTTTAGTTTTTCGATGAAGCCAACATATTCTTCATAGCCGGTTGCACAAGCCCCAACATCCGCGGCTTTCAATTTGTTCGCCTTGGAAAGTAATAATCGACCCACTCGACCCTTGAGTTGGTTTTGGCAGGATGGATGATTGATGGCGATTTCAAAAGATTTCATCCCAAATCCACCACCATAAATGGGAGCTAAGTCGAAAAGAAATAGGAGCAAATAAACTCTTTTTCTGAAGAATAGTTTTCTTGCTTTCCAATATGGCTTGGCACCATTATTTAGTAATATATTCAGCATTTCGGGATGAGTTGCAGTAAGTTGTAATAGAGCGCAGCCATCGTCGCCCGGATCGTTTAAAGTGGTACCTGGCGTATTTAAAAGAATTTGTAAACATTCTTTTGAATGAGGCCAATTAAATAATATCGACATTGCGTCAATATTATGTAGGAGTAGATTCGCATCTTCGCCTTCAGCTATAGCGGATCTCAATGCGACAGGGTCCGTGTATACAACATGATTTAGGATCTTGGGTGATTTGATGTCTGCTGAATAACCAATAGCAGCACAAATGTACAGACTACAGATGGCAAAGAATCTTATTGGGGAGACGAGTTGTCTTGGCATGAGAGCTCCCGGCGGCGCCTAACGAAAAAAGCTATGCGGCCCGGCGCAGCCGGGTCCGCTTGAGCGAAGGGTTAGGCCGACGGGAATCATTCGGACACCTTTACGCCTGGACTCGGATAAGCACAGAGGTGATGAATGGATTTTGAATTCGGCGCG
>JBDIBF010000077.1:0-12800 GCA_039812765.1 Holophagaceae bacterium
AGCCGGGGAAGCGCCGGACCTGGGCTTCGGCCAGCCGGGCCTTGGCGTCCAGGTAGGCCGGTCCGGGAGCGCCGCCGAACCAGGCCCGCTCCGCGTCCCGGCGCAAGTCCGGCCGGTCGGGCTCCCGGGGCGGCGCCTTCGGCCGATCCCCGGGGAGGACGCAGAGGCCGAATGCGAGCAGGCCTGGGAGGAGGAGTGGGTGGGCCATGGTCCGGGTGCGGACCAGGATATCCCGCCCGGTTCAGCGGGCCAGCACGGCCACCATCTCGGTGAAGTCCCGGGGCGGCTCGGGACGGGGATCGCGGATGGCGGACAGGGGTCGCACCACCAGGCGGCCGGCCTCGACGCCGAGGTAGAAGGCCCGTTGCCCCGCGGCGAGGCGCTTCACGGCCTCCACCCCCCAGCGGCTGCCCCAGATGCGGTCCATGGCGGTGGGGCTTCCGCCCCGCTGGATGTGGCCCAGGACCACCACCCGCAGATCGAGGCCGAAGTCGTGGCGCAGGCGGCTGCCCACGTTCATCGCGCCGCCCTCCTGGTCCCCTTCCGCCACCACCACGATGGAGCTGCGCTTGCCCCGCTCCCAGTTGGAGCGCAGCTGTTCCACCAGCACCTCGTACGTGTCGGTCTCGCTCTCGGGGTAGAGCACCGCCTCGGCGCCGCAGGCGATGGCGGTGTGCACCGCCAGCATGCCGCTGGCGCGCCCCATCACCTCCACCAGGAAGAGGCGCTCGTGGCTCGAGGCCGTGTCGCGGATGCGGTCGATGGCCTCCACGGCGGTGTTCAGCGCCGTGTCGAAGCCCAGCGTCCGGTCCGTCCCCGGCAGGTCGTTGTCGATGGTGCCGGGGATGCCCGCGCAGGCCACGCCGTGGTCCCTGTGGAGCAGGTCGGCGCCGGTGAAGGAGCCGTCTCCGCCGATGACCACCAGGGCCTCGATGCCCTCGGCCTGGAGGTCCCTTGCCACCTGGGCCCGGACGGCAGGGTCGAGGAAGGCAGCGCAGCGGGCGGTGTGGAGGATGGTGCCGCCCCGCTGGAGGATGTTGGCGCACTGGCGGCTGGTCAGCTCCGGCCAGTCCCGGTCCACCAGGCCCTGGAAACCGTGGTGGACGCCCCGCACCTCGATGCCCAGGGCGACGGCCTGGCGCACCACCGCCCGGATGGCGGCGTTCATGCCAGGCGCGTCGCCCCCGGAGGTGAGGACGCCGATGCGGCGCAGCGCGCCCCCTTCGCCGTCCGCCGGGGCGCCCATCTCAGTGCCGGCGCTTGCGGGGCGTCGCCTTCCTTGCCTTCGGCGCGCCCTTGCCCTTCTTCACCGTCCCCTTCCTCCCGTGGCGGCTGCGGCGGGAGGCCCTGTAGCCGCGCGTGTCCCGGGGATGGATCTCCGGGGCCGGCAGCGGGGGCGGCTCCACGATGCCCTTCGGCACCGGCGGCAGGTCGGCCTCGGAGATGCCCTGGGCGGCGGCCCGCTGGGCCCGCGCCTTCATCACCGGATCCCCATCCGGGCCCTGGGACGCCAGCGCGGCCCCGAAGGCCAGCTCGGCGCTGAGGGCGCCCAGGAGCAGGGATCGCAAAAACGGCATGGGGACTCCGGAAACCGCTGCTTCGAGCCTACCTCCGGGACCCGCCCCTGCCAAGGATTCCGGGGGGCCGGACGGGGGCGGGCCTCGCGGTAGACTTTGGGCTCCCTGGAGCCGTCATGACGTCCAAGCCCCATTCCCCCGCCGCCGCGGACGCCCCCGGCGGGGACTCCCCCGTCCACGCCGGCGCCCTCGCCGACTGCCTCCGCCCCTACCCGGCCAGCCGCAAGGTCTTCGTGGAAGGCCGCCAGCCCGGCGTGCGGGTGCCCCTGCGGGAGGTGGCCCTGCAACCCACCCGCACCTTCGACGGCAGCCTGGAGGCGAACGGCACCGTGCGCGTCTACGACACCTCGGGCCCCTACACCGACCCCGAGGCGGCCATCGACGTGACCCGCGGCCTCGCGCCCCTGCGGGAGGCCTGGATCCTGGGCCGCCAGGACACGGTGGAGCTGGAGCGCCCCACCTCCTTCTACCGCCAGCTCCGGGAGCGGGACGGCGACCTGGAGTCCATCCGCTTCCAGGGCGGACGCAGGCCCCGAAAAGCCGCGTCCGGGCGCAACGTGAGCCAGATGCACTACGCGAAGCAGGGCATCGTCACGCCGGAGATGGAGTTCATCGCGATCCGGGAGAACCTGGGCCGGGAGGCCCGCGGCAAGCGACCCATCACACCGGAGTTCGTGCGCGACGAGGTGGCCCGGGGCCGGGCCATCATCCCGGCGAACATCAACCACCCCGAGACCGAGCCGATGATCATCGGCCGCAACTTCCTGGTGAAGATCAACGCCAACATCGGCAATTCCGCGGTGGCGTCTTCCATCGAAGAAGAAGTCGAGAAGATGGCCTGGTCCATCCGGTGGGGCGCCGACACGGTGATGGACCTCAGCACCGGGAAGAACATCCACGAGACGAGGGAGTGGATCCTGCGCAACAGCCCCGTCCCCATCGGCACCGTGCCCATCTACCAGGCCCTGGAGAAGGTGAACGGCAAGGCGGAGGAGCTGACCTGGGAGCTCTACCGCGACACCCTCATCGAGCAGGCCGAGCAGGGCGTGGACTACTTCACGATCCACGCCGGCGTCCTGCTGCGCTACGTGCCCCTCACGGCGAAGCGCGTGACCGGCATCGTCAGCCGGGGCGGCTCCATCCTCGCGAAGTGGTGCCTGGCCCACCACCGGGAGAACTTCCTCTACACGCACTTCGAGGAGATCTGCGAGATCATGAAGGCCTACGACGTGGCCTTCTCCCTGGGCGACGGGCTGCGGCCGGGCAGCATCGCCGACGCGAATGACGAGGCCCAGTTCGGCGAGCTGGAGACCCTGGGGGAGCTGACCAAGATCGCCTGGAAGCACGACGTCCAGACCATGATCGAGGGCCCGGGCCACGTGCCCATGCACCTGATCAAGGAGAACATGGACAAGCAGCTCGACGTCTGCGGCGAGGCGCCCTTCTACACCCTGGGGCCGCTCACCACGGACATCGCGCCAGGCTACGACCACATCACGTCCGCCATCGGCGCCGCCATGATCGGGTGGTACGGCACGGCCATGCTCTGCTACGTGACGCCCAAGGAGCACCTGGGCCTGCCGGACAAGAAGGACGTGAAGGACGGCGTCATCGCCTACAAGATCGCCGCCCACGCCGCGGACCTGGCCAAAGGCCACCCCGGCGCCCAGGACCGCGACAACGCCCTGTCCAAGGCGCGCTTCGAGTTCCGCTGGGAGGACCAGTTCAACCTCAGCCTGGACCCCGACACCGCGCGGGAGTTCCACGACGAGACCCTGCCCGCCGAGGGCGCCAAGCAGGCCCATTTCTGCTCGATGTGCGGCCCCCACTTCTGCTCCATGAAGATCACGGAGGAGGTGCGCGCCTACGCCGCGGAGCACGGGATGGCGGCTGAGGAGGCCCTCGCGGCGGGCATGGCCGAGAAGCGCGAGGAGTTCGCCCAGGCCGGCGCGGACATCTACCGGCAGGCCTGATGCTCGAAGCCCCCGACGCCCAGAGCTACCTGGAGGACTTCCGCCTGGTGGCCCACAACAGCCTCCGGCACAAGGACGACCGCCACCGCGCGGACGCCCTGCTCCAGCGCTGGGTGGCGGCCTGGCTGGGCAAGGAGCGGGTGGTCAACGGCACCTTCTCCAACCACGGCGCCTACCTCCACTTCGCCCAGTTCCTGCAGGGGCAGTGGGTCCAGGTCTTCACCTGGCACGCGGCCCACGGCCACGGCGTCTCCCTGCGGGGCCCAGACCCTGACCGCATCCGCAAGGGGCACAAGCACCGCGCGAACCGGCTGGACACGGGGCCCCTGGACGCCCTCTTCGAGGCCTGGTCCGCCCACCCGGAGGCCCGGCCGGCCGGCCATGCGGTGGAGTTCTTCCTGACCGAGACCCCGGATGAGACGTATGATCGGTGCCTGCAGGAGGTGCGCCAGCACCTCGGCCCCTGAACCCGGACACACCTTCCCGCCCCACCGACCATGATCCGCGACAGCCTCCGACCCTACGGCATCTCCACGGCCCACACCCGCGCGGTGATCGCCTCGGTGCCCGACACCCGGCCGGACATCTGGGACAAGCGCTGGGACTACGGCGTGCGCACCCTGCGGGAACAGCTCGCCCACCTGGCCCTGGTGCGGGAGAGCACGCTCACCACGCTCACCAAGGGCAACCCAAACCTGCTGGCGGCCATCTACGGCGAGGCGCCCTGGATCGGCGGCAGCGGAAAGACCTCGGATCTGCTCCTGGCCTGGGATCTCCACAGCCAGACCTGCGAGAGCCTGATGATGAACATCCGCCAGGACGCCCTGGACAAGCCCTTCGTCACCGAGTTCGGTAACGTCAGCAAGCCTGCGAATTACCTTCGGCTGATGCTCCTCGAAGAGACGCACCACCGGGCCCAGATGATCCTGCAGCTCCGGCTGCTGGGGCTCGAGCCCCCGGACTTCCCCGGGCGGGCCTGGGCTGAACTGGGCGTGTAGGACACAACACGGCGGCGAGGGTTCCGCCCGAGCCTGGGCGCTGCACCCAGGAGTGGCTTCGACCCGGAGCATGCCGTTGACGTTGACCTTGCCGTTGACCTTCCAAAGGCATGCAAGTCCGGCGTGGCGGCTTCGTGCCGCGCTGGACTTGCATGCGGCCAAGCGAAGCGCGGCAGGCCGGCGCGCGGCCCTCAGGGTGATGCTCCCGGACGGGAGCATTGCGAAGGCGCGTCCCGGCATAGCCCGCCCGGGGTCGCCTGAACGGGGTTCCCGCCCCGCCCTTCTTGTCCTCCCGGCCGGGCCACGTTTCATGCCCCTGCCGCGCTCTCGCTTGGCCGCACGCCGGTCTGGCGACGCCGGAAGGCGCGGCGGCGCTAGGCCGGTGTGCCCTTGGAAAGGCCCAACCACCCATGGGGTGTTCCCACTCTTCAAGGTCCGTCTCACACACTCCGTTCGAGAGGCCCCTACCCCCCGATGTGGAACATCTCCACCTTGCGCCGGCGGGCGGTCTCCTCCGTCCGGATCTCGGAGTAGTGGTCGTCGCGGCGCTTCCAGCGGGCCGAGATCAGCGCCTCGAGATCCGCGTCGCTGGCGCCGTGGCGCAGGGCGGTCTTGAGGTCCTGGCCCTCGTGCCCGAAGAGGCAGGTGAACAGCCTTCCTTCGGCGCTGAGCCGTGCGCGGTCGCAGCCGCCGCAGAAGGGAGCGGTGACGCTGGCCACCAGGCCGAACTCGCCGCCGCCGTCGCTGAAGCGCCAGCGCTCCGCAACCCGGCCGGCCAGGGGCTCCGGCACGGGCTCCACCTTCCAGCGCCGGCGGATCTGGGCCAGCAGGCCCTCGGCGGGGACCACGGCGTCGAGCCTCCAGCCGTTGAGGGTGCCCACGTCCATGTACTCGATGAACCGCAGGACGTGGCCCCTGGCCTTGGCGAAGGCGAGCAGGTCCAGGGCCTCGGCGTCGTTGACGCCCTGCTGGAGGACGCAGTTCAGCTTGAGCGGCCCGAAGCCCGCGGCCTTGGCGGCCTCCAGGCCCAGCAGCACCTTCTCCAGGGGCACCGTCGTGTCATTGAGGCTCCGGAAGCGCGCCGGATCCAGGGTGTCCAGGCTCACCGTGAGCCGCTGCAGCCCTGCCTCCCGGAGGGCCCCGGCCATCTCCACCAGCAGGGCGCCGTTGGTGGTCAGCGCCAGGTCCTTCAGCCCCGGAATCGCGCTGAGCCTCCGGATCAGCTCCGGCAGGCCGTGGCGCAGGAGGGGCTCGCCGCCCGTGAGGCGGATCTTCTCGACGCCCAGGCGGACGAAGATCCCCGCCAGCCGCTCCAGCTCCTCGAAGTGGAGGATCTCCTCCCTGGGCAGGAAGGCGGCGCCGTGCTCCTCCGACGCCGCGGCCCCGAAGACCTCCCGGGGCATGCAGTAGCGGCAGCGGAAGTTGCACCGGTCCGTCACCGAGACGCGAAGGGCCTTCAGGGGGCGGGCGCGGAGGTCCTGCAGGGGCATGGAGCCAGGATAGGGCCATCGGCCCCGCGCCGCGCCCCGGCCGGACCGTGCCAATCGGCGCGGGCCTTTTCCCGGCGTTCCAGGCAAAATGGACGTTTGCCCGCGGATCCCCCATGTCCTTCCTGAAGAGCCTCTTCCACCGCGCCCCGGAGGCGCCGCTGCCGACCCTCGAGGCCCTGGCCTCGGAGCGGGGCCTCGGCCTGGACCTCCCTGGCCTGGCGGCGCTGCTGCCGGACTTCGAGCACCAGGGGCCGGAGGGGCGCAAGGCCTGGGCGGACGCCGTGAAGACCTGCGTGGACCGGGGCTGGCCCCTCCCGCCCGCCTTCGAGGAGGCCCTGGAGGACCTCTGGCCCGAGATCGTGCCGTTGTGGACGGCCCATCGCGACGGCTACAAGTTCTGGCCCTTCGCCGAGGGCCTCGCCACCCGCGCCCGGGTGGGGGCGCAGCCCGTGCCGGAGGCCTGGGCGACGCTGTGGGGCGTGCGGATCGAGGATGTGCTGGACCGCGCGGTGGAGCATCTCCGGGAAGCCAGCCGGACGCCCTTCGAGCGCCTGCCCTCGGGCATCTACCGCAGTCCGCAGGGGGACGGCCATGACGCCGCCCGCCTGCTCCTGCCCGCGCTCTGGGAGGACCTCTTCCCCAAGCAGAACCTGTTCGTGGGCCTGCCCAGCCCAGGCGAGCTCTACGTCGCGCCCCAGGTCCTCCTGCCCAAGCTCGCGGAGGCCGTGGACCGCAGCCTGGGAGCCACGCCGCCCGGGCAGCGCCTCGTCTACACCCTCTACCAACGGGTGGAGGGCAAGTTCGTCCCGGCGAACCTCCAGGATCCCCACCCCATCGCCCAGACCCAGCGGCAGCTCCGGCAGACCGACTACGTGATGGCCCTGGAGGCGCAGAAGGAGGTCCTCGCCGCCCTGGGCGGGCGCGCCGCGCCGGTGGGCATCCTGCCCCACCCCAACACCGGCCGCACCTTCACCGTCGCCACCTGGAAGGGCGACATGCCCTGCTTCCTCCCGGAGACCGACCTGGTGGCCTTCCAGGACGCGGCGGGCGCCCCCCTCGGCATCTACCACCGTTCCACCTTTCCCCGCGTCCCGACCCTCCGGGGCGCCGACGTGGACATCTGGGGGCCTCGACGGGTCCGCTTCGACGCCTTCCCGACCGCCGAGCAGCTCGACCTCCTGGAGCGCTTCGCGGACGCCGAGCAGATGGCGGCCCTGAGCAAGGGCGGCGCGCCGGTCCGGTCCAGGCCCGCGCCCGCCGGCCGCCCGGGACCTCCTTCGCCCCCCGGCCAGGGGCCCGCCGCCGCCCCACCGCCGGCCCACCTGAAGGATGTGAAGCTCGGCGCCCAGGAGGACTGAGGACGCCCTCCGCGCCGCCCTACTTCCCGGCGGCCTTCACGCGGGTGTAGTTGATCTCCTGCCGCGCTCCCTGCCCCTGGGCGTCACCGCCCACCACCACGAGGAAACGGTCGGGGTCGATCTCCCGTATGAGGAGACGGAGGGAGAGCGGCTCCCCGTCGGCGTCGTGCAGGGTCCCGGTCAGCACCACCGTGGCGCCGCCGTCCGGGCTGGCGCCCTCCATCAGGGTGATCCCCGTAGCGCCTGAATTGACCCAGGCCATCTGGTACCGCTTGAGAGTCCCGTCGTAGCCGAGGATGCGCGTGCCCTCCGCGCCGCCGGGGCGTTCCGAGCGGTAGCGCTCCTCCAGGAAGCGCCCGCCATGGAGCATGCGCAGTTCGGCGCGGCCCGGGATCTCGGGACCCGCGGCCCCGGCCGCCGCGAAATGCCGCGTCACGGTGGCATAGCTGCCTTCCCTCCGGGCCAGGCGGCCCTGCTCGGTGCCCGGGGTGGACATCCGCTTCAGGGCCTCCAGGCGCTCCTCCGGGAGCTTCTGGGAGGGCGTGAACTGGGCCGCCAGCGGAGCGGCCCCCAGGGCGAGGAGGGGAAGGATGCGTCGCACGGTCGCTCCGTTCATGGGATCAGGCCGATCTCCCGCAGGCGCTGCAGCAGGAAGTCGTTGGCGGTGATGGGGTCGAACATCTTCCGCTCGCCGGGCCCCAGGAGGCCCTCCGGACAGTCCAACAGGACTTCGGGTCGGGGGTGGCAGAAGAAGGGCATGGAGTAGCGCACCGCCTCAGGGCTGTCGGGGTTCACCACGCGATGTGTGGTGCTCGGGATGCGCAGGTTCACGTGGCGGCTCAGCATGTCCCCGGCGTCGGCGATGATCTCGCCCTCGAGGCCCTCCACCGCGTGCCAGCGCCCGTCGCGGTCCAGGAGCTGGAGGCCGCTGTCTGTGGCCGCCGGGAGCAGGGTGATGAGGTTGATGTCCTCGTGGGCCGAGGCCCGGACGCCGCCCTCGATGAAGCGGTCTTTCAACGCCGGGTAGTGGATGATCCGAAGGATGGAATTGCCGTCCACGATCATGTCCGAGAGGCCCCGTTCCGGCAGGCCCAGGAAGAGGGCGAGACCCTGGAGCAGGGTCGCGGCGCAGTCCTCGAGGGCCCGGTAGAGGGCCAGGGTGTGGGCCTTGAAGCCGGGGACCTCCGCCTCCGGCCAGAGGTTCACGCCGTAGACCTCCAGCAGCGGATGGTCGGCGGGCAGCTCCTGGCCTACGTGCCAGAACTCCTTCAGGTCCCCCACCGGGTTGTCCTTGGCGTGCTCCTGGCCGAAGGGCGTGAAGCCCCGGGCGCCGCCCCCCTCGGGGACGATGTACCTCGCCTTGACGTCCTCCGGCAGCGCGAAGAAGTCCCGGGCCGCCTGGTAGGCTCCGTCCACGTCAGCCTTGGACACCCGGTGGCCGGCCACCTTCACGAAGCCCGTGTGGGTGAGGCTCTCGCCGAGCACCCGGACGAAGTCGGCGCGGTCCTTCGGGCCGCCTCCGGTGAACTGGGCGAGGTGGACAGTGTCGACGTGGAAGGCGGACGAGGCCATGGGGCGGGACTCCGGAGGCGCGAACCCTTGATTACACGATTCCCGCGGCCGCAGGCCAAGGGAAAGGTGTGGATCAGAACCGCCACGCCACCGCGAGCGTGCTGCGCCGGGAGGTGCGGGGGTCCGCGTCGGTCCTGTGGAGGAGCTGGGCGAGCTGGAGCCGCAGCCCGTGCCGGAAGGGGAGCTGGAAGATCCACCGGCTGCCCCGGCTGGTCCCGACGAACCACCATTCGTCACCGCCCGTCGCGAAGGCGGTCCCCGTGGCCGCGAGCCGCTGGTGGACGAACCCGACGCGGGGTCGATAGGGCCGGGCCTGGGGCCCGAGCCAGGCCTGGACCTCCGTGCCGGTCTCTCGGGTGATGGCGTTCCTCAGCAGGGTGGCGCCCAGGGTCCACGGCAGGTCCGCCCCGCCGGAGGCGCCAAGCCCGGCCACGTCCAGGCGCACCATCTGGCGAGGGTAGGCCGCGCCCCCGGGCAGGGGTTCGAAGCGCTCGTCCCCGGCGTTCCAGTGCACCTCCCACCGGTCCACGTGCGCGAGCCACTCCGTCCCCGCGGCTTCGAGGCGGAGCACGGCCTGGGCGGCACGGACCTGGACGGCCTGGTCGGGGAAGCTCCGCACCCGGCCCATCACCCCCCGGAATCCCGCCTCGAGGATGCCTCGCCCATCGTCCCGGTAGCTCGCGCGCAGTCCCGTGCCGTCCAGCGCGAGATCCCGGTCCCAAAGGCTTTCCGAACTCAGCAGGGGATTGGCCTGGAGGCCCAGGGTCAGCGAGCCCGCGGCATGCTCGCTCAGGCTCTCGACGCTCAGGGAGGCCCTCTGGAGCCACGCGCCATTCGAAGGGCGCTGGTCATAGCGGTCCAGGTTCCCGGCATTCCCGTCGCTGCCCAACGCGCCCCGCACCGCCACCTCGGCGGTGAGGGCCTTCCACGACCGGGTCCAGCCCAGTTCCACGAGCGAGCGGATCCGGGTGTCGTCCTGGCGGTAGTCATCCGCGAGGGACGGCAGACGCTCCACCTCCAGGAGCAGCTCCCCCCGGGGACGCCACCAGGGACGCTCCGGCTCCTTGAAGTACACGGACTCCTGCGCCCCCAGGCCGAGGGTTCCAAGCAGGCAGGGGATGATGCGACGCATCATGGGAGTCCAGGATGGACCATCCCGGCAGGAGCGTCACATCCTGGATCTCCGCAGGGGCCGTACCGGCGGGCGAAGGCTCAGGCCCCCAGGCCCTTGAGGCCCACCTTTTCGCGGATCTGGCTTTCCACCTCGTCGGCCAGTTCCGGGTTGTCCAGGAAGAGCTTCTTCACGTTCTCGGCGCCCTGGCCCAGGCGGCTGTCCTTGTAGCTGTACCAGGAGCCGCTCTTCTGGATGATCTCCAGCTGGGTGCCCAGCTCCACCAGCTCCGAGGTCTTGCTGATGCCCTCGCCGTACATGATGTCGAAGGTGGCGATCTTGAGGGGCGGCGCGACCTTGTTCTTCACCACCTTCACCTTGGTCTTCTTGCCGATGACCGAGCTGTCCTCGTCCTTGGCGGCCACCAGCGGGTCATTGGTGTTGCCCTTGATGGACTGGATGCTGCGCACGTCGAGGCGCACGGAGGCGTAGAACTTCAGCGCGTTGCCGCCGGTGGTGGTCTCGGGGTTGCCGAACATGACGCCGATCTTCATGCGGATCTGGTTGATGAAGACCACGCAGGTGTTCGTCTTGTTGATGGTGCCGGTCATCTTGCGGAGCGCTTGGCTCATGAGGCGGGCCTGCAGTCCCACGTGGCTGTCCCCCATCTCGCCGTCGATCTCGGCCTTGGGCACGAGGGCGGCCACGGAGTCCACCACGATGATGTCCAGGGCGCCGCTGCGCACCAGCTGGTCGCAGATCTCCAGGGCCTGCTCGCCGCTGTCGGGCTGGCTGATGAAGAGGTTGTCCACGTCCACGCCGAGCTTGCGGGCGTAGTCGGGGTCCAGGGCGTGCTCGGCGTCGATGTAGGCCGCCAGGCCGCCCTTCTTCTGGGCCTGGGCCACCATGTGGAGGGCCAGGGTCGTCTTGCCGGAGGCCTCCGGGCCGTAGACCTCCACGATGCGACCCTTGGGCACGCCGCCCACGCCCAGGGCGGCGTCGAGGCTGATGGAACCGGTGGAGATGACCTCGAGGCCGTCGGCACCGGCCATGCGGTCCCCGAGCTTCATGATGGAGCCCTTCCCGTAGGCGCGCTCGATGTCCTGGAGGGTGCGGTTCAACGCCTTGAGGCGGTCGTCGAGGGGGAGTTCGGGAGCGGTGGCGGCCATGGGAACCTCGCGGTCGTGGAATGAGTGTAGGGGCTGGAGGGCTCGGACGACGGCCATGCCTCCCTCCAATTCGGGGTGCGCCGGCCGGCGGGGGTCGGCCAGGGTTCGGGGATTCGCAGCGGTTCGCCCTGCGCGGTGACAGGTCCAGCGGGGGGCGTGTTCCAAGGATGGATCGGGAGGCGAAAATTTCAAGAAGTTTTTTTCGCCTCCCCTCCAGCCTCCTCAGGGGGAGGCCTTGAACCGGACGGCCCGGCCCCGCCAGGTGTTGCGGCCGCGGAGGCGGTCGAGGAAGGCCCAGCCCATCCCCCAGGCCACCATGAGGCCGTTGAGGGGCCAGAGGACCCACAGGGCGTCCAGGGGCCCGCCCCGGATGCGCTGGGCCACGTCGCCGGTGAGGGCCGCCGGCACCAGCAGGAGGCCGAGACCCGCCATGGGGTGCCAGGCCCAGGCTGCCAGCACCGGGCCTGCGTGGTGCAGGAGGAGAAGCGGGATGACCAGGGGGAGGAGCCACCACCCTGGGATGAAGGCCGTGTTCTTCCGCAGGCCCCGGCCCACCTCCAGCAGGCCGTGGTAGAGCCTCACCCGGAGCATGGGGCCGCCCAGGGCGAGGCGGTTCATGCGTCCAGTGGCCTTCACGCGCCGGGCCAGCATCATGTCGTCCACCGCCTCCAGGGGCGCCGCGGCGTGGCCGCCCACGGCGTCGTAGGCCTCCCGGCGCACCAGGGTGAAGGCGCCGATGCCGGCGAAGGCGCGGCTGCGGGGATCGGCCACGCGATGGGGTGGCACGAGGCCCAGGAAGGCGGTGCCCAGGAGGGGCGTGCAGAGGCGTTCGGCCACGCCCTCGGCGTCCACGGCGAAGAGGAGGGCCAGGAGGTCCGCGGGCTGGAGGTCGAGGAAGGCGAAGGCGCGGCGCAGCAGGTCCGGCGTGGCCCGCACGTCGGCGTCCACGAGGAGCAGCCACTCGGCAGCCCGGGCCTCCGGGGTCTCCGAAGCCAGGTGCAGGGCGTGGTTCTTCCCCAGCCAGCCCGGGGGGAGCGCGTCGCTGCGCAGCACCCGCAGCCGCCCCGGACGTGCCGCGGCCCGGGCCGCGAGGATCTCCGGGGTGGCGTCCGTGGAGCCGTCGTCCACCGCCACGATGCTGAGCTCGGGGTAGTCCTGGGCCAGCCAGGTGTCGAGGGCGCCGCCGAGTTCCGCGGCCTCGTTGCGGGCGGGGATGCAGAGGCAGACGGGGCCCCGGGATTCCGGCGCCTCCGGCGCCTCAGGCAGCCGGGGCAGCTTCGCGAAGTGGCGGCGCAGCAGCACCAGGCTCCCGAGGATGGAGAGGGTGCTCGCGGCCGCGGCCAGGTCCAGGAGGGGCATCCGGCCATTCTGGCCGCAGGCGGCCGCGGTGACGACGCTCCCGGATCCGGGCGCCCGCGCGCCACCCGGGGCACAATGGGGCATGGCCCTGTCCCGCCTCACCCTCGTGCTCGCCGCCCTGGGCACGCTTCAGCTCGCCGCAAGGCCCGCGGGGACGCGGCCCGGGGCCCGGCGCAAGCCGGCGCCGCCCAAG
>JBDIBF010000078.1:0-12753 GCA_039812765.1 Holophagaceae bacterium
GGCGGGGCTGGCCGGCGAGCTCGCCGGCGACGCGGCCGGGCAGGCGCTCGAAGTAGCCCGCGGGCGCCAAGGGCGCCGGGGCCTCCTCCAGGGCCAGCCACTGGACCCGCAGCTCCGCCAGGGCCGGGTCGCGGCGAACCAGGTCGGCCACGTCCGGGGGCAGGTGGAGGGGGTCGGCCTCCAGGGCCGCGAGGACCTTGGCGTACTCGGGGGAATCGGGGTGCAGGGCGGTCATTTCGGGGCCCCCTTAATGTATCGGGTGAGGTTCTGGATGGCGTGGAAGATGTGGGCCTTCACGCTGCCCACGGAGGTGCCCATCTCGGCGGCGATCTGCTCGTACTTCCAGTCCTTCTCGAGCTTGAGGGTGAGGGCCTGCTTCTGGCGTTTGGGCAGCCTGGGCAGGGCCTCCCGGAGGAGCCGCCGGTGTTCGGCGTCAAGCAGGGCGGTCATCTGGGTCTCCTCGATGCGAAGGCCGGGGTGCTCGGGGGCGTCCCCGCCTTCGGCCCAGCCGGGCTCGAGGCTGTCCTCGGTGCTGCGCACCCGGTCCAGGAAGTTCAGGGCTTGGCGGGTGGTGATGGTGATGAGCCAGGTGCGGAAGGAACTCTCGTAGCGGAAGCCCGGCAGGGCCCGGTAGACCCGCAGGAAGGTCTCCTGCACCACGTCGTCGGCGTCCTGGTGGTTCTTGACGATGCTGAAGGCCTTGCCATAGACGTCCCGGGCGAAGCGCTCCACCAGCCGCGAGAACGCTGCCTGGTCCCCGGTCTGGGCCGCCTGGACCCAGGCCAGCACCTCCGGCGCGTGGTAGGGGGAGTCGCTGGGGGCTGGCATCAGGGCATGTTCGAGGGGGATGGCCATCATTCCGCGGGCTCCAGAGGGAGATCAAGGGTCATACCGCCTGGACCCGCGGTCGGCCCCCGAGGTTGAGGCCCCGATCGCGGGCCGGGGTGGGGGGAGGTCCAGGCCCCGAGGGGGACACCGCGGGGCCGCGGACATTCCCGGGTTCGCATCGCCGCTGCCAACTCGGCAACCCTTGAAAACTGACAACAACCTGTCGCTTTCCGGTCGATCAGGGAGACCCGTAAACCCAGTGATGACGCGGGTTTGTTGACGTTCCGAAAAAAATTGCTCCCTCCGAAATCTGCATTGGGTAAGGTCCGTTCATCATCCCCGGAGCCACCCATGGGAATTCCTCGCGCCGCAGGCGCCCTCACCCTTCTTCTTGCTTCCGGAGCCTTCGCCGCGACACCGGCCAAGCCCTCCTCCTCCTTCATCACCCTGGCCCCCTGGAACGTCGAGGAGACCGGCTGGTTCACCCGTAGCCGGGCCCTTGCCGAGCCCTGGCGCGACGAGCCCCTCATCGGGCTGCTCAAGGACGTGAGCGCCGGCAGGCCCTTCTCGCCCGAGGAGCTGGTCATCCTCGACGCCTACAACGCCGGCCAGTTGATCAGCGAGCTGGAGGCCCAGGTCCTCACCTCCAGGGTCCTCTACCGCCGCTACATCGCCGGCGAGGAGATCGGGGAGAAGGAGGCCCAGCTCCTGGGCCAGTACAAGGCCTTCCAGTCCTTCTACCGGGACCGGCTGTTCCAGCGCCGCTCCGCCCTCTTCCAGATGGCGGGCCGGGCGATCCAGGAGCCCGAGGACTCTCGGCTCTATGAGATCTACAGCGACCCCGAACTCTACAACCAGACGGACGGCCTGCGCTTCAAGCTCGACGCGAAGTTCGGCAAGAAGGGGATGCTCACCCAGGTCGTCATCGACGAGCCGGTGACTGGCGAGTCTCTGTTCGCGCCCCCGAGGGAGTTCCAGAAGCTGGGCCTGCTCGACCCCATGGCGGCCATCGTCACCCTCCAGGTGAACAACAACGCCACCGTGGCCGGCGCGGCGGCCACCCAGGACACCCAGAGCGAGACCTCCATCATTCTCGGGGCGGGCAACGTCGTGCTCGCCTCCTTCAATGACTCGGGCGGCTACAACGGCAGCACCAAGCTCCACTTCACGGGCTGGTCCCGTTCCACCGACTCCGGCGCCACCTGGACGGACAAGGGCGAGCTGCCGGACCAGGCCGGGGGCCTGGGGGACTACGGCGATCCCACGATGGTCCGCAGCGTCTCCACGGGCACCGTGCTCTTCGGCACCCTAGGCGACACCACGCTGCCCATCTGGCGTTCCACCGACGGGGGCAACACCTTTGGCGCGACCCCCGCCAATGGCGGCGTGACGACCTCGGCGAACTACGACAAGGAGATCCTGGCCGTCGACAACTTCGCCGGTTCGGGACAGGGCAACTTCTACTTCTTCTGGCGCAACTTCGACAGCTCCGGCGGCGGCATGACCTTCACCCGGTCCACGGATGACGGCCTGACCTTCGCGAACCGGCAGGTGCTCGCCGCAGGAGGCCAGGGCGCCTGGCCCGTCGTGGGCGCCAACCACGCCGTCTACGCCTTCTGGCTCAGCGGCACCAGCCTCGTCGTCAAGAAGTCCACCGATTTCGGCGTCACCTTCGGCAGCACGGTGACCGTCGCCACCCTCGCCACCACCGGCACCAACGGGGACCTCGGCCTGGGCGGCGGCTTCCGCACCAACGCCTTCCCGCAGGTGGTCGCCCATCCCACCGACGGCAACCAGCTCTACGTGGTCTACAACGACAAGAGCGGCGCGGACAAGGGCAACATCTACTTCGTGAAGACCGCCGACGGCGGCGCGACCTGGTCGGCCCCCGTGAAGGTGAACACCGACGCGGGCACCAACGACCAGTGGCAGCCCGTCATCGCCGTGTCCCCCAACGGCACCCGGCTCTTCGTGAGCTGGTACGACCGCCGGGACAGCCTCAGCAACTCCCGGTTCCACACCTACGCCCGCCACGCGAGCATCTCGGGCACCACCGTGACCTGGGACGCCAACGACTACAAGATCACCGAAGCCGATTCGCCCGTCGTCATCGGGCAGGACCCCATGATCAACACGACGTACATGGGCGACTACGACATGGCGGCAGCGGACAACACGCTGTTCTACCGGACCTGGGCGGACAACCGCGCCAGCAACGGGTCGCACGCGAACCAGCCCGACGTCCGTTTCGTGAGCGTCCCCCTGGCCGGCCCCGGTGCGATCATGGCCGCCAACGGCTACAGTCTCGTTTCCGAGGACTGCACCCCCGCCAACGGCACCGTGGATCCCAACGAGACCGTGACCCTCGCCTTCACCGTGAAGAACAATGGGACGACGGCCACCACCAACCTCGTCGGCACCCTCCAGGCCAGCGGCGGCGTCACACTGCCGGGCGGTCCAGTCACCTTCGGCGCCGTGGCCGCCGGCGCCACCGCCACCCAGAACATCGCCTTCAAGGCGGCGAATCAGGCCTGCGGCACCTCGATCACCGCCTCCCTGCAGCTCCAGGACGGCGCCACCAACCTCGGGACCGTCACCTACACCATCCCGCTCTTCAGCCTGGGCACCCCCGTCACCGCCACCTACAGCAGCGGCGGCATCACGGTGCCGATCCCGGCCACCGGCACCAGCGGGAACATGACCGACCAGATCATCAACGTCCCGGACGCGGGCTCCATCACCGACGTGAACGTGAAGATCCGCCTGAACCACACCTGGGACAGCGACCTCACGATCACCCTCGTCTCGCCGAACGGCACCCCCGTGGTCCTCTCCCAGAACCGCGGCAGCAGCGGGGACAACTACGGCAGCGGCACCAACGACTGCAATGGCACCTTCACGATCTTCGACGACGCCGCCGCCAACCCGATCAGCTCCGGCACCGCACCCTTCGCCGGCACCTTCCGGCCCGAGGGCCTGCTCAGCGCCATGAACGGCGGGCCCTCCAACGGCAACTGGACCTTGAAGATCAACGACAACGCCGCTGGCGACTCCGGCACGCTGTACTGCTGGCAGATCGAGGTGACCCGCGCGACGCCGGTCTGCAGCACCACCTGCGGCAGCGCGGACCTCTCGATCACGAACACGGCGGCCCCGTCCCCGAACGTCTACCAGGGCGGGACGGTCACGTACACCTACGTCTCCACCAACAACGGCCCCGCCGACGCCACCGACGTCAAGATCGACACGACGGTGCCCGCCGGGACCACCTTCCTCTCCGCCAGCGCGCCCGGGGCGAGCAGCGTCACGACGCCGGCGGTCGGCGGGACGGGGGCCGTGAACGCCACCTGGGCCGGCACCACCACCAACGGCGGCACCCACCAGCTCACCATGACGGTCTCGGTGCCGACCTCGACCGCCGTGGGCACGGTGATCACCAACACGGCCACCACCTCCTACACAGGCGGGACGGATCCCACGCCGGCCAACAACACCGCGCCGTCCAGCGTGACCGTGGCCGCGCCGAGCCTCCCGATCCTCGCCCCCGTGACCGCGCAGACGGCGAACGAGGGGGCCACCGCCACCTTCACCGTCGTCGCCACCGGGCCCGGCCCCTTCGCGTACCAGTGGTTCCAGGACGGCGCCGGGGCCATCCCCGGGGCCACCGGGCCGACCCTCAACGTGACGGCCTACCAGTGGCTGAACGGCGCGACCTTCTACTGCCTCGTGACCAACGCCTACGGGATCATGACCAGCAACCACGCGGCCCTCACGGTCATCCCCGCAGGGTTCTCCGCCACCAGCTTCTCCCCGGCCTCCGGCCCGGTGGGCGCGGTGGTGAACTTCTACGGCGGCGACTTCACGGGCGTGTCGTCGGTGACCTTCAATGGCACCCCGGCGGCGTTCAGCGTGATCAACCCGGGCTGGATGCAGGCCACGGTGCCCCCGGGCGCCACCACGGGCTACGTCTGGCTGACCTCGCCCCTCGGCACGGAGATCCCCTCCACCATGTTCACCGTGAGCACGGCCGGTCCGGTCGTCTCGAGCTTCTCGCCCTCCTTCGGCGTGGGCGGCACCACCGTGGTGATCACCGGCACCGGCTTCACCGGCGCGACGGCGGTGAAGTTCAACGGGGTGAACGCGACGGTCTTCACCGTGAACTCCGCCACCCAGATCACCGCCAAGGTCCCGGTCTACACCACCTCGGGCCCGATCACGGTGGTGACGCCGCTGGGTTCGGGGACCTCCTCGACGAGCTTCGTGAAGTTCTGAAGCCACCCGCGGGACCGCGCGGCCGCCCTTCGGGGCGGCCGCGTCGCGTCAGGGCTGAAGGTGCCGGCCGGAACTACTCGCTGGTCAGCAGCGCGTCCTCCGGGCAGGGCCGGTGGTGTTCGAAGAGTAGGTCCATGGCCAGGTCGTAGTTCGCCTCGCAGGCCAGCTCGGGGACCAGTTCGGTGTGCACCACGGTCCCGTTCTCATCCAAGGCGATGACGGCCCTCGCCAGGAGCCCCTGCAGGGGCCCGTCCAGCATGAGGACCCCGAGGTCGCGGCCGAACTCAGGGTTCCGGAAGGCAGAGGCCATCTGCACCTTCTCGATGAGGTGTTCCTCGGCGAAACGCTTCTGGGCGAAGGGGAGGTCCATGGAGACGCAGGCCACGGTCATGGCGGGCACCTCGTCCGCATGGACGTCGAAGGTGTAGACGCTCTTCGCGCAGACGGGCGTGTCCAGGCTGGGGAAGATGTTCAGGATCACGCGCCGGCCCTGTAGGTCGGGCAAGGTGAGCTCGCTCAGGTCCGGGCGCACCAGCGTGAAGGGCGGGCAGGGCCGGCCCACGAGGGGCAGGGCTCCCGCGGTCTGGACAGGGGATCCGAGGTAGTTCACGACGGCCATGGGGCACCTCCGGCGGGCCCATCCTAGTCCCCGGGGGCCGGGCCCGCTCCGGGCTTCTGTCACAAGTCCGCGGGCGCTTCCGCCGCGATCCCAGGCTGCATCCGGTCCGGTCGTGCCCGGAGCCGCCTCGCCGCCGGAAGATGTGACGCAGGTTCACGACCTGGAGCCGGGCGCGGTGGAAGAATCCCCGCGGAAGCCGGTCCGGCCGCGGCAGAGGCGCCGGACGGTCCCTGGAGGCTCCATGACCCGTTTCAAGATCGCGTGGCTGCCCGGCGACGGCGTGGGCGTCGAAGTGATGGAGGCGGCCCGGCTCTGCCTGGACGCGGTGGGCTTCGAGGCCGACTACACCCACGGCGACATCGGCTGGGAGTGCTGGCGCCGCGAGGGCGAGGCCTTCCCCCAGCGCACCATCGACCTCCTCAACGCCAGCGACGCGGCCATGTTCGGCGCCATCACCTCCAAGCCGGTGAAGGAGGCGGAGGCCGAGCTGGCGCCGGAGCTGCAGGGGAAGGGGCTCGTCTACCGCAGCCCCATCGTGCGCATGCGCCAGATGTTCGACCTCTACACCTGCCTGCGGCCCTGCAAGGCCTACCCGGGCAATCCCCTGAACTACCAGGACGGCATCGACATGGTGGTCTTCCGGGAGAACACCGAGGACCTCTACGCGGGCGTGGAGTTCAGTCCCGTGCCCGGGGCGGTCCAGGAGACCCTGGCCGCCCACAGCAAGGCCTTCGCGCCCTTCGCCGGCCTGCCCGGGGACCAGTTCGCCATCACGTGCAAGATCAACACCCGGAAGGGCTGCGAGCGCATCATCCGGGCGGCCTTCGAGTACGCGAAGCTGCACGGCTTTCCGAAGGTGACCATCATCCACAAGGCCAACGTGGTGCGCGCCACCGAGGGCATGTTCCTCGAGACCGGCAAGCGCATCGCGAAGGACTACCCCGGCATCGCCGTGGACGACGCCAACGTGGACGCCATCACCATGTGGATGCTGAAGAACCCGAAGAGCTACGGCGTGATGGTGGCCACCAACCTCTTCGGCGACATCATCAGCGACCTCGCGGCGCAGATGGTGGGCGGCCTGGGCTTCGGCTGCAGCGGCAACATCGGCGAGAAGCTGGCCGTCTTCGAGCCCAGCCACGGCAGCGCGCCCAAGTACGCCGGCCAGTCCAAGGTGAATCCCATCGCCACCATCCTCGCCGCGAAGATGATGCTGGACTGGCTGGGGGAGAAGGCCAAGGCGGAGGCGATGGAGCGGGCCGTCGCCGAGACCATCGCGGAAGGGAAGGTCCGGACCTACGACATGGGCGGCAACGCCACCACCCTCGAGATGGGCGAGGCCATCGCGCGGAGGCTCGCATGCGTCCCGTGCTGATCCACGAAGTCGGGCTGCGGGACGGCCTCCAGTCCGAGCGGCAGATCGTCCCCACCGCCCTCAAGGCCGATTGGCTCGGGCGCCTCCTCGAGTCCGGGCTCGATCTCATCCAGGTGGGCTCCTTCGTCAACCCGGCGAAGGTGCCCCCGATGGCCGACACCGACGAGCTGTTCCGGCGCTTCCTGGACCGGTCCCGGGGACAGACGCGGCTCTCCGCCCTGGTGCTGAACGAGAAGGGCCTGGAGCGCGCCCTGGACTGCGGCGTGGACCTGGTCTGCGCCGGGGCCTCCGCGTCGGAGACCCACAGCCAGCGGAACGCCGGCGTGGGCACCGCGGAGGCCGTCGCACGGGTGCTGGGCATCGCCGAGGCCGCCCGGAAGGCGGGCCTCGAGGTGCAGGCCAGCGTCCAGAGCGCCTTCGGCTGCGGCTTCGAGGGACCCGTGGCCGAGACCCGGGTGATGGGCATGGTGGCCGCCTACCTGCAGGCGGGCCTGCGCCGGATCAGCCTCGCCGACACCGCCGGCCACGGGCATCCGGACCAGGTGGCGGCCTATGTGCGGCGCGTCCTCGCCCTCTGCCCCGAAGCGGAGGTCACCGTGCACCTCCACGACACCTACGGCCTGGGCATGGCCAACGCCTACGCGGCCATGGAGGCCGGGGCGGCGGCCCTGGAGACCAGCTTCGGCGGACTGGGCGGCTGCCCCTTCACCAAGGTCGCCGCGGGCAACCTCGCCACCGAGGACCTGGTGCACGGCCTGCAGCAGGCGGGCCAGCGCCTCGACATCCGCCTCGACCGCATCATCGGCGTGGCCCAGGAGGCGGCCATGGCGCTGGGCCGGGAGCTGCCCGGACGGGTGTACCGCACCGGCGGCATCCGCGCCGTGCCGGCCCTGGTCTAGGAGGCGCGGGTGGCGGGCAAGATCCTGGAAGGCGTCAAGGTCCTGGACCTCACCAACGTGCTGTCGGGCCCCTTCGCGACCCTGCACCTGGCCCTGCTGGGGGCCGAAGTGGTGAAGGTGGAGAACCCCAAGGGCGGCGACCTGGCCCGCTGCCTGGGCTGCCTGCCGGAGCTGAACCAGCGCCTCATGGGCACCAGCTTCCTGGCCCAGAACTGCAACAAGAAGTCCATCACCCTGAACACCAAGTCGCCGGAGGGCAGGGCCCTCTTCCTGCGCCTCGCGAAGGACGCCGACGTGGTGGTGGAGAACTTCCGCCCCGGCGTCATGGACCGGCTGGGGATCGGCTACGAGACGCTGAGGCGCGAGAATCCGCGCCTCGTTTACTGCGCAGTCTCGGGCTTCGGCCAGACGGGCCCCGACGCCGACAAGCCGGCCTACGACCAGATCATCCAGGGACTCTCCGGCGAGATGTCGGTGAACGGGGACGAACGCCTGAACCCCCTCCGTACGGGCTTCCCGCTCTGCGACACCGTGGGCGGGCTCAACGCCGCCTTCGCGGTGATGGCGGCCCTCTACCACCGCGAGCGCACCGGCGAGGGGCAGGCCATCGACGTGGCCCTGCTGGACAGCGTGATGCCCCTCATGGGCTGGGTGGCGGCGAACCTGCTCATCGGCGGACAGGCGCCGCAACCCATGGGCAATGACAACTTCACGGCCGCCCCCAGCGGCACCTTCCGGACCCAGGACGGCTACATCAACATCGCCGCCAACAAGCAGGAGCAGTGGGAGGCCGTCTGCGACGTGCTGGGCTGCCCCGAGTTGAAGACCGACCCCCGCTTCCAGGCCCGGGACACCCGGAAGCGGAATCGCGCCGAGCTCACGCCCCTGCTGGAGGCGAAGCTCGCGGCCCGGTCCACGAAGGAGTGGGTGGAAGCCCTCAACGCGCGGGACGTGCCCAGCGGCGCCATCCTCGGCCTCGAGGCGGCCCTGCGCCAGCCCCAGGTCGCCCACCGCGGCGTGCTGAAGAAGGTCGGCGTGGCGGGCTTCGGCGACGTGGAGGTCTTCGGCCTCACCGCCGCCTTCGGGAGGACCCCCGGCGCCGTGGAGACCCCGCCGCCGGAGCTGGGGGCGCACAACGCGGAAATCTACGGAGGGCTCGGGCTCGGCCCCGCCGAGCTGCAGGACCTGAAGGCCAGGGGCGTCCTCTGAAAGGGAGCAGACATGGGCATGACCGTCGCTGAAAAGATCCTGGCCAGGGCTGCCGGACTGGCCTTCGTGCGCGCCGGGGAGGTGGTGGAACCCAGGGTGGATCTCGCCATGTCCCACGAGAACGCCGCCCTGGTGATCAACCAGTTCCACGAGGTCTTCGAGGGAACGGGGCTCGAGCCGAAGGTCTGGGACCCCTCCCGCGTCGCCATCATCTTCGACCACCGCGTGCCGGCGGAGTCCCCCAAGACCGCCACGAACCAGAAGAGGATCCGCGAGTTCGTCGCGGCGAACGGGATCGCCAAGTTCCACGACATCCGCGGGGACGTGGGCGGCATCTGCCACCAGATCCTCCCCGAGTACGGCTACGTCCGCCCGGGCATGGTGGTGGTGGGCACCGACTCCCATACGACCAGCCATGGCGCCCTGGGGGCCTTCGCCTTCGGCATCGGCGCCACGGAGATGGCCTCGGTGTGGGCCCTGGGCCGGGCGGTGAACGTGGAGGTGCCCGAGACCATCAAGGTCGTGGTGGAGGGCGACTTCCCGCCCATGGTGGGCCCCAAGGACCTGATCCTCCGCCTCATCGGGCTCCTCAGCGCCCAGGGGGCCAACTTCAAGGTGCTGGAGTTCCACGGGGAGGCCATCGCCGGCATGAGCACCAGCGGCCGCATCGCGCTCTGCAACATGAGCGTGGAAGCGGGCGCCACCGCGGGCATCGTGCCCGGTGACCTGGAGACCGTGCGCTACCTGCGGGACGAGGCCGGCGTGCTGGAGCCGATCCCCTGCGTCCAGCCCGACGCCGACGCAACCTACGTCCGCACGGTGGAGATCGACGTCTCCACCCTGGAACCCCAGGTGGCCTGCCCCCACACCGTGGACAACGTGAAGATGCTTTCCGAGGTGGTGGGCACCAAGATCCACCAGGTGGTCATCGGGAGCTGCACCAACGGTCGCCTGGACGACCTGGCCGCCGCCGCGGACATCGTGCGCGGCAAGAAGGTGGCCCCGGGGACGCGCATGCTGGTCTTCCCCGCCTCGGGCCGCGTCTTCGCCCAGGCCCTGGACAAGGGCTACGTCCACGACTTCATGCGGGCCGGCGCGGTGGTGATGAACTCCGGCTGCGGCCCCTGTCTGGGCGTCCACGAAGGGGCGCTGGGGGACGGCGAGGCCGCCCTCAGCACCACGAACCGCAACTTCAAGGGCCGCATGGGTAACCCGAAGTCCGAGGTCTACCTCTGCAGTCCGGCGGTGGCGGCGGCCTCCGCCCTCGCCGGCGCCATCGCCGACCCCCGCGCCTAGGAGGCACCCATGGACACGGTCATCCTCAAGCTCGGCAACGACATCAGCACCGACGACCTCTACCCCGGCCGCTACATGGCCACGGTGCTGCCCGCGGAGACGCCCCAGTTCGCCTTCGCCGACCGCACGGAATTCAACGCCAGGCTCCGGGCTGGAGCCATCCCGGCGGGCAGCATCATCGTGGCCGGGGAGAACTTCGGCTGCGGCTCCAGCCGCGAACAGGCCTGCTCCACCCTGAAGGGCCACGGTCTGGTGGTGGTTGCGAAATCCATCGCGCGGATCTTCCTGCAGAACAGCATCAACCTCGGCCTGAAGGTGGTGCTATGCCCGGGCCTGGTGGCCGACGAGGGCGACGAACTGGAGTTCACGCCCGACCACGTACTGAACCGCACCAGCGGCCACGCCTACGCCCAGGTAAAGCTGCCCGCGGCCCGGCAGGGGATCCTGGACGCGGGCGGGCTCATCCCCTACACGCGGAAGCGGCTGATGGCCGCGCACGGAATGCCGGGCCCGGCCCCGGTCGGCTGAAGGGCCGGCCGTCTTCTAGCGGACCGTCGTCCACGGCAGCGATCGACCATTGCACACGGCGTTGCCCTTGAAGCCATCCCCGGTGAAGTGGCCGGTGAACTTCACGCCCATCAGGTCCGGCGTGGGCTGGATGCCCCGGGCCACGGCCACCACCTTGAGGGTTCCCGCGAGGACCACGTTCCCGGAGACCGGGTCGAAGGTCCCCTTGAAGGTCCCCGTGGTGGTGGCCACGGCGCGCACACCGCCGGCGCTCGCCTCGTTGCGGTCCTCGAAGGTGGCGGTGGCCGTCAGTCCCGAGATGGACAGTTTCAACGCGCCCCGTCCGTCGAGGGAGCCGTGGGAGTCGCCCTGCATCGCCGAGCATTCCCTCAAGGCCGCCTCCAGAGCGTCCATCCCGCGGGACTGGACGAGCCCCACCAACTGGTTCACGAGGTCCTCCGGCGCCGGCAGGTTCTGGGAGATGAGCCGTCCTTCCACCTGCTTGCGCAGGGCCGCGGCCTCCTCCACGCCAGCCGCCGCCGCGGGCTCCTGGCCGGCCTTCGCCGCCTCCCGGCGCTTGCGTGCCTCCGAGGCCTCGTGGTCCCGCCATGCGGGGCGGTAGCCCAGGAGGCGGTCCGCGGCCTCCCGGTCCCGGCCCTCGTCCACGGTCCGCTGGATCCACTTCTTCACCGGCAGGGCCTCCCAGCTCCCTTCCCCGGCCGCCGAACCCGCCACCGCGCCCAGGGGCCCCGCCACCAGTGTGCCCGCGGCCCCGCCGGCCCAGCCGCTCAGCTTCTGGCCGGCCTTGTCCGCCATCACGCCGAAGGCTCCCCGCGCGTCCCCCTCGACGAGGTAGCCACCGGCCGCACCGATGGCGTCCCCGACCTCCAGCACGCCGGACACGAGCCGCCAGCGCCGGAGCCAGGAGGTCTTCTGGGCGGCCTCTCCCTTCAGCACCGCCACCTGGGCCCGCTTGCCAGCCCCTTCGACGCCGAGGACCTGCTTGCCCCGGGTGTTGCTCATGGAAGCGAGGTCCTGCAGACGCTTCTCCTGGGCCTTCACCAGCCCCTTGGCGCCCTCGGTCACGAGGTTCCGGCCCGTCTCCTCCAGGGCCCTCCCGGCGTCCTCCCGGCTGATGGCCAGGACCGACGGGGTCTCCTGGCTCGCCAGGACCGGACCGAGGTGCAGGAGCAGGATCACGCCGAAGCGGGTCATGGCCGGACTCCGTACCAGTCCTGGAAGCTGCAGGCATCCAGGCGCTCCAGCACGCATTGGTCCCCCTCCACCCGGAAGACCGCCGCGAGGAAGCGGCCTGGGTGGGCGGCGTCCTGGGCCATCACGAGGACCTTGTCCCCGGCGGCCACCCGCGCCGCGGGACGGAAGGAGGCCCAGGCGGGGTGAGGCATGCTGCGCAGGGCCGCGGCGGAGGCGGGCGGGGTGCCGCGGGCCCGGGGAACCGCGGCCGGCCCTTCCTCCAGGAGCCGGATGAACCCGGTCTGCACCGGGTTGCCGGGCGGCTCGACGAAGGCCACCAGATCCCGGATCAGGTCCGCGAACTGCAGGCCGCAGGCCAGCCGACTGGCGGTCTGGGGCTCCCCGGGCCGGAAGGCGTCGGTGCTCGCCTCGAGGCCGCGGGTCCACCGTCCGTCCTCCATGAGGTCTTCGAAGGCCCGCAGGGACTGAGCCGTGAGCGCCGCGACGGCCACCGGCCCGTAGGCATCCTGGTGAAGCCAGCCGCGTCGGCCGCC
>JBDIBF010000079.1:0-12735 GCA_039812765.1 Holophagaceae bacterium
CGGCCGCGTGGCCTTCTACCTCCTCGACCCCCGCAGCCCCGACGGACTCGTGCACTGGGGCTTCTTCCACGAGGCGCTGCTGCGCAACGACGGCAGCTGGGGGGATCCGCCGCGGTTCCCGATTGTGGCGGTGGGGGGCGGGGCGTCGGACACCCCATCCGCGACAGGATCCACCGGAGAGCTGATGAAGCCGGAATAGCTCTTTCCAAAGTTGAGGTGCCATAGAACCGGAACATTGTTGGAATCGTCCAAAGTCAGAAGTGATGCGGTGCGACTTTCTGGATGCTTGATTGACTCCCTCGCGCGCCTTCAGACTCGGGAAGATGAATCCAAATCCTTATCAACCCCCGGGGAGTGATGTGCTGGTTCCATTGAGATGTCACTACGCCCGACTGGGGTTGGCATGGGCTGGCGTCGTCTCTATTCCCGTTGCGCTCTACACAGCCATGCTCATCTGGAATGTTTACCAGAGCGAAAATCCACATCGATTCAAGGTGATGCCATTTCAGTTGCTCCACCTGATCTACTGCATCCCCTTTTTCATTTCCGCCTGGCTTTGGGGACGTCGATTAATGAGGAACGCATCATTCCCGGTGGCCCGTGGAATTTTCTCGGACCTTCTCCTGGTCGGCTCGATCTGGATCCCCCTGCGGCTCTATATCTCCCACCTCGTGGGAAGTTCTCCGGACCGAATGCAATCCACACTGATTCGAATCTCGGTCGGGGTAGGTATCTGTCTGTTGATTGGGCTCCTCCTACGCAGGGATCAGCTTCGCGACACTCTGGGCCGGCAGCTCTAAACCCAAGGGAAATTCAATAGTGCTAAACATCGGTTCTACAGATTCGAGAGCCCTCGCCGCCCACTGGTCCCTCGACCCCGCCGTCGCCTACCTGAACCACGGCTCCTACGGCGCCTGTCCCATCGCCGTGCAGGAGCGGCAGGCGGAGCTCCGCAAAGAGCTGGAAACCGAGCCGGTGGACTTCCTCTCCCGCAGGCTCCAGGGTCGCCTCGACGCCGCGCGGGAGGAGCTCGCTGCCTTCCTCGGCGCCGACCCCCTGGATCTCGCCTTCGTGCCCAACGCCACCACGGGTGTGAACGCGGTGCTGCGCAGCCTCGTCTTCGAACCCGGCGACGAGTTGCTCACCACCAGCCACGCCTACGCGGCCTGCCGCAAGACCCTGGACTTCGTGGCCTCCCGCAGCGGCGCAGAGGTCGTGGTGGCGGAACTGCCCTTCCCCTGCCCTTCCGAGGAAGCGGTGGTCGAGGCGGTCCTCGCGGCGGTCTCGCCCCGCACGCGCCTGGCCCTGCTGGACCACGTGACGAGTCCCACCGCCCTCGTGCTGCCCCTGAAGCGCCTGGTGGACGGCCTCCTCGAACAGGGCGTGGAGACGCTGGTGGACGGTGCCCACGCGCCGGGCATGGTACCCCTCGATCTCGGCAATCTCGGCGCCGCCTGCTACACCGGCAACGCCCACAAGTGGCTCTGCGCGCCCAAGGGCGCCGCCTTCCTCCACGTGCGCCGCGACCGGCAGGCGGGCCTGCATCCCGGGACCATCAGCCACGGCTACGGCCGGGGCTTCCAGGCCGAGTTCGACTGGACCGGCACGACGGATCCCTCGCCCTGGCTCTGCATCCCCGAGGCGCTCCGCTTCATGGCCGGCCTGCTCCCCGGCGGCTGGCCGGACGTCATGGCCGCCAATCACGATCTGGCCCTGCGCATGCGGGCCCTGCTCTGCGAGCGCTTCGGGCTCGCGGCGCCCTGCCCCGGGACCATGGCCGGCTCCATGGCGGCCCTGCCCCTGCCCGCGGCGGAAGCCGGATCTCCCGCGGCCACCCTCGATTCCGAGGGCCTTGCCGCCTGGTTCCGCGACCGCGGCGTGGAGGGCTGGTTCTACGACCATCCCCTGCCGGTGATGCGGCTGTCGGCCCAGGCCTACAACACCCTCGAGGACGCCGGACGCTTCGCGGACCTGCTCGCGGTGGCCCTGCGTGGCCGCTGAACCCGCGCCCGTCGACGCGCCGGCCATCCAGGCCCGCCTGGGCACCTTCGACACCGCCATGGTGGTCTTCAGCCTCGTGGTGGGCATCGGCATCTTCCGCACGCCGGCCATCGTGGCGGGCGCCGCGGGCTCCTCCGCCCTCTTCTTCACGGCCTGGATCGTCGCGGGGCTCGTGAGCCTCCTGGGGGCCCTCGTCTTCGCGGAACTGGGCTCCCGCCATCCCCGGGCCGGCGGCTACTACCGCGTGGTGGCCGACTGCTACTCCCCGGCCGTGGCCTTCATGCTGAACTGGGCCCAGACCCTGATGCAGGGGGCCGGCGCGGCCGGCGTGGCCTTCATCGGCGCGGAGTACCTGGCGTCCCTGGTCCTGCCCGCGGCATGGCTCGGCCCGCGCGGGACCCTGGGCCTGGCCTGCGCCCTCATGGTCCTCCTGCTGGCCTTGAACTTCCTCGGCATCCGCAGCGGCGCCCGCACCCAGAACCTGCTCTCCGTCCTCAAGATCCTCCTCATGGTGGGCCTCGCGGCCCTCGCCTTCGCCCTCGCGCCGCGGGCGGGGGGCGCCGCCCCCGCGCCCGGGACGCCCTGGGCCGCGCGGTTCTCCGCGGCCCTGGTGCCCTGCTTCTACGCCTACGGCGGGTACCAGATGACCATGAACCTGGGCGCGGACGTGAAGGACGCCCGGCGGCGCTTCCCCCTGGCCATCACCGCCGGGATGCTCATGGTGGCGGCCCTCTACCTCCTCCTCAACCTGGCCTACCACGCCGTCCTGGGCCCCGCCGGCGTGGCCGGTTCCAGGCTGGTGGCCGCCGCCCTGGCGAAGGCGGCCCTGGGCCCCGCCGGGGAGGCCTTCGTGTCGGTGGCCATCTTCCTTTCCGCCGCGGGCTTCGTGAACGCGACCATCCTGCAGATGCCCCGCAGCTACTTCGCCATGGCCCAGGACGGCGTGCTGCCGGGGGCCTTCCTCAGGCTCAACCCGCGCACCCAGACCCTCGAGACCGGCCTCCTCTTCTTCGGCGCCACGATGCTCCTGCCGGCCTTCCTACTCGGCTCCTTCGAGAAGCTGCTGAACTACGTGATCTTCACCGACGCCCTCACCCTGGTGGTGGTGGCCTCCACCCTTTTCGTCCTGCGCCGCCGCGGCCTGGCCGGGGAGGGCTTCGCCATGCCCGGTTATCCCGTCCTGCCGGCCCTCTACCTGCTGGCGCTCCTCGGGGTCGCGGGGCACGTCCTGGTGACGGAGCCGCGCCTCGCCCTCGCGGGCACGGCCCTGCTCCTGCTCGGGTGGCCCCTCTTCTGCCTGGGACGGCGGCTCTCCGCCACCCCCTGAAGGCCTCCCGCCTCAGGCCAGGAGCGTCTCCAGCGCCTCCACCGCCGCCGGGGCGCCCCCGGCGGCCCGCAGGGAGGCCTGCATCCGCCCCGCCGCCTCCCGGAAGCGGGGCTGGCCCAGCACCGCCTGCACGGCCTCGCGCAGCTCCGGGGCCTTCAGCCGGTTGAAGGGCAGGCGCAGGGCGGCCCCGGAGGCCTCGGCCAGGCCCGCGAAGGTCCCCTGGTCCTGGGTGATGGGCGTGGCCACCGCCGGCAGGCCGTGGAACAGCCCCTCCAGGAGCGTGGTGCCGGCGTGGGTGATGACCGCGTCGAGATGGGGGTAGAGGTCGAGGAGGGGCACCCAGGGCCGCACCAGGAAGTTCGGCGGGTGCCGTGGCAGCAGGCCCTCGGGATCCGAGACCACCACCTGCAGCGGAAGGTCCCCGAGGCCCTCGGCCAGGGCCCGGTAGAAGCCCCGTCCCTTGAACGCGAAGAGGGTGCCGAGCCCGGCATAGACCTTGGGCAGCGTCCCCAGGGCCTCGAAGGGGAAGTCGCCGGCGGCGGGCCGCGGCGCGAGGAGGGGCCCCACGAAGCGGTAGTGCGCCGGGAAGGCCTTCCCCTCCCCGGCGAAGGCCCGGGAGGCCGTGAGCAGCACCAGCCGCTCCGAGCGGTCGGGCCAGGCCACGGGGTCCAGGCCCGCCTCCACCTGCAGCTCGCGGAAGCGCGCCACGAGCCAGGCCTCCACCTTCGGGAACGCCTCCAGGGGCGCGTCGAGGAGGGCGGCCGAGGTGGACACGGTGGCCCAGGGCAGCCCGGCCCGCCGGGCCGCGAGGGCGCCGGCGGTGCACTGCTGGTCCGAGACCACCACGTCCGGGCGGAAGGCCGCCAGGGCCTCCTCCACGCCGGGCAGCATGTCCCGGGCCATGGGCAGCACCACCTTCTCGAAGTAGACCTGGAAGCCCGCGAGCCAGGGAAGGCCGGCCTGGCGTTGGATCTCCGCCGCGGCCTCGCCGGAAAGGGGGCTGGCCAGGCTGTGGACCCAGGCATCCGCGGGCAGGCTCCCGCGCAGGGCGCGGTAGCACACCCAGGCCGGCTCGTGGCCCCGGCGCTCCAGCTCCCGGGCCAGGGCGAAGGTCGGAAAGATGTGGGACGGGAAGGGCGGGACGACGAAGAGGACGCGGCTCATGGCGCGACCTGCTCGAGCCAGCCGAGGATCTCCTCGCGCAGGCGCTCGGTGGCCTGGTAGAGCAGCCCGTGGCCGCAGCCCTCCACCTCCACCAGCCGGCAGTCCGGCAGCAGGCCCGCCAAGCGGCGGCCGTCGGCCAGGATCTCCGAATCCGCGCCGTAGACCGCCAGCGCCGGGCAGGCGATGCGGGCCAGCTCGCGGTCCTCCAGGGGCGCCGTGGCCGCGAGGTCCCGGGCCAGGGTGGTGCGGTCCCGGAGGGCCTCGGCCGTGGCCACCATGGGGCTGCGCCGGCGCCGCTCGAGCCGGGCGAGCTGGCGGAGGCTGGCCTGCCCGTCCGCGTCCAGGGCGCCCTGCGCGGCGGCGACGGCGGGATCCACATGCCCGCGCGCCTGGTGCTTGGCGAGCCAGTGGCCGAACAGCTCCTTCACCTTCTCCCGTCGCGCCTCTCCCTCCAGGGCGAGGGTCTCCGCCATGCGGGCGCCCAGTTCCGCCTCCCCGCTGTGGGACTCCACGAGCACGAGGCCCCGCACGCGCCCGGGCCGGCGCGAGGCGGCCCGCAGGGCGACCTGCCCTCCATAGCTGTGGCCAAGGAGGATGGCGGGCTCGCGGAGCCCCAGGGCGTCCAGCACACCGAACAGGTCCGACGCCATGTCGTCCAGGGTGTAGCCCGTCGGCGGCTGCTCGCTCCGCCCGTGGCCCCGGAGGTCGTAGAGGACCAGCCGGGCCCGGCGGGCCAGGGCCGGCGCCAAGGTCAGGTAGAAGCTGGAGTGGTTGTCGAGGACCAGCCCGTGCACCAGGGCGAGCACGGGCCCCGACGCGCCCATGGTCACCACGTTGAACCGGAGGCCGCCGGCCAGGACCTCACGCATCCAGGAACTCCCGGATCACCTCGGCCAGGGCCGCCGGCGCGTCCCGGTGCAGGTAGTGGCTGGCGTCCAGGACCCGCGGCCGCGCGCCGGGCATCACCCGCGCGAGGCGGTGGAGGGTCTCCGTCATGCGCGCGGCGGTCTCGCTGGCGTAGCAGAGGAGCACGTCGCCCGGGTAGGCCGCGAGGACCTCGTCCGGGATGTCGGGGTCGGCCAGCAACTCCTCCACCATGGCGGTCTCCGAGAGGAGGGCGATGCCCCGGTCCGCGAGCCGCCGGGCCCGGCGCCCGCCGGTGAGGAAGGCGTGCTGCTGCCAGGGGGGCATCATCTCCACCGCCGCCCTCCCGTCCTTCGACTTCATGGCCTCGACGTGCTCGGGCGTGAGCACGGGCAGGGGCGCCTCCACCACGGCGAGGCGGCCGACCTTCCCTGGGCGGTCCACCGCGTAGCGCAGCGCGATGGCTCCGCCGTAGCTGTGGCCCACGAGGTGCACCGGGCCGCCGCCGCCGAAACGGTCCACCACGGCGTCCAGGTGCTGGGCCATGGCGCGGAGGCCGTAGCCCCCCCCGGTGCGTTCAGTCAGGCCATGGCCGCGCAGGTCGTACATCACCACCCGGCGGCCCGAGGCGAGGACCGGCGCGATCGAGAAGTACCAGCTCGCGATGGAGCCGATGAACATGCCGTGCAGCATCACCACGGCGGGGCCGCCGTGGCCGAGGGTCTGGACGTGGGTCTTCAGGCCGCCTAGGGGTTCGACTGGCATCGGGCGATGTAGTCCACGAGGTCCCCGACCTTCAGGGCGATGATCTGCTCGAGTTCCATCCCGCTGAGCCAGGCGGGGAAGTCGATGGTGGCCCCGTAGCGGGCCTGGAGCTTCTCGGAAAGGGCCACGAGCTCGATGCTCTCCAGCTCGAGGTCGTGGGTGAAGCTCGTCTCGAGGGTGATGGGGGTCTCGCGGACCCATTCCTCGCCGATCACTTCCTGGACCATGGCGGAGATGGCCTGGAGGGCCTCGCTCTTGTGCGCTTCGAGTGTGCTCATCGGACCGTCCATGCCACCACGCGGGAACCCCGTCGGCGGGTCTGGACGCGGCTTCCGGAGACCATGATAGCCTCCGCCTCGACCGCCTCCACCCGCAGGGACCTCGGATCGCCCCCGAGGCCGGTGCCCCTGGCCTTGCCGACGGCCTCCTTCGCGCACCAGAAGCGCGTGAGCCACTCGTCCCGGTCCCCTCCGGGAAGCAGCGCCAGCTCCTCCGGCGCGAAGGCCAGGGCCGCGAAGCCCTCCCCGCGGGGGGCGACCTCCTCCACGTCGACGCCCGGATCCCCCTCCGCGACGGCCAGGGCCACGGCGATGCCGGGCTTATGGGCGATGCTCACGCGCAGGCCCTCCCCTCGACCGGTCACCCGCGGGCGGCCCGAAGCCTCGGAGGCGATGCCGATCTCGAGGGGGAACACCTCCCCCGCCCCGGCCTGGAAGAGGTGGCGTCGCACGGCGTCCTTCGCGGCGATGCGGCCGTACATCCACTCCGCCCGCCGCTGGGCCTGGCGCAGCCCCCCCAGCGCCTCCAGCTCGGCGTAGGAGAAGAAGCGCCGCATGAGGAATTCCAGCGTGGCGGTGGTCCACCCCGGATCCTCCAGCACCGTGAACCCCTCGGGGTCGGCCGCCGCGAGGAGGTAGCGCCCGGGCTGGCGCATGACGTCGAAGATCGGGCCTCCGGTGAAGAACCGCCAGTCCTCCCACCCCGTGATGCGGGCCCACAGCCGCCCGCCCCGCACCAGGTCGAGGTCCGCACGGACCTCCCGGCGCCCCAGGGAGCGCACCCACACCGTGCACTCCAGCATCTCCCCCGGGACGGGGTCCGGGCCGAAGAACGCGATGCGCCCCACGCGGACGGGCATCGCGAGCTGGTCGCTGCTGCAGGTGTGCATGACCCACAGCCCCAGGAGCTGTCCGGCGTTGTCGAGGAGGGCCCCCTTCGCCGGCAGCGCGCGCAGGGTGCCGCGCATGCCCCGTTCCCCGCAGGCGTCGATGGAGGCGATGCCCTGGTAGCCCGGCCCATGGAAGAGCCACCCGTCGCGGTACACCGCCTCCATGGGGACCGGAAACTCGCCCAGGACGCCGAGGCCCTCCCGCGAGGGGCCGGGCGCATCCGGGTAGCGGTCCGCCAGCGTCACCACGCCCTCCACGTGCCCCTCGATGCGCACCCGGATGCGGTCCGCGTCCAGGGCCTCGCAGCGGAGGCGGGTCTCGGTGGGAGGGTCGGCGCGGAGCCAGGTGCTCGCCGCCACGCGCTCCACGGCCACGGGGAACCGGCCAGGCCGGAAGCGGGCGGCGGCCTCCATGAGCAGGGCGATGGAGAGGGTCATGGGCGCGGCGGGGGCCCGGTCCGCGGCCACGGGCCAGCCTGGGGCCTGGGGGATCAGGCTGTGGTCGAGGAGTTCGGGGTAGCGGTCGAGGCCCACCACCAGCGGCTCTTCGAGGGCCTCCGGCCCCGCCGGCGCGGAGGGCTGGGGACCCGGGATCCCGGCCGGAGGGCCTTCCGCCGCCGGGATCCCGGCGACGGGCGGGACGGCGCCGGTCGGCTGGGCGGCATAGGCGGCCAGGACCTCCTCCCCGGCGGCGTCCAGCTCCGCAAGGGCGGCCTGGAAGGACCGCAGCACGGGATCCTCCCCCAGGCCGGCGGGAAGGCCGCGGGGGCCGCTCCGCGGCAGGGGCGGGTGGGGGATGCGCACCATGGGGACCCCGAGCTCCAGGCGCAGCAGGGGCCGGGCCGCCTTCGCCGCCAGGCCCACCCGGGCCAGGTCCGGCTCCGCGCCCTCCACCCAGAGCGCGGCGCAAGCCCTCTGGAGCTGCGCCAGGCCGCCGCGGCGGGGCGCCTGGAGGGAGACCGCGAGGTGCGGAAGCCCCGCCAGCGTGTCCGAGGCGAAGGCCGCGAGGCTGCCGGTGCCCACCTGCACGAAGGCCCGGGCCCCGGCGCCGTGCAGGGCCAGCAGGAGCTCTCGGAAGCGCACCGGCTCCAGGAGGTGCTCGCGGAAGAGGGCGCGGATCTCATCCGCCCCCGCGGGATAGGGGCGACAGGTGGTGGCGGACCACAGGGGCAGGGCCGCCGGCCGGAGTTCCAGGCGGTCGAGGTGGCGGAGGTAGCCCTCGACGTGGCCCTCCAGGGCCCGTGTGTGGAAGCCCGAGCGGAAGGGGAGGGTCTCGCAGAGCACCTTGCGCTCCCTCAGCCTCCGGGCGGCCTCGGCAATGGCGGCCTCGGGACCGCAGAGGATGCTCTGGTGGAGGCAATTGTCGTGGGAGACCGCGACGCCCTCGACGCCCTCGAGCCAGGGGTCCACGCGGTCGGCCCCGGCCCCCACAGCGAGGTAGGCCAGGTCGGCGACCCGGAGCATGGAGGGCTCGAGGGCGGCGAGGAAGGCCTGGAGGGCGGCGGTGTCGAAGAGTCCGGCCTCGATCATCGCCGACCATTCGCCGATGCTGTGGCCCGCCACCATGTCCGCGCGCAGCCCGGCGGCGGCGGCGACCCGGGCGAGGTAGTGGTTCAGCAGGATGACGCCGGCGCCCTGGTGCGCGAGGCCCTCGCCGCCGAGGTCCGGGGCCTCGAGGCCGAAGCGCTCCGGCAGGCCCGCGAGGTCGGGCTCGAAGCCCGCCTCCACGCCGGGGAAGAGGAAGGCCACCCGCCCGCCGTCCGTGAGGAGGCCCCGGGGCGAGAAGTGGATGCCGTCGCGCCCGTGGCGGGGGTGCCCGGCCAGGACGGCCTTCCGCGCGGAGGCCAGGCGCGCGGGCGTGGGCTCGAGGACCGCGATCCGGCAGGGGCCCGTCCCCCCGCTCCGGCCCGCGTCCAGGGCCGCGAGGAGGGCCTCCGGCCCTTCGGCCGCCAGCAGGAGGGCCGCCGGGGCCGGCGACGGCTCCGCCACCGGGGCGCGGAAGTCGGCGCGCGCGGCGCCGGGGGCCTCCAGGACCACGTGGGCGTTGACGCCCCCGAACCCGAAGGCGTTCACCCCGGCCCGCCGCAACGGGGCCTCCCAGGGCTCCGGGGCCGGGAGGGTGCGGAAGGCGGTGGCCTCGAGGGCGGCATGGGGCTCCTCGCAGTGGAGGGTGGGCGGCCGGACGCCGTGATAGGCGGCCAGGGCGGCCTTGATGAGGCCGGCGGCGCCGGCGGCGGGCATGGCGTGGCCGATCATGGACTTCACCGACCCGAGGACGCTCCGTTCCCGGGCCGGGTCCGCGGGCCCGAAGACGCGCCGCAGCGTCTCCAGCTCCGCCGCGTCCCCGGCGGGCGTCGCGGTGCCGTGGGCCTCCACCAGCCCGGCGGTGGCGGGCTCCAGGCCGGCGGAACGCCAGGCCCGCTCCAGGGCGAGCACCTGGCCCTCCACGCTGGGCAGCATGAGGCTCACGTCCCGCCCGTCGCTGGACACGCCCGTGCCCCGGAGCACCGCGTAGACCCGGTCGCCATCCCGTTCCGCGTCCTCCAGCCGCTTGAGGACCAGGAGCCCGATGCCCTCGCCCATCAGGATGCCGTCGGCGCGGCGGTCGAAGGGGCGGATGCGCTCCGAGCGGGAGAGGGCGCCGAGCTGGCAGAAGACGCTCCAGAACACCAGGTCGTGGCAGAGGTGCACGCCCCCGGTGAGCACGAGGTCGGAGGTGCCCGCCGCCAGCTCGCGGCAGGCGTGGTCCACGGCCACCAGCGCGCTGGCGCAGGCCGCGTCCAGGGTGTAGGCGGCGCCCCGCAGGTCGAGGCGGTTGGCGATGCGGGAGGCCAGGAGGTTCGGCACGAGGCCGATGGCCGTGTCCGGCCCGTACACGCCGCAGCGGGCCTGGAACTCCCGCTTCAGCGCGCCGAGCTGCTCCGGCCCCAGCTCCGGCAGCAGGATCGCCAGGGATTCCACGAGCTGCTGGGCTCCGCGGGTGATGTTGATGAGGCGGGAGGTCGCCGCGCCGATGTAGTTGCCCCGGCCGAGGATCACGCTGGCCCGCGCCCGCGGGAAGTCGCGCTCCGCGTAGCCCGCGTCCTTGAGCGCCGCGGCGGCGCACTGGAGGGCGAGGAGCTGCTCCGGCTCCGCCCCCCGGGCGGCCACCGGCATGATGCCGAAGGCGCCGGCGTCGAAGTCCGCGAACTCGTCGATGAACCCGCCCTTCCGGACGTAGAAGCGGTCCGGGGACTGGCTGGCGGGATCGAAGAAGACCGGGTCCCAGCGCTGGGCGGGGACGTCGGTGATGGCGTCCACGCCGGCCAGGACGTTGCCCCAGAAGGTCGCCAGGTCGGGCGCCTTCGGGAACACGCAGGCCATGCCGACGATGGCGGCGCCCCGGGGGTCCATGCCGTCCCTGCGGGTCAACGGCGCCTCAGGCCAGGGCGGCGGGATCGCCGCTCATCAGGATCACGTTGGCGTCCTCCGCGGGGCCCTCGAGGAGTTCGCGGAAGAAGCTCTCCACGCCCGCCTCGGGGTCGATGAGGGCGACGCCGCGGCGGGCGTACTCCCGGGCCAGCTCGGGGCCCACCATGCCGGCGTCCTTCCACGGCCCCCAATTGATGGACAGCACCCGTCCGGGGAGCTGACGGTTCAGGCGGTCCGCCAGGCGGTCCAGGAAGTCGTTGGCCGCGGCGTAGTCCGCCTGGCCGCGGCTACCGAAGGTGGAGGCGATGCTGGAGAAGAACACCATGAATCCGAGGTCGTCGCGGACCTTCTCGGCCAGGACCAGGGCGCTGAGCACCTTCGTCTCGAAGACCCGCGCGAAGGACTCCGCGGTCTTGTCCCGGGCCAGGCGGTCCTCGATGACGCCGGCGCCGTGGATGACGCCGTCCAGCCGCCCGTGCCGCGCGTAGAGGCCGTCCAGGTAGGCGCCGAAGGCCGCGGGATCCCGCACGTCCACCGCGTGGTAGGCCGCCTTCGAGCCCGCGGCCCGGAGGGCGGCCAGGGTCCCGCGCACCTCCCGGGCCGCCAGCACCCGGGCGACGGTCGCCTCGATCTCCGCGGGGCCCTTGCGCGGATCCTGGGCGATGAGGGCCTGCCGGATGGCGCGGGCGTCCGAGGCCTCCCGGAGGAAGGGTTCCTCGGCCTCCGGCGGGACCGGCGTGCGGCCCACCAGCTCCAGGGTGCAGCCGTGGCGACGCGCGAAGGCCAGGGCCACCCGAGCCGTGATGCCCCGGGCGCCGCCGGTGAGCAGGACCACCGAGCCGGGTCCCAGGTCGAGGGCCGCGCGATCCGGCGCGGGGCCCGCCAGGTCCGCGGGGACGACCTCCGGGCGGAGGCGCCGTCCGTCGGCGTGGTAGCGCACCTCGGGCGCGCCGGGCCCCTCGGCCAGCTCCCCCCGGAGGCGGGCGCCGAGCTCCTCGGCGTCGAGGTCGGCGGGAAAGCTCGCCATCCTCACGGTGCGGTCGGGCCATTCCCGCCGGAGGCACTTCACGAGGCCCTGCACGCCGGAGGCCGGCGGCACGAGGTGGCCGTTGACCCTGGGCAGGCCCGCGGGGGCGCCGCCCTCCTCCGGGGCGCGCCCGGCCACCAGCACCGCTTCGGCCCCGGCGGCCAGGGCGCCCCGCACGCGCTCGAAGAGGGCGGGGACGTCCGCGGGGCTCCACTCCGCGGCGAGGGGCGAGAGGTCCACCAGCGTCTCCCCGGCTGCGGTCTCCCCCCGCAGGGGTTCGCAGCCCTCCGCCCGGAGCCGGACCTCCAGGGCCCGGAGGGCCGCGCCTTCGGGCCCGGCGAGGCGGATCCGGCGTCCCGCCAGGGAGCCTCCGCCCGCCAGGGCCCCGGGCTCGAGCCGGATGCGGTAGCGGCCCACCGGGGCGCGGAGCGCTTCCGCCGGGGCCGCCGCCGCGGTCACGGCGGGGGAGCCCTTCCGGGCGAGGCCCTCGAGGGCGGCGATGATCCCCCGGAGGGTCTTCACCGCCACCAGGTCCTCGGGCAGCTCCTCCATCGCCTCGCCGGCGCTGGCGCCCAGGCGCTCGGCGGCGGCCCCGAGGATCTCGACCCGCTTGATCGAGTCGATGCTCAGGTCGGCCTCCAGGTCCAGGTCCAGGTCGAGCATCTCGGGGGGGTAGCCGGTGCGCTCGCTGACCACGGCGAGGAGGAGCAGCCGGACGTCCCCGGGAGCGGCCTCCGACGGCGGCGCGGCAGGCGCAGGTCCGGCGGGCGCGGCGCCTGGGGGGAGGGCCGCGGGCCGCGGAGCGGCCAGCTCCCCTTCGAGGACGGTGGCGGCGGGCCGGTCCGCGCCGCCCAGGAAGGCCATCATCACCCGGCGCTGGGCCTCCACCAGCTCGCGGGTGTTGCGGAGGTACTCCAGCACCGCCGCCTGCCGCTCGCCGGCAGCTCCGGGCGCGGCGGGTCCGCCGGCCTGCACGACGGGGGCCAGCACCGGCCGGAAGCCGTGGGC
>JBDIBF010000080.1:0-12671 GCA_039812765.1 Holophagaceae bacterium
AGCTGAACCGGCGGGGCCACACCGACATCCTCGTGGTGGACCACATGCGGGGCGAGAAGTACCGCAACCTCGCGGACCTCACCATCGCCGACTACATGGACAAGAAGGAGTTCCGGACCCGTGTGGACGCCGGCCGCCTGGGCTTCACCCCCACGGCCATCCTCCACAACGGCGCCTGCTCCGACACCATGGAGGCCGACGGCGCTTACATGCTGGAGAACAATTTCGGGGACTCCAAGGCGCTCCTCCACTGGGCCCTGCTCCACAAGGTGCCCATGGTCTACGCGAGCAGCGCGGCCACCTACGGGGGCAGCCGGGACTTCGCGCCGGAGCCCCGGAACGAGCGGCCCCTGAACGTGTACGGCTACTCCAAGCTGCTCTTCGACCAGCATGTCCGCAGCCTCCTGCCCCACATCGAGACCCCGGTGGTGGGCCTGCGCTACTTCAACGTCTACGGCCCCCGGGAGCACCACAAGGGCCGCATGATGAGCGTGCTCCACCAGCTCCTGAAACAGCTCAAGGAGACCGGCAGCTGCAGGCTGTTCGCCGGCTGCGACGGCTACGGCGACGGCGAGCAGGTGCGGGACTTCGTCTTCGTCGGCGACATCGTGGACCTCAACCTCCATTTCGCCCTGGGCGGCATGGTGAAGGGCGTCTTCAACGCCGGCACCGGCGAGGCGAGGAGCTTCAACGCCATCGCCCAGGCCCTGATCCGCCACCTGGGCCGCGGCGCCATCGAGTACATCCCCTTTCCCGACGCCCTGAAAGGCAAGTACCAGAGCTTCACCCAGGCGGACCTCGGCACCCTGCGGGCCGCCGGCTACGCCCGGGCCTTCACCCCCCTGGAGGACGGCATCGCGCGGACGCTCGCGGAACTCGGGTAGTCCTTGGTCCTTGGTCCTTCGCCAGGACGCGAGGGCGCAGGGGTTGCCCATCTTGGCCAAGGACCGGGGACCAAGAACAAAGGACGCGCGGCGGAACCGCGCTCAGGCCAGCCGGTCCAGCACCACCAGGGTGACGTCGTCCCCGAAGGTGTTGGGGGCGTTGTACTCCTGGGCCTGGCGCACGAGCTGGCCCGCGGCGGCGTCGGGGTCCTCGGGCAGCTCGCTGGAAAGGCGCACCAGGCCTTCCTCGGCGAGGAAGGTGCGGTCCACGCGCTCCACCTCCACGAGGCCGTCGGTGTAGAAGACGAAGCGGTCGCCCACTTCGTAGGGGGCGCACTGCTCGGTGAAGGGCAGGTGCTCGTCGATGCCCAGCATGAAGCCCTTGCCCGGCAGCAGCTCCGGCCGGCGCAGGCCCCCGGCCACGCCGCCCTGGATGCGCATGGGGGCGGTGTGGCCCGCCACGACGTAGCAGAGGTTGTTCTTCCGGGGATCGAGGTGGGCCACCAGGGCCGTGGCGAACTGCTCGGGCAGGGTGTTGAGGGCGATGTCCCGGTTCATGCCCTTGGCCCAGTCCAGGGGTCCGCCCCCGAGGCGCACGTGGCTCTCGAAGGAGGTCTTCACCATGGCGCTGATGAGGGCGGCGGTCACGCCGTGGCCGCTCACGTCGGCGATCATGAGGGCCGCGGTGCCGTCGGGCAGGGGCGTGATGGCGTAGATGTCGCCGCCGATGCCGTCCGCGGGGAGGTAGCGGTGGGTGTAGCGGATGCCCGGGGCCCGGCCCGGCAGGGCGGGCAGCAGGCCCATCTGGAGGTTGGCCGCCAGGGACAGCTCGGCGTTCATGCGGTCCTGGAAGCGGGTCAGCTCCGCGTTCTGCCGCTTGATCTCCTTCTGCATGGCGATGATGCGGAAGGCGCTCTCCACCTTGGCCATCACCTCCTGGGCGTGTAAGGGCTTGCTGATCATGTCGTCGGCGCCCAGGTTCAGGCCGCTGATCTTGTTGACGCTGCCGTCCAGGGCCGAGACCAGCACGAAGTAGATGTCGCGGGTGACGGGGTTCCCCTTCACCGTCCGGCAGAACTCGTCCCCGCTCAGCTCGGGCATGCGGAGGTCGGAGATGATGAGGTCCGGCTGGACCTTGTCCATCTCCTCCAGGGCCTTCCGGCCGTTCTCCGCCATGAGGACATGGAAGCCGGCGCGCTTGAGGTAGAAGCCGAGGATGTCCCGGATCGGGGCCTCGTCGTCCACCACCAGCACCACGCCCTTGCTCATGACCGCTCCCGCGCCGGCCGTCCCGGCGCCTTCAGCGCCAACCATTCTGGCGCCTCCGGCGCTGCCGGCGCCAGCGACCCCGCGTCACGATCCGCGCAGGGCATCCTGCTCCGTGGCGAAGATCGAGAAATAGTTGGTGAGGTTGGTCTGGTCGAAGGTCTTCTTCACCTGGGCAGGGAGGCAGCACAGGTGCAGCTTGCCGCTGCTCTTGTCCACGCTGTTCCGGGCCGCCACCAGCAGCCCGAGCCCCGAACTGTCGATGAAGCTCACGCCTTCCAGGTTGATCACCAGGAGCTTGGGCTGGGCGCTGGCCACCGTGTCGCGGATGACGTCCCGCAACTGGGCGGTCACCTCGAAGTTGACCTTGCCCTGGATGGTGACGACCGAGGCGCTGCCCTCCTGGCGGGTCTGGATGTTCAGCATGGTGCCTCCTCCCTCAGTATGCCCCGTAAGACGCGCCGTCGCGCCGCCGATCGCTGCCGCTGCTTGTACTCCGCGTGGGAGGCTGGCCCCGACTGCGAGCTTTGGAACCCGGTTCGCTCCATGATTTGAACTTCGTGTGCGAAGAAGAACGTAAACTCTTCCTGGGCCTGGATCAACTCGGGAATTCCGAGCCTTCCGGCCAGCCCGGGGTCGCCGAGGTCCTGGGCCCGTTTCAGGAGGAGGGCGAGGACCCCGCTGGCCGGGCTGGGCAGCCGGACCAGGGTCCGGGCGGTGAACTGGACCGCCGAGTAGTCCTGGCTCATGTGGGGGTTCTCGGGCTGGGCCTCGCGCACCCGCTGGCCAAGGGTCTCCGAGAGCTGCCGTCGCTCCTCGGGCCCCATCTGGGCCATCTCGAAGGCCGGGGGCAGGCCCTCCATCCAGGTCTCCAGGGCCCCCAGGTCGATCATGAGGTTCCGGGACCGGGAAGGCTTGATGGCGGTGGCCATGATCACGTGGTGGTCCAGGAGGAAGCGGATGGTCTCCAGGACCCCCAGCCGGTCCTCGGCCACCAGGCGGATGCCGATCTGGTCGTAGATGGTCTCCGCCACGTTCTCGGGCTTGTGGAGCATCTTGAGGAGCATGGACGTGCGGTCCTTGTTCACCTTCCGCCGGGCGGACACCAGGGGCACCTCGTAGGTCCCCTTCAGCAGCCAGGAGCCGTCCTCCCGCTGGACCAGGAACCGGTCGTAGGGCTCGAAGACCTGCCGCTGGATCTCCGGCAGGAAGCGCAGGTTCACGTTGTGGTCCACGTGGAAGAGGGTGTGCATCACGCGCAGGATCACGCAGGACCAGCGCGCCTCCTCCGAGCGGTGGCCGCCGGTGCCCGCCCGCTCCGAGGCCCAGACCAGCAGCTCCAGCGGATCCTCCAGCTCGTAGAAGCTCCTGGGCACCTTCAGGTCCAGCCCCTCCAGGAGGACCGTGCTGAGGAACTTCAGGGCGTCCTCGTAGACCCGCATCACGTGGGCCCGCTGGCTCAGGATGTCCAGGTCGAAGCCGTAGTTCAGCGCGAACTCCCGGGCCTCCTCCGCCGAGTGGACCCGCAGGCCCTCCAGGTCGATGGGGCTCTCCCCCCCGAGGATCACGCGGGTGACCTCCGGGGGCAGGGGGAACGGTGTCGGGGGACGGGTCATCAAGGATGGCAAGGGCGGCTCATGATAGCGCCCGCGCGGGGCGCGCACGGGGAAAGTGGGGGTGAAGATTCCGGCATCGGGCCGCTTCCCGCTCATTCGAGGTGTGGACCTTCAATCAGCACCTCGTCCGGCTTCGGCCGCCCTCCAGGCCGAAGCCGATCGAGGTGCCGGCAAGCGAAGCGCGCCAGGTTAGGACCGGAAGCGGGTCCGGAACCCGTGGGCCGGCCCTGCCGGACCCTGGTCTTGACCGCTCCCCCGGCATGGAAAGGGCGCCCGTGAAGGCGCCCTTCCCTCCCGGTGGGACCGTCGCCTACTTGATGGCGAAGGCGGCCACGAGGCAGTAGATCACCAGGGCCTCGATGAGGGCCAGGCCGATGATCATCGTGGTGCGGATGTCGCCGGCGGCCTGGGGATTGCGGGCGATGCCCTCGCAGGCGGCCATGACGGCCTTGCCCTGGCCGAGACCGCAGCCGGCGGCGGCGATGGCGAGGGAGAAGTGGGCCAGGAACTTGCCGGAGAAGAAGCTGGCGTTGGCGGCTTCAGGGGCGCCCTGGGCGAAGGCCGCGACGGCGACCGTGAACAGGAAGGCGGTGGCGAGGAACTTCTTCATGGGATGACTCCTTGAAAAGGGCGGACGGGGTTCGGAATCCCGGCGGCCGGAAGGGGGATGCGGATCAGTGGTCGTGGGCGACGGCGCCGCTGAGGTAGATCACCGACAGCATGGTGAACACGAAGGTCTGGATGAGGCCGAAGAAGAGGCCCAGGAACATCAGGGGCACCGGGAGGAGGACCGGCATCAGGCCGAAGAAGATGCCCGCCACCACGTGCTCGCCGGCGATGTTGCCGAAGAGACGCAGGGAGTGGCTGAGGATGCGGCTGAGGAGGCCCAGGATCTCCAGGGGGAACATCAGCGGCGCAAGCCACCAGATGGGCCCGGCGAAGTGGCCCCAGTACTTCAGGAAGCCCTGTTCCTTCATGCCCTGGAAGTTGTAGTAGCAGAACACCACCAGGGCCGCGCCCAGGGTGACGTTCCAGTTGCTGGTGGCCGGGCTCAGGAAGGGGATGAGGCCGAACATGTTGTTGAAGAACACGAACAGCGCCATGGTGCCGATGAAGGGGAGGTAGCGGCCGGGGTGGTGGTGGATGTTGCTGTGGACCAGGTCCTTCAGGCCGTTCACCACGAATTCCAGGGTCTGCTGCAGGCCGCCGGGGACCCGGGCCATCTTCGCGCGGACGATGCCCGTGACCGCCATGGCGCACAGGGCCGCCAGCACGGCGTTCAGGAGGTGGTCGAAGCGCTCCAGGACGGAGAGGGGCATGCCGTTGGCGAACCCGGCCCAGGCATGGCGGGAGAGGTGGAAGAGGTCCGTCAGAAACTTCGCGAGTTCGCTGGCGTGGTGTTCCATGGACTCAATCCCCGGGCTTCATGGGCGAGAAGGAGAGGCGCGCGGCCTCCAGGAGGATGGCCGCCACGAAGAGCGCGAGCCCCGAGGCAAGGGGCGCGCCCTGGTTGGGCAAACGCTCCATGATCCCACGCATCACCAGCGCGATCAACGCGAGTTTTCCCAAGATGAGGAAGCCGTAGAACCAGCGCAGGCGCACCCTGGGCGTCAGCATCCGGGCCACCAGGAGGCGGTGGAGCACCCAGAAGCCCAGGCTGGTCAGGCCCCCCAGGGCGAAGGCCAGGGCCGCCTCCCGCCCCGAGGCCAGACCCCAGGCCAGGACCCCCACCGGCAGGAGGATGACCTGGGCGCGGGTCACCCGGGCCAGCAGGCCGCTGCCGGGATCAGGGCCGGCCATCGGCCCCGCCGTCCTTCGGGGCCGAGCGCCCGTCCCCGCCCTCGGACTCGTCCGGCCGCTTGCGGTTGAGGCGGATCGTGACCTTGTAGAGCTCGTAGAAGCCCGTGGCCACGCCCCAGACCAGGCCGATGAGGGCTCCCGCCTGGGCATTCCCCAGGGCGCCCCCGATCCATTTCCCGAGGAACCAGCCCAGGAGGATGGCGATGGGGAAGACCATGCCCAGGGAGAGCAGGTCCCCCCAGAGGGCGCGCTCCTTCGGATCAGCCCCGTGCTTGCCCGACCCCAGGATCATGCGCCGCTCCCGAAACGTCCGGGGCCCGGCGGGACCGGGCCCCGGGAGTCCATGCCAGGCCCTCAGATCCAGGTGATCCGGACCAGGGTGTTCACGAGCCAGGGGCCGGCCAGCGTGCCCACGAGGGTGAGCACGCAGGTGACTCCCACGATCATCGTGAGGCCTGTGCTCATGGGCTCGGGCGCCACGCCCTCCGGCAGGGCGGCGGGCTCCCTGAAGTACATCTGGTTCACCACGCCGAGGTAGTAGTAGGCGCTCACGGCCGACGTGAGCAGGGCGATGACCACCAGGGTGGTGAGGTCCGACTCCACCGCCAGCTTGAAGAGGTAGAACTTGCCGAAGAAGCCCACCAGGGGCGGGATCCCCGCGAGGCTGAGGAGGAACATCATCATGGCGAATGCCAGGAAGGGCCGGCGCTTGCCCAGGCCCCTGAAGTCCTCGATGCGCTCGCCCTCCCCCTTGCCCTGGAGGAAGATCACCACCGCGAAGGCGCCGGTGTTCATCACCAGGTAGGTGAGCATGTAGAGCCACACGGCCTGGGCGTTCTCCACGCCCTTGCCCAGCACCCCGAGGAGCATGTAGCCCACGTGGGCGATGGAGGAATAGGCCAGCAGGCGCTTCATGCTCTGCTGGCGCATGGCCGCCACGTTGCCGAGGATCATGCTGGCGCCCGCCACGTAGCTGAGGGGCAGGAACCAGTCCGCGCTGAGGCCGGCGAAGCCGGTCCCGAAGACCCGCAGGAAGGCGCCCAGGGCGGCGGCCTTGGGGGCCGTGGCCATGAAGGCGGTGACCGGCGTGGGCGCCCCGTCGTAGGCGTCCGGGCTCCACATGTGGAAGGGCACCGCGGCCACCTTGAAGCAGAGGCCGACGAGGACCATCAGCAGGCCGGCGGAGACCAGCAGGCTGTTGGACTTCGGCACCACGGGGAGGAGCCGGTTCAGCTCGGCGAGGTTGGTGGTCGTCCCGCCCGCGGCGGCGAAGAGCAGCGCGATCCCGTAGAGCAGGATGCCGCTGCTGAAGGCCCCCAGCAGGAAGTACTTCAGGCCCGCCTCCACCCCCCGGGACTGGTCCCGCAGGTAGGCCACCAGGATGTAGACGCAGAGCGCCATCAGCTCGAGGGAGAAGTAGACCGTCATCAGGTCCGTGGCGCCCACCAGGGTGAGCATGCCCACGAGGCTGAAGAGGATGAGGGCGTAGTACTCCACCGTGTGCTCGCGGAGGCTGTCGAAGAGCTTCTGGGAGAGCAGCACCGCCAGGAAGGCCGCCAGCAGGATGAGCACCTGGAAGCCCTTGGTGAGGCCGTCCACCTTGTACATGTCGGAGAAGGCCAGGCCCTCGGGGGTGCCCGTGAGGAGGAAGAAGCCCGCGTCCTTGGAGGCGCCGGGCACGCCGGTGACGGCGAGGAGGGCCACCGCGAGGATGGCGAGGGTGATGGGCGCCCAGACGTGCTTGCGGGCCTTCTCCACGAAGAGGTCCGCGGGCCAGAGCATCACCGTGGCCGCGAAGGCCAGCAGGAGCTGGGGCGCCAGGAAGGGGGTCCCCGACTTCAGGGACTCCCAGAGGCCTTCGGCGAAGGCGGTCATCAGCGGCCTCCGTGCTCGGGCGCGGCCGGGGCGACGCCGTGGCCGGCCTCCGGCGCCGCGCCGTGGGCCGGAGCCTCGCCATGGGCCGGAGCGTCCGGGGCGGCGGGCGTTTCCTGGCCCTGGGCCTGATGGGCCGGCGCCGCCATGCCCTTCATGCCCAAGGCGGCGGCCTTGGCCTGGGCCTCGGCGAGGCGCTGGGCGTCGTGGAAGCCGGGGCTCACCTGTTCGACGAGCTTCGCCGCCGGGGCCTCCATGAGGGTCATGAGGGGCTTGGGGTAGAGGCCCAGCCAGAAGCAGGCGGCGATGAGGGGCGCGAAGACCAGGATCTCCCGGGTGCTGAGGTCGGCCATCTCGGCGTTGACGGTGTTGATGGGTCCGAACATGACCCGCTGGAACATCCAGAGCATGTAGGCGGCGCCCAGGATGATGCCCGAGGTGGCCACCACCGCGGCCCAGGGCCAGGTCTGGAAGGTGCCCGCCAGGATGGCGAACTCGCCGATGAACCCGTTGAGGCCCGGCAGGCCGATGGAGCTCATGGTGAGGATCATGAAGATCGTGGCGTAGACCGGCATCGTCTTCGACAGGCCGCCGTAGTCCGCGATCATGCGGGTGTGGCGCCGCTCGTAGACCACGCTCACCGCGAGGAAGAGCCCCGGGGTCGAGATGCCGTGGTTCACCATCTGGAAGAGCGCGCCCTTCATGGCGTTGGGGTTGAAGGCGAACATGCCCAGCATGCAGAGGCCGAGGTGGCTGACGGAGCTGTAGGCCACCAGCTTCTTCATGTCCTTCTGGATCATGGCCACCAGGGCGCCGTAGATGATGCCGATCAGTGACAGCGCGATGAGCCAGGGCATCAGCTCCTTGGTCGCACTGGGCACGATGGGCAGCATGAACCGCAGGAAGCCGTAGGTGCCCATCTTCAGCAGGATGCCCGCCAGGATCACCGAGCCGGCCGTGGGCGCCTGCACGTGGGCGTCCGGCAGCCAGGTGTGGAAGGGGAACATCGGCACCTTGATGGCGAAGCCGATGAAGAAGGCCAGGGCCAGCAGGATCTGGAAGGTGTGGCCCTGCTGGGTGATCACGGGGGCCATGGCCTGGAAGGACGCGATGGAGAAGTCGTAGCTGCCGTTCGTCTTGTGCTGCAGGAAGTAGATGGCGAGGATCGCCACCAGCATCAGCACCGAGCCCGCCAGGGTGTAGAGGAAGAGCTTGATGGCGGCGTAGAGCTTCTGGGGGCCGCCCCAGATGCCGATGAGGAAGTACATCGGCACCAGCATGATTTCCCAGAACACGTAGAAGACGAACATGTCCTGGACGATGAAGACGCCCAGCATGGAGGTCTGCAGCACCAGCAGCCAGACGTAGTACTCCTTGAAGCGCTCCTCGATGTTGCCCCAGGAGCAGGCGGCGGCCACGGGGCCGATGAAGGTGGTGAGGAGCCACAGGATCAGGCTGATGCCGTCCATGCCCACGTGGAACTTCACCCCCAGGGAGGGGATCCAGTCCACACTCCAGGCCCACTGGACCTTGTCCATGTCCTTGGCCATGGCGAGGCCCTGGAACCAGAAGGGCACGCTCATGAGGAAGCTCGCCAGCATGACGAGCACGGAGCCCACCTCGAAGGCCCGCCGGTTCTCCTTGGGGACGGCCAGCAACGCCAGGGCTCCCGCCAAGGGCAGGAAGGTGGCGGCCAGCATCAGCAGGGTCATGGTGCTCATGGGGACTCCAAACTCAGCGGATCAATGCGGATCTTGAAAGGCGGGACTCAGGCGAGGAGCTTCCAGACGGCGAAGGCCACGAAGCCGAGGAACATCACGAAGGCGTAGTTGTGGACGCGGCCGCTCTGAAGGGTCTTGGAGGCCAAGGAGGCCTGCTGCAGGACCCAGGCCACCAGGTTCACCAGGCCGTCCACCACGTGGGCGTCGAACCAGGCGCTGGCCTCGGCCCAGAGCAGCGTGGCCCGGGCGGCGCCGTTCACCATGCCGTCCACCACCCAGGTGTCGAAGGCCCAGAGCTGGGCGCTGAGCTGCTTGCAGGGGCCGATGAGGGCCGCCTCGTAGAACTCGTCCACGTAGTACTTCGCGTTCACCCAGCGGAAGAGGTTGGGGAAGCGGGCCACGAAGGCCTTGGGGCGGGACCAGGACGGGTCCACCTTGTACATCCACCAGGCGAGGGCCATCGCGCCCAGGGCCCACACATTGGCGAAGACCATCAGCGCGTACTCGATGGCCGGCACCGCATGGGCGCCGCCGTGGGGGGCCGCCGCCTGGTAGAGGAGGGGCTCCATGAACCGGCTGAAGTGCTCACCGCCGAGGACGTGCAGGCTGTGGGGGATGTTGAGGAAGCCGCCCACCACCGCGAGGCCCGCCAGGATGGCCACCGGGAGCCACATGTTCCAGGGCACTTCCGCCGGACCGTGGCCGTGGTCGCCATGGCCATGGCTGTCGCGGCCGTGGTCGTCCTGCCCGAGCCCGTCATGCCCGTGGTCCGCCGCGGCGTGGACGTGGCCATGGTCGTCCCCGTGGCCATCCCCGTGTCCGGCCCCGTGGTCGTCGTGGTGCGCCTCGCTGGGCACCGTGAGGCCGTGGGGGTCGTCCCCGGCCCCGCGGTAGTCGCCGAAGAAGGTCATGACGATGAGGCGGGTCATGTAGAACGCGGTGAAGCCGGCGCCGATGACGCCGAAGAGCCAGCACATCAGGTAGAAGGCGCCGCCGTCGTAGGCGCCGTGGTGGTACCAGCGCTCGAAGACCTTCCAGAGGATCTCGTCCTTCGAGAAGAACCCGGAGAACGGGAAGATGCCGTTGATCGCCAGGGTGGCCAGCCCCATGGAGGCGAAGGTGATGGGCATGGCCTTGCGCAGGCCGCCCATGTTGCGCATGTCCTGCTCGTGGTGGCAGGCCATGATCACCGAGCCGGACCCGAGGAAGAGGGCGGCCTTGAAGAAGGCGTGGGTGAAGACGTGGAACATGCCCGCGGTGTAGGACATCGCCCCCATGCCCATGAACATGAAGCCGAGCTGGGACACGGTGGAGTAGGCCAGCACCTTCTTGATGTCGTACTGGGCGGTGCCCATGGAGGCCGCCACGAGGGCCGTGAGGGAGCCCACCACCAGCACCACGTCCGAGGCCAGGGGCGCCTGGACGAAGATGAAGTTCAGCCGGGCGATCATGTAGAGGCCCGAGGTCACCATGGTGGCGGCGTGGATCAGGGCGCTCACCGGCGTCGGGCCCGCCATGGCGTCCGGCAGCCAGACGTAGAGCGGGATCTGGGCGGACTTGCCGCAGGCGCCCAGGAAGAGGCAGCAGCCCGCGAGGTTGAACCAGAAGGTGGGGCTCGCCGTGTGCCCGAGGATGGTGATGGAGGGCGCGGCGGAGACGCCCCGCACCAGGCCCATCATCGTGTCGAAGTCCACGCTGCCGAAGAGCATGAAGAGCAGGGCGAAGCCGAGGACGAAGCCGAAGTCGCCGATGCGGTTGGTGACGAAGGCCTTCTTCCCGGCGACGGCCGCGAACTCCTTCTCGAAGTAGAAGCCGATGAGCAGGTAGGAGCAGAGGCCCACGCCCTCCCAGCCCAGGAACATCATCATCATGTTCGAGCCCAGCACCAGGTTGAGCATCGAGAAGACGAAGAGGTTCAGGTAGGTCATGAAGCGCCAGTAGCGGCCGTCCTTCTGCTCGTCGGCCATGTAGCCGGTGCTGAACAGGTGGATCAGGAAGCCGGCGCCGCTCACCAGGAGGCCCATGCAGGCCGACAGCGGGTCCAGCTTGTAGCCCCACTTCATGGTCATGGTGGCGAGGCCGCCGTTCACCCGGGCGCCGCCCAGGTCGAACCAGGTCCAGAGGTCCGCGTGGAGGCTGCGCGCCTCCGCGGGCATGCCCAGCAGCTTGACGAAGCCCGCCAGGATGATCAGGAAGGCCAGGCCCACGGAGCCCAGGGCGACGGCGTTCACGAACGTGGTGCCCGTGAAGCCGGTGCCCGTGCGGCGGCGGAAGAGCAGGCCGTTGAGGCCGTTCACCAGGGCGCCGAAGGCGGGCAGCAGGGCCGCGAGGGCGAGGAGCCCCCAGGGCGTGCTGGCGGCTCCGATCAATGTCTGGGCGGCGGCGTGTTCGGGTGTCATCGCGTCGTCATCCCTTCAGCAGGTCCAGGTCGTCGGCGTTCACGGTGTCGCGCTTGCGGTAGAGCGCCACCACCAGGGCCAGGCCCACCGCCACCTCGGCGGCGGCGAAGCCCATCACCAGCAGCGCGAAGGCCTGCCCGGCCACGGTGCCGGAGTGCCGGGCGAAGGCGATGAGCACGATGTTGGCGGCGTTCAGCATGAGCTCGGCGCTCATGAGCATCACCAGCACGTTGCGCCGGACGAGGACGCCGGCGGCTCCGATGGAGAAGAGGACGAAGGAGAGGAGGAGGACCGCGTTCGGGCTGGGCATCACACACGCTCCGATTTCGCCAGGGCCACGGCGCCCACCAGGGCGACGAGGAGGATCACGCTGAGCACCTCGAAGGGCAGCAGGTAGTCGGCGAAGAGGCCCCGGCTCACCGCCTGGGCGTTGTTCCGCGCCACGTCGAGACCCTCGGCGATCCCCGGGCGCAGGACCAGGGCCTGGGGCGAGGCGGCGCCGAAGGCCGCGTCCTTGACCACCACGGCCAGGGCCGCGATCCCCGCCAGCACCACCGGGAGCACGGCGCGGGCCTGGCCGGCGAAGACCGACTGGTCCCGGTTCTTGGCGCGGCTCAGCTCCACCAGCATCACCACGAAGAGGAAGAGCACCACGATGCCCCCGGCGTAGACCAGGATCTGGGCCATCCCCAGGAACTCGGCGCCAAGGGAGAGGAAGCAGCCGGCCACGTTCAGCATGGCGAAGAGGAAGCCGAGCACGCTGTGCACGGCGGAGCGGCTGCCCACCATGGCGAGGGAGCCGCCGCAGGCCAGCAGCCCGAAGACCAGGAAGAGGTTCTTGCCGATCGAGGCGAGGAGTGCGTCCATGGCGGGGCCTTCAGCGGGGGGGCTGCGCGTCGTCGGCCACCGAATAGCGGCCCGTCGGGGTGAGCTCGAACATGTTCTGGAACGTGCCTTCCGTGCCGTGGGAGAAGTCCTCGCGGTTGTAGGCGGCCAGCTCGAACTGGTGGTTCAGGATGATGGAGTCGAAGCCGCAGCTCTCCACGCAGAACTCGCAGAAGATGCAGCGCTCCATCTCGAAGTCGTAGCGGGTCGGGTAGGGCGTCTTGCGCC
>JBDIBF010000081.1:0-12215 GCA_039812765.1 Holophagaceae bacterium
CGCGAGGATCTCGTCCTCGCGGACGATCACGTGGTCCACGCCGTCGAGCTTCACCTCGGTGCCGCTGTACTTGCCGATGAGCACCTTGTCGCCGGCCTTCACGGTCATGGGGATGCGCTTGCCGCCCTCGTCGAACTTGCCCTCGCCGACGGCCACCACCTCGGCCTCCATGGGCTTCTCCTTGGCGGTGTCGGGGATGATGATGCCGCCCTTGACGGTCTCGGCGGGGTCGACGCGCTTCAGCATGACGCGGTCGTAGAGAGGCTTGATCGCCATAGGTTCCTCCTTGGTTTCGGGTGGGGTGAGGGTTTAGCACTCACCGCAGACGAGTGCTAGTTTACAGGTCCTGGTGCCAGGATCAAGCCCAAAGTCAGCGTTCTAGGCAATATCTTCAGTATTTGACTTAGATTTTTTTATTCGCAGACACATGGATTCCCGGCGAAAGCTCTCCCGGCCCGCGCCCTCCGGGAAGCCTTAGGCTGGATCCATGACCCGCGACCTGCTCCTCGAACTCCAGGCCACCCACGACTACCTGAGGACGATCCAGCGCGATCTCGGCGATTTCCCGCCGGACCTGGCCGCGCTGGATGCCGCCCGCCGGACCCTGGAGAAGCGCGTGGACGAGGGGCGCCGGGCCCTGGAGGCCCTGGAGGCCCAGGCCGCGAAGCACCGGGCCGAGGTGGAACGGGCCAAGGAGCAGGAGGACCGGGCGCGGGCCGCCCTGAAGGCCGTGACCCAGAAGGCCCACTACGCCGCCGCCATCCGCGAGGTGGAGGACCGCGAGCGCGCCAGGAACCAGGCCGCGCGGCCCCTCCGGGACCTGGAGCCGAAGCTGGCCGCCCTGGCCGCGGACCTCGCGAAGGCCCTCCCGGACCTGGAGGTCGCCACCGCCCGCTTCCAGGAGCTCCACGCCGTCTTCCTCTCGGAGCACGAGACCCAGGTGCTGGCCCGGGACCAGCTCGAGGCGAAGCGCGCGGACCTGGAGGGGAAGCTGCCGGCGCCCCTGCTGGGCCATTTCCGGAAGCTCATGGCGAACCGCGCCGGCAAGGCGGTGGTGCCCGTGGAATCCGGCGCCTGCTCGGGATGCCACACGAAGCTGCGCATGCCCTTCCTCAACCAGCTCCGGGACCGCAAGGAAGCCATCCCCTGCGAGAGCTGCCAGCGCTTCCTGGTCCTGGCCTGAGCCCCGCGGGCAGAATGGCCCCATGAGCGACATGGTGGAACGCGTCGAGGCCCTGCGCGCGCGCATCGCCCGGGCCTGCGAGGCCGCGGGCCGCGATCCGGCCGCGGTGGAGCTGCTGCCGGTCTCCAAGAAGCAGCCACTCGAGCGCATCGCCGAGGCCGCCCGGCTGGGCTTCGCCACCTTCGGGGAGAACTACGTGCAGGAGGGCGCCGCCAAGGCCTCGGCGCGGCCGGACCTCCGCTTCGTGCTGCTCGGCCCACTGCAGCGCAACAAGGCGAAGGTCGCGCTGCAGCATTTCGCCGAGCTGATGACCGTGGACCGCGTGGACCTCACGGCGCGCCTGGACCGGCTGGCCGAGGAACTGGGCGTCACACGGCCCGTGTGGATCCAGGTGGACCTGTGGGACGAGGCCACGAAGCAGGGCGGCTGCGCCGCCGCGGATCTGCCCGGGCTGGTCGCCGCCCTGGAGGCCCAGCCCCGCCTGCCCCTCCAGGGCTTCATGGCCATTCCGCCGCCGGGGCTAGCGTCGGCCTTCCAAGACCTGGATCTGCTCCGGAAAGCCTGGCAGCAGCGCCTGGGGCACAGCCTCCGCCTCAGCATGGGCATGAGCGGCGACCTGGAGGCCGCCATCGCCGCGGGCTCGGACCAGGTGCGCGTCGGCACGGACTTCTTCGGCGCCCGGAACTGAAAAGCCCCCGCTCGCGCGGGGGCTTTCCTGTCGGGGCGCGGAGGCCTAGAAGCGGGCGCGGACGCCCAGCTGCACTTCGCGGGTCTTGCGGTCCACCACGCTGATGGCGCCCCAATCCGCGAAGGGCGTGCTGGTGGCGTTGGTGGCGTAGGTGGTGTTGCCGGTGCGCTGGTTGGCCCAGTTGAACACGTTGAAGATGTCGGCGAAGACCTCGACCTGGAACCGGCGGGTGAACTCGAAATTCCTCGAGAAGCGGGCGTCGAGGTTCTTCTGGCCGGGCTGCCGGCGCACGTTCCGGGGGTAGCCGAGCTGGACGGCGAAGTCGTTGGTGAAGGTGTCGCCGTTGGTGTCCGCGGAGAAGTTCGCGCTGAAGGGGCGGCCCGACTGGTAGCTGTAGTTCACCGAGCCCTTGATCCCCCAGATCACCGGGAAGTAGGCGGCCGTGGTGACGCGCACGCGGCGGTCGGCGTCCGACCAGCCGTAGGAGTCGTTGGGGTTGGCGGGCGTCGCGATGCTGGAGGTGGTGCCGAAGGTATCGCGCTCGTTGCTGTTGTTGTCCCGGGACTTGGCGATGGTGAGGGTGGACTGGAAGCCGAAGCCGCTTTCGGAGAACTTCGAGGCGGTGAAGGCGATGGCGGAGTAGCGGCCGATGCCGTCGTTCTTCGAGAGGGCGACGTTGCCGAAGCCGGTCAGGTCCAGCAGGCGCCCGCGGACCATGGCCTTGTTGGGCCGGGCGGTGGGGAAGCCCGATCCCGAGGCCCCGTTGGTGGTGAAGCGGTTCACGGTGGTGGCGAAGCCGTCCTGGTACCAGCCATTGGCGTTGTAGGTCCCGTCGGCGTTGAGCTGCCACATGTTGATGTTCACGAAGTACTGCAGGTTCTCGAACTTCGTGTACACGCCCATGACGCCCAGCTTCAGGCCGTTGGCGTACTGATGCTCGAGGCCCAGGGACACGCGCTTGGCGACGGTGAGCTTGTTGTCCGGATCCCACACGCCCCCGGTCTTGGAGGCGGAGAAGGCCGAGGCCAGGCCGTAGTTCCCGGGGTTGCGGAGCACGTCCTGGGGCAGCGGGGTGAGCACCGTGCCGCCATTCTGGACGCGCTGGCCATAGGAGAGCAGGCCCGAGTTGAAGGCCTGGAGCAGCGCGGCGTTGGCACCGGAACTGGTGATGACGAAGGTGCTCGTGGTGTTCCCATTGCTGTTCATGGTGTTGGACACCGTCAGCGAAGGGTTGGGCGTGGTGAACTGGCCCATGCCGCCCCGCAGGATGGTGTCCCCCTTGCCCGACAGGTCGAAGGTGAAACCGAGGCGGGGGTCCACGCTGGAGGCGTCGTTGGCCTGGTCCAGGCCCTGGAACTGGCCGTTGGGCCGCGGATTCTCGGGCTGGTCCTCCTTGGTGAAGCGGAGGCCGAAGGTGAGGTTCAGGCGCTTGTCCAGGAGGCCGGCGTACTGGGCCTGGACGTAGCCCGTGAGCAGCTTCGACGTGTAGGCGATGGCGCCGCCGAAGTCGCTGTAGGAGCCCGTGTACTGCAGGCGGGCGGAACTGGAGTTGGTGAGCACGCCCTGGGCCCACTGCACCCCGGTCTGGTAGTTGCTGAAGCTGTAGGAGCCGTTCTGGTAGCGGTAGAAGGTGTTGACGAAGTCGAACTTCTGCAGGTCCACGCCGCCCTTGAAGGTCCAGTCGCCGCTCACGTAGGTGAGGTTGTCGATGAACTGCCAGGTCTTCTCGTCCAGGCCGTTGGGGAGGAAGTTGGTCTGGCCGGCGGTCCAGGCGCTGCTGACCTGCATTTCCGGCATCGCGGTGGTGTTGGCGAAGCGGGGGCGGCGCTCGATGGCGCGCTGGAGGCGGGCCTCGTTCACCAGGTTGTTGCTCAGCACGCTGTTCAGCTCGAGCACCCAGGAGAGGCCGCTGTCCTTCTCCGTGCCCTGGTTGGACACGCCGGTGGAGGGGGCGAAGCTGGAGGTGAGGCCGGTGGTACCGTTGAGGGCCTTGAAGTCCTGGGCGTTCACCCGGAGCGTCATGCGGTGGTTGGCATTGATGGTCCAGTCCAGGCGGCCGAAGTAGGCCGTGTTGCGGATGTCCTGGGTGTAGGTGCTGCCGCTCTCCGAGCCGATGGTGTGCCCGTCGTTGCCCACCACGATCTTCCCGAAGATGGGAAGCCACTGGTCGAAGAAGCTCTGGCTGTTGCCGCCCGAGGAGGAGATGACGAAATTGGGGGTCATGTCCTCGGTGTAGTGGTTGGTCTCCACGCCCACGAAGAAGTGCAGCTTGTCCTTGATGATCGGGCCGCCGTAGGTGAAGTTCAGGATCTGGTTCTTGAAGTCCCGCTTCAGGGCGTTGGGCGAGTTGGTCGCCGCGTTGCGGTCCGCGCCGTTGGAGAAGTTCGGCGGCACGGGCTGGATGCGGGCCACCAGGCTGCTGGGGCGGATCTGGTAGAGCAGCGAGCCGCGGAACTCGTTGGTGCCGGTCTTGGAGACGGCGTTGATCACCGCGCCCGCCGCGTTGCCGTACTGGGCGTCGTAGGCGTTGGTGATGATCTGCAGTTCGCGGATCGTGTCCGCGCCGAAGGTGAAGGGGATGCGGGTGGAGCCGCGCTGCTCGCCGAAGAAGTTGGACTGGTAGCTGGCGCCGTCGATGGTGAGGTTGTTCTGGATGCCGCGGGCGCCGCCGACGTTGGTGCGGCCGCTGCCGTCGTCCGGGGCCGCCATGGGCGTGAGGGCGACCAGGTCGGTGAAGTTGCGGCCGTTCAGGGGGATGTTCTCCACCAGGTTCTCGTCCACGCTGGTCACCGTGTTCACCTGCTGGGTGTCCAGGGCCGCGGCGGTGGACACCACCTCCACCACGGCGGAGGCCTCGGCGGCGTCCAGGGTGAAGTTCTGCACGGTGGACTGGCCGAGGGTCACCTTCACGCTGTTGTCCTTCACCGTCTTCATGCCCGAGGCGGTGACCGTGAGCTCGTAGGTGCCGACGGGGAGCAGGCTGAACTGGTACTCGCCGGCGGGGTTCGACTGCACCGAGCGGGTGAAGCCGGTCTCCAGGTTGCGGAGCATGACCGTGGCACCGCCCAGGACGCCCGCCTTCTTGGACTTCACGGTGCCGCGCACGGCGCCGGTGGTCTGGCTGGTCTGGGCCAGGGCGGGGGTGGCGACCATGGCGCAGGCCATGGCGCTCAGGGCGAGGGTGCTCCAGCGTCGGGTGTTCATGCGTTCACTCCTGTGGCCCGGGGCGGGCGTGGATGGTCCAGCGAGGGTGGAAAGGCCGGAATAACGGGGTCGATGGGTGGGCGATCCGAGCCCTCCATTGTGACGTCCCGCCCATGACGATGCGAATCACTAATTTTGACAATCCCGCGTCAAACGGCCCTTAGCACTTCCTCGACCCACGCGGGCACCAGATCCGTGGCCTTCCCCGTCCGGCGCTCCCGGAACGAGGAGGCGACGAGGCTGGCCTCGAGATTCAGCTCCACCGTCCGGCAGCTGCGCGGCACCGCGTCCACGAAGCCGGCGGCGGGATAGACGTTCCCCGAGGTGCCGATGGCGGCGAACACATCGCACCCGCCCAGGGCGCGGAAGATGCGGTCCAGCTCCAGGGGCATCTCCCCGAACCACACGATGTGGGGACGGAGGGCGCCCGCGCCGGCGCAGGCCGGGCAGACCGAGTCGGCCCCGAGGTCGCCCGCCCAGGGCGAGGCCTCGCCGCAACGCCCGCAGCGCGCCTTCAGCAGCTCCCCGTGCATCGCCACCAGGTTCCGGGAGCCCGCCCGCTGGTGCAGGTCGTCCACGTTCTGGGTCACCAGCAGGAAGTCGCCCTGCCACTCGCGCTCCAGCCTCGCCAGGGCGAGGTGGGCCGCGTTGGGCTGGACCGCCCCGAGCTGGCGCCGGCGGGCGTTGTAGAAGCGCTGCACGAGGTCCGGATCCCGGGCGAAGCCCTCGGGGCTGGCCACGTCCTCGATCCGGTGGTCCTCCCAGAGGCCGCCCGCGTCGCGGAAGGTCTTCATCCCGCTCTCGGCGCTGATCCCCGCGCCGGTGAGGATGACCAGGCTGGGGGGGAACCGCATCGCATCACCTCGCCACGCCGCGTCCTGGCCCAAGCCCGGAGCCTAGAGCCTGAGACGGTCCAGCTTGTCCGGGCGGTCGCGCCACCCTTCCTCCACTTTCACGAACAGCTCCAGCTTCACCGGCCGCTGGAGCAGCTTCTTCAGCTCCCGCTGGGCGCTCACGCGGATGTCCTTGATGGTGGCGCCCTGGCTGCCCAGGAGGATCTTCCGGTGCCCGGAACGCTCCACCAGGATCTCGGCGGCGATGAAGACGCCGCCCTCGGGGACCTCGTTCTGCCCGTCATGGACGTCGCCGTCCTCGATCCAGCGGACGACCTCCACCGCCACGCCGTGGGGCACTTCTTCCCGCGTCTTGCGGAGCACCTTCTCCCGGATGAACTCCGCCGCCATGGAGCGCTCGGTCTGGTCGGTGAAGGCCCCGTCCGCCACCAGCCACTCGCCCTCCGGCGCGTCCCGCTCCAGCAGGGCCCACAGCGGATCGAGGTTGGTGGAGAGCTTCGCGGACACCGGCACGATCTCCGCGAAGTCCAGGAGGTCCTTGTAGAGGGCCACCTTCTCCAGCAGCCGGCCCTTGGAGAGCAGGTCCAGCTTGTTGAGGATGAGGTAGACCGGGCGCTTGAGGGCCTTGAGCTTCTTGGCGAAGGCCCGCTCCCCGGCGCCCAGGTAGCCGTCGGCGTCCACCACCCAGAGGAGGATGTCGGCCTCCTGGAGGGCCGCGTCGATGGCGTGGACCATGCGGTGGTTCAGGGCGTGCTTGGGCTGGTGGAAGCCCGGCATGTCCAGGAAGCAGAGCTGCGCGTCCCCGCGCTCCACCACGCCGAGGATGCGGCCCCGGGTGGTCTGGGCCACTTGGCTGGTGGCCGCCAGCTTCTCCCCCACCAAGGCGTTCAGGAGGGTGGACTTCCCCGAGTTCGGCAGGCCCGCCAGGGCCACCGTGGCGCAGCGGCGCGTCATCGCTCACCCACGGTGGATCCCGCGTTTGGAGTCGCGGATGAAGCGCGCCAGGTAGGCCACCTCGGCCAGGTGCCCGAACTCGGCCTCCACCTTCGCCAGCGCCTCCTCTCGCAGCATCCCGCTGTGGAAGAGGGTGCGGAAGGCCTTCTTGAGCCCCTCCACCACCTCCGGGGAGAAGCCCTTGCGCTGGAGGCCGATGGTGTTCACGCCGTAGCTCTTGGTGTCCCGGGCGCCGACGGTCTTCATGAAGGGCAGCACGTCCATGGTGGCGACGGTGAAGCCGCCCATGAAGGCGTGGTCGCCCACGCGGCAGAACTGGTGCACCGCGGAGAAGGCGCCGATGTTCGTCTTGTCGCCGACCTCGACGTGGCCCGCCAGGGTGGCGCAGTTCGCGAAGATGTTGCCGCTGCCGACGTGGCAGTCGTGGGCCACGTGGGCGCCGGTCATGAAGAAGTTGTCGTCCCCCACGGTGGTGAGGCCGCCGCCGCCCACGGTGCCCCGGTGGAAGGTGCTGCCCTCGCGGAAGTGGTTGCGGCTGCCCACCACCAGGCGCGTGGGCTCGCCCCGGAACTTCAGGTCCTGGGGCTCCATGCCGAGCGTCGCGTGGGGGAAGATGACGTTGTCCTCGCCGATCTCGGTGTGGGGGCCGATGACGACGTGGCTGCGCAGGGTGGTGCGGGCGCCGATGCGGGCGTTGCCCTCCACGAGGCAGAAGGGCCCGACGACGACGCCCTCGCCGAGGGTCGCGTCCGGGGAGACGACCGCGGTGGGATGGATCGTGGCGCTCACTTGTCCGCCTCCACGTCCATGAGCATGGACATGAACTCCGCCTCGGCCACCTTGGTCCCGTTCACAAAGGCCTCGCCCCGCAGCTTGCAGACGCGCCCCTTGAAGGAGAGCACCTTCACCTCCATGACGAGCTGGTCCCCGGGCACCACCGGCTTGCGGAACTTCACCCCGTCGATGGCCATGAAGTAGATGACCTTGGAGGCCAGGTCATCGAACTCCTGCATCACCAGGCAGCCGCCGGTCTGGGCCATGGCCTCCACGATGAAGACGCCGGGGAACACGGGCCGCTTCGGGAAGTGGCCCTGGAAGATCTGCTCGTTGTAGCTGATGTTCTTCAGCCCGCGGATCCACTGCCCCCGCTCGAAGTCGAGGATGCGGTCCACCAGCAGGATCGGGTAGCGGTGGGGCAGCAGGCCCATGATGGCCTGCAGGTCCAGGGTGTTCGGCGCGCGTTCGGGGGCTTCGGACATTCGGGTCTCCGGTGACAGTTTCGCATAGTGGGTGCGGGGACCGGAGCGGGGGCTTGAACCCTGGCGTTGGCCCTGATCCCGCCCCTGGTCTGGACCTTGACCTGGTCCTTAGACCTGGACCTGGACCTCGACCTGGACCTTGACCTTCACCTGGACCTTGACCTGGACCTTGCCCTTGCCCTTGACCTTGACCTTGACCTTCCCAAGGTGCCCGAGTCTGTCGCGGCGGCCCTTTCGCCGCGACAGACTCGGGCACGGCCAAGCGACAGCGCGGCAGGCTGGGTCGAAGGGCCGCTCCCATTGCCGCATCCCGCAAAAGCCGAGCCCTGGTTGTCTCAACCCTGGAAACCTGGCCCTTGACCCACCCATCCCCCGGCCCGGCCGGATCGTCCTTCATGTTCCTGCCGCGCTCTCGCTTGGCCGCACCGCAGCCAACCGCGGCGAAAAAGCCGCCGCGGTTGTCTGTGGTGCCTTTTCAAGGTCAAGGTCCTCCATCGTCAGGCCCCAACACCACGCCGCCGGGCCGACCGGTCCGCCGGACCGCAGGGGCCTCGCCCCCCTCAGGCCTTGACCGTCCGCTCGAAGACCCGGGCCTCCAGGAAGAGCTGGAAGAGGTGGGCGTCGAGATGCCCCTCCTTCGCCTCGTCGTCGAGGATGGCCAGGCTCTTCTCCAGGGGCACGGCGGCCTTGTAGGGCCGGTCCCGGGCGGTGAGGGCGTCGAAGACGTCGGAGATGGCCATGGCGCGGCTCTGCACGGGGATGGCCGGGGCGTCCAGCTGCCGCGGGTAGCCGCGGCCCGTGAGGCGCTCGTGGTGGGCGTAGGCGATCTCGGGGATGTCCCGCAGGTCCCGCGTCCAGGGGATCTGCTGCAGGAAGCGGAAGGTGTGGGTGACGTGGCTCTCGATCTCCAGCCGCTCCCCCTCGGAGAGGCTGCCCTTCTTGATGCGCAGGCAGGCCAGGTCGTCGGCGTGGACGATCTCCTCCGCCCCGCCGTTCCAGTGCGTGAAGGTCAGCCCTTCCAGGAGGCCGAGGCCCTCGGCCACGTCCTGGGGCAGCACGGAGGGCTCGTTGCTGCGCTTCACCAGGGCCATGAGCCGCTCGGTCTCCTCCTGGCGGTCGCGGATGATGGCCTCCCAGCGCTGGGGGTCGAACGCGGTCCCGCCCTTCCAGGCCTCCTGCAGGAGGCGCAGGGCGTCCTCGAGCTGCCGCTGGCGCAGGCGCTGGAGGATGATCTCCATGCGCTGGGGGTCCAGCTTCTTGGCCTTCACCAGCACCTGCTCGCGCACGCCGACCTTGCCGAAGTCGTGGAGCAGGCTGGCGTAGCGGATCTCCCGGAGCTGGCGCTCGGTGAAGCTGACGGGGCCGTAGGGGCCGTTGGGGGTGAGGTTCACCGCCTCGGCGAGGCCCACGGTGAGGTCCGCCACCCGGCCGCTGTGACCGGAGGTGACGGGGTCCCGGGCCTCGATGGCGGTGACGCTGGCGTTCACGAAGCCCTCGAAGAGGGTCTCGATGTCCTCCCGGAGCTGGGCGTTCTTCACGGCGACGCCGGCCTGGGCGGCAAGGCTCCTGGCCAGCACCAGGTGCTCGGCGAGGAAGGGCACCGGCGCGCCCTCGTCGTCCTCCACCCGGTTGATCCACTGGATGACGCCGAGGATCTCGCCCTCGGTGTCGATCATGGGCACCACCAGCATGGACACGGTGCGGTAGCGGGCCTGGCGGTCGAAGCTGTCGTTGAAGTGGTAGGGCGACGCGTCGGCGATGCGGTAGACGTCGGGGATGTTGAGGGGGTCGCCGGTGCTGGCCACGAAGCCCGCCAGGGTGCTGGGGCTGATGGGCATCTTGAAGCGGTGGTAGGGCAGGCTCACCTTCGCGTTCTGGGTGTGGGCGAAGAGCAGCTCCTTGGAATCCTCGTCCCCCACCACCAGGTAGATGGACCCGGCTTCGGCCGCCAGCAGGCTGCGGGACTGGGTGAGGATGAGGTCCAGCAGCTTGTCGAGGTTCTGCTCGGAGGCGAGCGCCGCGCCGATCTCGTTGAGGCGCTGCATGGAGCGCAGGTCCTTGGAGCGCTCGAAGCCCGCCTGGATGAGGCTGTAGGCGCCCTCCACCCCGGGCCAGTCGGCGCAGCCGGCCAGCCGGCCCCGCCCGGCGATGCCGATGGACACGTCGCTGCTGGGGCCGTGCTCCGTCCATTCCACCACCCGCTTCAGTTCCGGGGGGAAGCGGGCCTCGACACTGCTACGGTGCTCGGGAGGGAGGGCTACGGTGAGTCGCATGGCGAAGGGGGGCAGGCCTGGGGGGAAAGGGTCCCCAGCATATCGGAGCCCCCGGGTCCCGGGGGAAGCCTGGACGGGAAAAATCGAGCGCCTGGCCTGGGGCGGCGCGGGGCTGGCCCATGCCGCCGACGGGCGCCTCCTGCTGCTGCGGGCGCCCCTGGCCCTCTTCCCCGGCGAGGCGGTGGAGGCCACGGTGCACTGGAAGGCCCGTCACGGCGAAGGGGAGGTCAAGGCCTGGACGGCCCGGGACCCCCGCCGGGTGCCGGCGGCCTGCCCGGTGGCGGAGGCCTGCGGCGGCTGCGACCTGTGGGAGGCCGGGGAGGCCGTCGGGGACCTGAAGCGCCTGATGGTGGAGGACCTGCTCCACCGCGCCCTGCCCGACGCTCCCGCCTGGACCTGGCACCCGGCGCCCCCCGAGGCGCGGCGCCACCGCATCCAGCTCCACTGGGACGGCAAGCGGCTGGGCTTCCACAAGCGGCGCAGCCACCAGCTCGTGGAGGTCGTTGACTGCCCGGCGGCGGCGGCCTCCCTGCGGGGGGCGATCCCCCGCTTCCGGGAGGCCCTGGAGGCCCGGGCGCTGCCCACGCGGGCCCAGCGCTGGGAGCTGGCCACGGGCACCCCCGAGGGCGTGGTCTGGGCCTGCGACGAGGGGGGCCGGACCTGGATCCTGGAGCCGGACGGTTTCCTGCGCAGCGACGAGGCCATGACGCAGACCCTCGGCGGCCTGCGCCTGCGCCACCGCCCGGGGGGCTTCTTCCAGGCCTGCCCGCCCTGGGCCTGGGCGGCCTTCCAGGGGGTGCTGGAGGGTTGGGACCTGAGGGGCGCCACGCTCTTCGACCTCTACGGGGGCGTGGGCATCTTCAGCGCGATGCTGGAGGACCGCTTCCGGCGCTTCGAGCTGGTGGAGTCCGATGAGGCGGCGGTGGGCTTCGCGAAGAAGAACCTGTCGGCCCTGAAGCTGGACTTCGAGGCCCAGGCCGGGGACGTGGCCGCCTGGGCGGCGGCGCGGCGGGAAGCCGGCGGCCTGGGCGGGCCGGGGGACCTGCTGCTGCTGGATCCGCCCCGGGAGGGCCTCGCCCCGGAACTGGCCGAAACTCTGCACGGCGCGGGGGCGGAGACGCTGGTGCTGGTGGGCTGCGACGGCGCGGCCTTCTGCCGGGACGCCAAGCGCCTGGGGCCGGCCTGGCGGCTGGTGGACCTGGCGGTGCTGGACCTCTTCCCCAATACCGTGCACGCGGAATTCGTCGGACGCTTCGAACGGGCGGCCGGTTCGCGCTAGGCTGTCCCCCACCATGTCCCCCCTCGGACGCCACCTCCTCGCCGAGTTCAACGGCTGCGACCCCTCGGCCCTGGCCGACCTGGACGGGGTGACCCGCGCCATGCGCGAAGCCGCGGTGGCCGCCGGCGCCACGGTGGTGACCCACAGTTTCCACCGCTTCGGCGGCGGCGGCGGCATCAGCGGCGTGGTCGTCATCGCCGAGAGCCACCTCGCCATCCACACCTGGCCCGAGCACGCCTTCGCCGCCGTGGACTTCTTCACCTGCGGAAAGGTGGACGCGGGGCGGGCGCTGGCGCACCTGAAGGCGGCGTTCGGGTGTGGGAAGGTGGAGACCGTGGAGGTCAGCCGGGGGCCGCTGCGGGTGTTCGAGCCGGAAGTGCGGTAGGGGTTGGGCACAGGGCCGCCTAGGTGTAAGTGCCAATCAGGTTGTTCACCCGAGATCTGGGAAGCTGAAAGCGCCAACAGTCAGCGTTCTCGGAGTCTCGGGTGAACCTCCACAGTCGAGCAAAGTCCTGCCCTGC
>JBDIBF010000082.1:0-11983 GCA_039812765.1 Holophagaceae bacterium
CCGCGGCCATCGGCGGGAGGGGAGCCGCCGGAGGCGGCGCCCGGGCCGCGGGGCGGGGCGGGGCCTCCTTGGGGGCCGACGTGTCCCCCAGCACGTTCGTCTTGATGTGCTGGAGGCTGAGCTTCGTGATGCCGCGCAGGGTCTCGAAGACGCCGGTGCCGTCCTGGGCGCAGGCCTGGAAGCTGGGCAGTCCGGTGGGATTCAGGTCCGCCTCGAGCTGCTCGACGGGCACGACGTTCTTGAGGTCCCGCTTGTTCCACTGGAACACCATGGGGATCTCGCCGATCTTGAGGCCGAGTTCCTTCAGGTTGTCCTCGAGGTTCTGCAGGCTCTCCTTGCTCGCGTCCAGCATGGGGATCTGGGAGTCCACCACGAAGACGATGCCGTCCACCCCCTTGAGCACCAGCTTGCGGGTGCTGTTGTAGAAGACCTGGCCAGGGACGGTGTAGAGCTGCAACTTGGTCTTGAACCCGCCCACCATGCCCACGTCCATGGGCAGCAGGTCGAAGAAGAGGGTGCGGTCCGTCTCGGTGTTCAGGCTCACCATCTCGCCCCGGGCCTTGGTGCTGGTCTTGGCGTAGATGGTGTTGAGGTTGGTGGTCTTCCCGCAGAGGCCCGGCCCGTAATAGACGATCTTCGCGGTCATCTGCCGGGTGGCGTGGTTGAAGAAGACCATTCCCAATCCTCGAGCGCTGGAGTGTCAGGAGTGTATCGGAGAGGCATCGGGAAACCAAATCAAGGTTTGCGGCGCGCTCGCCCTGCCGCCGGCCCCGTCCCCGTGGCATGATCGCCTCCATGGCGACCCGGCACATCGCGGTGATCCCCGGCGACGGCGTGGGTCCGGAAGTGGCCGCGGAAGCCCTTCCCATCCTGCATTGGGCCCGGGGCCGGGGTCGGGATCTCGCCTGGGAGGTCTGGCCCCATGGCGCGGACCACACCCTCGCCACGGGAGAGGTCCTCCCCGATGCCGACTTCCTGCGCCTGAGGGACGGGTTCGACGGGATCCTGTTCGGGGCCGTCGGGGACCCGAGGATACCGGACGGCCGGCATGCCGAGGGCCTCCTCCTCCGGCTCCGACAGGACCTCGAACTCGGGGTGAACCTCCGGCCCTGCCATCCCGTCCTGGACACCCATGTGCCGCTGAAGGGCGTCCCGGCCGACGCCGTCCGCGTCGACGTCTACCGGGAGAACACCGAGGGGCCCTATTGCCTGAAGGGCTCGACCCGTCCGGACCTGGCCGAGGACGTCGCCACCCACTCCCGCGTGGCGGTGACCCGGCTGCTGCGGTCGGCCTTCGAGGGGGCGCGGGCCCGGGGCTGCGGCCTCGTCCTGGCGCACAAGGCCAACGTCCTGAAGCACGGCCATCGGCTCTGGATGGAGGTCTTCGCCGCCCTCGGCCCGGAGTTCCCCGACGTCCAGGCCCGAGGCATGCATGCCGACGCCCTGCTTTGCGCCCTGGTGCAGGACCCGCGCCCCTTCGGCGTCATCGCGGCGGACAACCTCTTCGGGGACCTGATCAGCGACCTCCTGGCCGCCTTCCAGGGCGGCATGGGCGTGGCCCCGAGCCTGAGCTACGCCCCCCACCGGCCCTGGCGCTGCGGCGCCCTGGCCGAATCCGTGCATGGCTCCGCCCCCGACCTCGCCGGACTCGGAACCGCCAATCCCACGGGCATGATCCTCAGCCTGGGGATGCTGCTCCGTCACCTGGGTTGGGTCCCCGAAGCCGAGTCCGTGGAGGCCTCCGTCCGCGCGGCCCTGGAGGCCGGCGCCGCCACGCCGGACCTGGGCGGGGCGCTCGGGACGGCGGAGATGGGAAGGGCCCTGAGGGCCGGGCTGGCCTGAGGCGCCCGGAGGTTCCCAGGGACCTCAGCAGCTCCGCATGACCCCGATCAGAAGCCCCTGGATCTGGACCCGTTCCGGGGGCAGGCAGACCGGCCGGAGGTCCGGGTTGTGGGGGATGAGCCAGACCCCCTTCGGGTCCCGCCGGTACTCCTTCAGGGTGGCCTCCTCGCCGTCGATGAGGGCGGCCACGCGATCGCCGTTGCGGTATTCCCCGCGCTTCTGCAGGACCACGAGGTCCCCGTCGAGGATGGCGTCCTCCACCATGGAGTCCCCGCGCACCCTGAGCACGAAGCAGTCGTCCCGCTCCCGGTGGATGGCGAGGGGCACCTCCAGCGGGATGGCCCGCTCCTCGGGGATGAGGGGCGCGCCGGCGGCGATGTCCCCGCAGAAGGGCAGGAGCCGCGAGGGGTGGCGGGATTCGCCGCGGCCATCCTGGCGACCATCCTGACGACCCTCCGGCGGCCTCGGGTCGGCGGCGGGCGCTCGCTCGCGCCGGGGCTCGCCGGCCTCCGACTCCACGCCGCGCAGCACCAGATTGTTGCCACGGCCGTGGCTCCGTTCGAGGAAGCCCTTGTCCATGAGGTGCTGCACGTGCTTGTGGATCGTGCTGACCGCGCTGGAACCCACGCCCTTGGCGATCTCCGTGAGGGTGGGGCTGCGGCCCTCCTCCTGCGCGAAGTCGCGGATGAACTGCAGGACGGCCTGCTGGCGCTTCGTGAGGTTCGCGGATTTCATGGGCTCCAAGCTAGGTCCGGCGCGACGGGGGGTCAATCCCTTTTTTTCGCTTTTTTCTCGAACCGAGCCCTGCCCGCCCAAATCTTCGCTGACCGCCGGGGGGGCCAGCCTTTATACTGATCAACCTGTCTTGCGAGCGCTCCGCGCCTTGGAACCATGGGGATCTGGGGGTGCAGGGGCGGGTTTTGATAAGGGAAAGGAGCCCGAATGTCCAGCAGCCCTGCAGCCACCGGAACGGCTGAGGAGACGAAAACCCTGGTGAACGACTTCTCCATCGAGGTCGCCACGGTGAACGGCTCCGGTTCCCAGACGGCCAACAGCGTGCTCATGCGCACCATCTTCCAGATGGGCGTGCCGGTGAGCGGCAAGAACCTCTTCCCCAGCAACATCGCCGGCCTGCCGACCTGGTTCCAGATCCGCGCCAACGCGAAGGGCTACGTCGCCCGCAAGCACGACGTGGACCTGATGATCTGCATGAACCCCGAGACGGCCAAGGAGGACGTGGCCAAGCTGAAGCCCGGCGCCCTGGTCATCTACGACGAGCCCCTCAAGCTCAACGAGCTGCGCTCGGACCTGGTCTGGTACCCGGTGCCCTTCCAGAAGCTCGTCACCGCCAGCTGCCCCGAGCCCAAGCTCCACAAGCTGGTGAAGAACATGATCTACGTGGGCGTGGCGGGCCAGAGCCTGGGCCTCGACATGGCCGAGACCAAGAAGGCCATCACCAAGCAGCTCAAGGGCAAGGCCAAGGCCATCGAGATCAACCAGGCCGCGGTGGAGGCCGGCTTCCAGTGGTCCGCGGAGAACATGCCCGCCCAGGACCGCCTGAGGATCGTCCGCGACAACAAGACCACGGGGCAGATCATCATCGACGGCAACGCCGCCTGCGCCCTGGGCGCCATGTTCGCGGGCGTGCAGGTGCTGGCCTGGTATCCCATCACCCCGGCCAGCAGCCTGTCCGAGAGCCTCATCGACTACGCCGAGAAGCACCGCCGCGACGCCAGCGGGAAGCTCACCTTCGCCCACGTGCAGATGGAGGACGAGCTGGCCTCCGCCGGCGCCGTGCTCGGCGCGGGTTGGGCGGGCGTGCGCTCCATGACCACCACCTCGGGCCCCGGCATCTCCCTGATGAGCGAGTTCATCGGGCTCGGCTACTTCACCGAGATCCCCGGCGTCTTCTTCAACGTGGCCCGGACGGGCCCCAGCACGGGCCTGCCCACCCGCACCATGCAGGGCGACGTGGAGATCTGCGCGAAGTGCAGCCACGGCGACACGTTCCACATCAACCTCTACCCCGGAAACATGGAGGAGTGCTTCGACTTCTCCTACCAGGCCTTCGACCTGGCGGAGCGCTACCAGACGCCGGTCTTCGTGGTGACCGACCTCGACCTCGGCATGCAGAACTGGGCCAGCCAGCCCTTCAAGTACCCCGAAGGGACCTTCGACCGCGGCAAGGTGCTGGACCAGCAGGCGCTCGAGACCATCAAGGACTGGGGCCGCTACAAGGACGTGGACGGGGACGGCATCCCCTACCGCACCCTGCCCGGGACCCCCGGCGGGAAGGGCGCCTACTTCACCCGCGGCTCGGGCCACAACGCGATGGCCCAGTACTCGGAGAAGCCCGAGGACTACAAGAACCTGGTGGACCGCCTCCGCCGGAAGATCGAGGGCGCCAAGGCCCACGTCCCCAAGCCCATCGTGGACGACACGGGCTCCAAGCGCGGCATCTTCGCCTTCGGCTCCAGCGACCCGGCGGTGAAGGAGGCCCGGGACCGCATGCGCGAGGAGGCCGGCCGCGAGACCACCTACCTCCGCCTGCGCGCCCTGCCCTTCACCGCGGAGGTGGACGCCTTCGTGGACGGGATGGACGTCGTCTACGTCGTGGAGCAGAACCGCGACGCCCAGATGGCCGCCCTCCTCAAGGAGTTCTACCCCCAGCACGCCACCAAGTTCCGCAGCGTCCTGCACTACAACGGCATGGCCCTGGACGCGCAGACGATCATCGACCAGATCGCCGCGTTCGAGAAGTAAGGAGACCCCGACATGACCACCGCCGCTCCTTCCGCTCCCGTCAACAAGCTCGGCCTCACCAAGCAGGACTACGTCGGCTCCAAGTCGACCCTCTGCGCCGGCTGCGGCCACGACTCCATCACCGCCCAGCTCATCAACGCCGCCTTCGAGACCAGCCTCGAGGCCCACATGGTGGGCAAGTACTCGGGCATCGGCTGCTCCTCCAAGACCCCGGCCTACTTCTTCAACCAGGCCTGGGGCTTCAACAGCGTCCACGGCCGCATGCCGGCGGTGGCCACGGGCGCCTCCCTGGCCAACCGCAAGCTGGTGAACATCGGCATCTCCGGCGACGGCGACTCCATGAGCATCGGCATCGGCCAGCTGGTGCACATGATCCGCCGCAACGTGCCGATCATCTACATCATCGAGGACAACGGCGTCTACGGCCTCACCAAGGGCCAGTTCTCCGCCACCGCCGACCTGGGCTCCGTGCTCAAGCACGGCTCCGTGAACGAGCTGCCCCCCATCGACCCCTGCACCCTGGCCCTCGAGCTGGGCTGCGGCTTCGTGGCGCGCTCCTTCTCCGGCGACCCCAAGCAGATGAACGCGATCCTGAAGGCCGCCATGGCCTTCAACGGCACCTGCATCATCGACATCATCAGCCCCTGCGTGACCTTCAACAACCACGACAACTCCACCAAGAGCTACAAGAACGCCAAGGACCACGACTTCCCGCTCCACGAGCTGGGCTTCGTGCAGTACAGCGAGCTGGAGAACGTGGAGATCCCCGCCGGCGAGGCCAAGGTCGTCACCTTCCCCGACGGCTCCAAGGTCACCTTCCGCGCCCTGCGGGAGGACCACGACCCCACCGACCGCTTCGGGACCATGAAGCTCCTCCACGAGGGCCTCGAGAAGGGCGAGTTCCTGACCGGCCTGCTCTATGTGAACACCCAGAAGCCCACCATCCACGACACCACCCACATCGTGGACACGCCGCTGGTGCACCTGCGGCAGGAGGACCTCAAGCCCGGCCCCGACGTCCTCCGGGCCTGCATGGAGGAGCTGACCTGAGGGCGTTCAGGCCCCGCAGGGAAAGGCCGCCTCCGGGCGGCCTTTCCCTTGGGCGGCCGGCCTCAGAGTTCCGGCATGTAGGCCTCGTGGGTCGTGTCGCCGGGCCCGTCCTGGCCGAACCTTTCCCGGATGGCGCGCAGCCGCTCCCACTGGCCAAGGAGGGAGGCCACGCAGGCGGCGTCGAAGTGGGTCCCGGCGCGGTCCCGCATGAAGTCCAGGACGCGGTCCTCGGTCCAGGCGGGCTTGTAGGGCCGCGGGGACAGGAGGCCGTCGTAGACGTCGGCCACCGTGACGATTCGGGCCTCGAGGGGAATCTGGTCCCCATGGAGGCCGCGGGGGTAGCCTCCGCCGTCCACCCGTTCGTGGTGGCACTCGACGATGTTGCGCAGGAGGGTGAGCTGGGGGAGCCGTTCCACGCCGAATTCCCGCGCCATGGCGTCGACCAGCCCCACGCCCTTCGCCACGTGGGTGCGCATGATCTCCAGCTCTTCGGGAGCGAGGGGCCCCTCCTTCAGCAGGATGTGGTCGGGGATGCCGATCTTCCCGATGTCGTGCAGGGGGGTGAAGAGGCTCAGGAACTCGATCCACTCGTCGGTCAGCCCGAACTCCCAGGCCAGCCCGGTGGCGATGGTCTTGGCGTAGCGGGAGACCCTGGAGATGTGTGCGCCGGTCTCCCGGTCCCGGACCTGGCCGATGTGGCCGGCCATGCGCACTGCGGCCCGCAGGACCCGGGCGGTGGCCAGGGAACCCAGGACGAGGAGCGTCACCAGGTTCCCGTAGACCTCCAGGCGCCGCACGACCGAGGGCTGGAAATAGTCCCGGACCACCGCGTCGTAGAAGAGGAAGCCCCGCAGCGCGCCGGCCTCGTAGAACGGCCTCGTCAGGCTCGACTGGTAGCCCTTCTCCAGCAGCTTCTGGCTGTGGAGGCTCCCGTTCCAGATCTCCTGGGAGAGGTCGTTGAGCACCCGGACCCCGCCCCGGGCCGCCAGCGCCTTCAGGGTGACCACCTCCTCCAGAGGCGCGTCATAGAAGGCCAGCGGGCTCCCGCCCACGGTGCTCTGGGCGAAGGTGCGCAGGAGGTCCGTCTCGGGATCATAGAGAGCCACCGCCACCCGGTCGATGCCCGGGAATTCCGCCCTCAAGGTCGCGTGAAGGGCCTCGATCTGCTCCCCGATGCGGCTCTCGAACCCCGGTGTGAGGATCATCGCCCACCTCCTTGAGGGAAGGTAGGCCCGCGCCCCCGGGCCGGCCTGTGATGGATGCACGGTTTGGGTCCCGCCGCCGGCCGGGAAGCGGCGTTCCGTTTCCGGGCCCTCCGCGCTAGACTGGAAGGCCCAGGGCCTGTAGCTCAGCTGGGAGAGCGCCTCGTTCGCAATGAGGAGGTCGTCAGTTCGATCCTGATCAGGTCCACCAACGGAAGGCGGCGCCCGCGCCGCCTTTCCGCATTCATGGCGACGACCTCTTCCGGGCAGGGCCTGCGACCCCACCGCGAGCGTTCAGATCCCCTGCGGGTCCCGGTTCCGCCGCGCTCGCGCGCGCTCCACCACCCGCGACGGGGATCTGGGTCGTCCGTTCGATCCTGATCAGGTCCACCAACGGAAGGCGGCGCCCGCGCCGCCTTTCCTGCCTTTTCCTCCGGCTACCGGACGGGACGGGCCGCGATCGCCGCTTCAGCGAGGCCCCGGAGGCGCAGCGCCAGGCCAGGCGGGAGGTCTTCCGCGCCCGCGAGGGAGGAGGCCGGTGGCAGCCGGCCCGTGATCCGGGCGCAGGCCACCAGGGCCGCCAGGTAAGCCCCTGCCGGGCCCGCGTGGAGCCCGTCCGCGGCGTAGAGGGGCAGTCCGGCGTCTTCCGACAGGGCCCGGCTCCAGGCTTCGCCGGCCTCGCAGAGCCCCACCCCGGCCTCCTCCGCCGCCATTCGGTAGGACTCGGCGGATCGCGCGGCATCCTCCCTGCGGCCGGAGGAAGGCCAGACGCCCAGGAGGAAGGGCCGTGCGCCCGCCCGGATGGCCTCCCGGGACCAGCGGAGGGCCTGGGCGCGGAGGTTCTGGCGGCTCGACGCCAGGGCCGAAGGCCCCTGCTGCAGGAGCACGACCTGGAACCTGCCACTGGCGAGGCGTCGCGCGGCCTCTCCTCCGGGCTCGTGGTCCCCGAGCCCGAAGTCCGGGAACGCCACCACCTCCAGCCGCAGAGGTGCGCCGGAGGCCCGGGAGATGGCTTCCAGCCTCGTGGAGAGGCCGCCGGCGAGGGCGTGGCTGTTGCCGATGACGAGGACCCGGCGGGGGGCTTCCTGCGGCCCGGAACGTGGAGGGATGGCGGCTCCCGTCCCGGTCGCGAGCAACAGGACGGAAAGGAGGGTCGGGACGGGTCGCATGGCCCCAGGGCTACCACGCCGCCCGCTCATCGACTCCCGCGCCGGGGCGGGAGGCCGCGGCGGCGGGGTGGAACCCTGTTCAGAGCTTCTTGATGAGCAGCTCGCGGATCTCGCCGTCGCTGAACATCCCGTCGGTGCGCAAGGCGTAGGCGCAGTGCATCTCCAGCACGCCACCTTCGAAGGCCAGCTTCATCTCGGCCTTCGTCTTCACGTTCCTGAGTTTCACGAGCTTCAACCCTTCCCGAACCGCCTCCTTGCCGAGTTCGTCCATGCAGATGGTGCGGAGCGCCATGTTGAGGCGGTGGCAGGAGAGGTTGTCGATGAAGTTGAGGCCCTCCAGGTCCTCGGCGAGGCTCTCCCAGTCCACCTCGTAGGGGATCGCCTTCCCGCAGATCTCCTCGATCTCCTTCACCCGCTCGGGGAAGGTCGTGTCCTGCAGCTCCTTGATCTTGCGTCGCTCGTTCAGCCCCATGACATCCTCCGCAAGCGACCCTAGCAGCCCTTGGCGCGGTTGGCGCAGTCCCAATCGCGCTTAGGGCTGCTTGTGCCCGACCCCGGGCCTAGCAGCCCTTGGCGCGGTTGGCGCAGTCCCAATCGCGCTTAGGGCTGCTTGTGCCCGACCCTGGGCCTAGCAGCCCTTGGCGCGATTGGCGCAGTCCCAATCGCGCTCAGGGCTGCTTGTGCCCGACCCTGGGCCTAGCAGCCCTTGGCGCGGTTGGCGCAGTCCCAATCGCGCTTAGGGCTGCTTGTGCCCGACCCTGGGCCTAGCAGCCCTTGGCGCGATTGGCGCAGTCCCAATCGCGCTCAGGGCTGCTGGCGCCTGAACACCGGCCTTTCCCCGGTCCCCGATCCGCTACCCTGTCCCCATGATCGGACGACTGCGCGGGGAGCTGGTCCAGAAGCTGCCGAACCTGGCCCTCATCGAGTGCGGCGGCGTGGGTTACGCCGTGGCCATCTCCCTGGGCACCTACGGGCGTCTTCCCGAGGTCGGGAAGGAGGCCCTGCTCCACGTGGAGACGCTCCTGCGGGAGAACGAACTGGCCCTCCTCGGCTTCGCCACCGGCCAGGAGCGGGACCTCTACCGCCTGCTGGTGAAGGTGGACGGCGTGGGGCCGAAGCTGGCCCTCGCTGCGCTGGGCGCCCTGCCCCTGGACGAGCTGATCCTCGCCATCCGGGGCCGGGACGTGAAGGCCCTCACCCGCATCCCCGGCGTAGGGAAGAAGACCGCGGAGAAGCTCTGCTTCGAGCTCTCGGAGAAGATGGGCGGCCTGACGGGCCTGGAAGGCCTGGGCGGCGCCTCCGCACCCGTCGACGCGTGGGAATCGGACCTGCGTTCAGCGCTCACCAACCTCGGGTTCCGGGAGGACGCCGTGATGCAGGCCCTCGCCGGCCTGCGCGAGTCCCGCCCGCCGCTGCCCGAGGCCATCCGGCTCGCCCTCAAGGCCCTCCAGCGATGAGCGTGCGGGTCCTGGCCACGACGCCCCTTCCCGGCGGCGCGCTGGAGGCCCTGGGCGCCCGCTTCCCCGATCTGCGCGTCGCCCCCTTCCGCTCCCCGGCCTGGACGGCGGCCCTGCCGGAGGCGGAGGCCCTGCTGGTCCTCCTGAGCGAACCCCTCACGGAGGCTGACGTGATGTCCGCGCGGAACCTGAGGGTGATCGGCACCTACTCCGTGGGCACGGACCACCTGCCCATGGAAGCCTGCCGCGCCCGCGGCATCGCGGTGGTGAACACGCCGGGTGTCCTGACCGACGCCACCGCGGATCTGGCGCTGGCCCTGCTGTTGGCGGTGACGCGCCGGATCGCGGAGGGCGAGGCAATGGTGCGCGGCGGCGCGTGGACGGGCTGGGCCCCGGAGCAGCTCCTGGGATCGGGGCTCGCCGGGAAGACCTGCGGCATCCTCGGCGCGGGCCCCATCGGGCGGGCCTTCGCCCGTCGGGTCCGGGCCCTCGGCATGCGCCCTGTCTTCTGGGACCGCGATGGCCGCGGCGGGTCCGTCGCCTTCGGCCCGGAGGAGGCGCCCCGCCTGGCCCTCGAGGAACTCCTGGCGCGCAGCGCGGTGCTCAGCCTGCACTGCCCGCTCACGCCACAGACCCGCGGCCTCCTGGACCGCCCGGCGCTCCTGAAGCTGCCTGCCGGCGCCGTGATCCTCAACACCGCCCGCGGAGGCATCCTGGACGAGGAGGCCGTGATCGGCCTCCTGCGGGAGGGCCGCCTCGGCGGCGCGGGCATGGACGTGTTCGAAGGCGAGCCTGCGCTCCGGCGGGCCTGGCTGGACGCGCCGCGCGCGGTCCTCCTGCCCCACCTCGGCAGCGCGACCGTGGAGACCCGGGAGGCCATGGCGGAACTCGTGTGCGACGGCGTGACCACCGTTCTCTCGGCCCGCTGCTAGGCTAGGCGTCGTGCATCCTCCGAGGCATCCCATGACCAAGACCTGGCTCCGGCTCCTCGATCCCGAGATGGACGGCCTGCTCGCGGCGCCGGCCCCCGACCGCGCGTCGCGCCTCGCCCTGGCCCGCGCCCTCAACCTGCGGAGCCGCCACGCCGAGGCCCTCGTGATCCTCGAGGAACTGCTCGCGGAGGACCGGGCCGACCGCGAGGCCTGGTTCCAGCGCATCCTCTGCGAAGGCGAGCAGGCCGCCGAGGAGGACCTGCGCGTCCTCCACGAGGAGATCGAAGCGGTGCGGGACGAGCACCCGGAGGAAGCGTGCCACCGTCGCAACCTCGGCTACCTGCGCATCATCCAGCACCGCCTGGACGATGCCGAGCGGGCCCTGGACCAGGCCCTCCAGCGGGACCCGAAGGACGCGAAGACCCTGGAGCTCCGCGGCCTGCTGGCCCTGCAGCGGGACGAGCCCCAGGAGGCGAAGGGGCTGCTGCTCAAGGCGCTGAGCCTCGCCCCGAAGGACCCCTCCACCCTGCGGCTGCTGGGGCTCACCCTGGCCCAGCTCGGGGACGCGGCCGGCGCGGAGGCCCAGCTTTCCGCCTCCGTGGAGGTCGAGCCCTTCTACTTCTGGGGCTGGCACAGCCTGGGGGAGCTGCTGCTGCGCAAGGGTCCCACCGAGTCCGGCCTCCGCTGCATCCACCACGCCCGGGCCATCCACATGATGGAGCCTTCGAGCTACTTCATCCTGGCCGAGCTGCTGGGGGAGCAGGGGCACCTGGACGTGGCCATGTCGGAACTGCACCAGCTGCTGCTCCTCGCGCCCAGGGCCAGCATCCTCGCGGAGGCCCAGGCCCTGCTCGGGGAGTTCTGCCGCGACAAGGGGGACCGCGAGGGCGCCCAGTCCTACTTCAGCCTCGCGGCCGAGACCGACCCGGACAGCGCGAACCCCTGGGCGGCGCTGGGGGACATGGCCCGGGAGGACGAGGATTGGGACGCCGCGGTGCATTGCTACCAGGAGGCCCTCGTGCGGGAGCCCGAGGCCGCGGACATCCTCGTGCAGCTCGGCTATGCCCAGCTCGAGCTGGGCCAGGGCGAGAAGGGGGAGCTGAGCTTCCTCGCCGCCCTCGAAGCCGACCCCGGCGAATACAGCGCCTACCTCGGCCTCTCGGAATGCTACCGCCACGCCGGCCGGCACGAGGACCAGGCGAGCATGGTGGAGCAGGCCATGACCCTCGCGCCGGACGACCCTGACGTCTGGAACGCCCAGGGCGTCTCCCATGAGGGGCGGGGCCGCCTCCTCGAGGCCACCGCCGCCTACGAGAAGGCGCTGACGCTGGATCCGGAGCACCGGAAGGCCGCCAACAACCTCGGGTTCCTCCTGGAGAAGCGCATGGGCCAGGGCGAGCCGGACCTGAAACCGCGCGCGGTGGAGGCGTGGAAGCGACGCCTCTTCCTCTGCCTCCAGGAAGGCCAGAGCACGCGGATGGCCCGGGAGCATCTCCAGAAGCTCGGCGTGGGCGAGGACGAGCTGAGGTCCTGGACCAGCGTCTGAGGCCCGTCACCCCCTGACACTA
>JBDIBF010000083.1:0-11911 GCA_039812765.1 Holophagaceae bacterium
CTCGAAGCACGCGCCCACCCCCGCCTCGCTCTGGCACACCAGCAGCCACTCGTTCCCGGCCTCCAGGCTGAGCCTCACCCGGTCGTCCCAGCTCCAGTCGGCGCAGCCGCCCATCTCCAGATCGTCCGGCAGGAAGCGGCCCGCCACGCGCCAGGGGTTCTCCGCGACGGAGCCGCGGTGCAGGGAGGCCGGCAGGCCGCCGGTGGCGGGCGTCTTCAGGTGGGCCACCATGACGAGGCGGTCCTCGTGCGAGAGCATCTGGAAGGCCCGGGCGTTGGCCGCGATCCGGGCCGCGTCCTCCAGTTCCGGCAAGCCCTTGTGGCTGTCCAGCAGCGTGCCGCCCAGCCCCGGGAAATGCTTGAGGCAGCCCCGGACGCCGGTGGACTCCAAGCCGTGCAGGAAGGCGCCCACCGCGGCCGCGACCTCGCCGGGATCCGTGCTGGCGCAGCGGTCGCCCATGCCGGTGCCCGGGTTCCCGTCCCAGAGATCGGCCACCGGCGCGAAGTCCACGTTGAAGCCCAGCATCGCGAGCCCCTCGCCCCAGAGCCGCCCCCAGGCCTCGCACGCCTTTGCGCCGCCCCGTTCCCAGATCGCGCGGAAGCTCGGCGTCTCCCCCACCCAGGGCCGCAGGCGCGACACCGCGCCGCCCTCCTGGTCGAGGGCCACCGCGAGGGGCCGCTCCGCGCCCCAGCGGGCCTGCAGGCCTTCCAGCAACGCCTTGCAGCGGGCGGGGCCCCGCACCGGATCCGGATCGAGGTTGCGGGCGAAGAGGATCACGCCTCCGGGGGCCTCGGACAGCCAGCCCACGGCCTCGGCATCCTGACCTCCGAAGCCCGCCCAGAGCAGCTCCGCGGGCCTCAAGGCTGGCCTCCCTGCCGGGAGAGCAGATGGCGCGCCACCTTCATCCCGTGCACCAGGGCCTCCACCTGCCGCCGCCAGAGCACCACGCCGCGGTCCAGGGGGGAGAAGGCGCCCCGGGCCTCGAAGCCCACCAGCACGACGCCCAGGAGCTCGCCCCCGCCCCTCAGCGGCAGGAGGAAGGCGTCGGGATAGCCTTCGGCGCCCTTCCATTCGAGGGGCTCGGCGGCTCCAGACAGGAACGCGGGTTCCGGCAGGGTCGAAGGCCCGGGCCAGGGCCGCGCGCCCGAGGCCAGGACCATCCGCCAGCCTGCCGGCTCCGCGAGGGCCAGGCCCCAGCCGTCGGGCGAGGACCGTTCGGCGAGATGGGCGAAGAAGGGCGCCAGGAGTTCCGCCTCCGCGATGCCGACCTCGCCGGCCTTCGCCTGGGCCGCGAGGGTCAGGTCGTTCAGCCGCAGCACCTCGTCCAGCAGCGCCTGCACGTCCCGGGTGCGCTCCAGCACCAGCTTCTCCAGGTTGGCGCGGTAGGTCTCCACCTCCTTGCGCAGCCGGGCGTGGTCCAGGGCGCGGTGGAGGGCCGCGTGCAGCTCCTGCTGGCGGAAGGGCTTCCGGAGGAAGTCGTAGGCCCCGAGCTGGAGGGCCTCGATGGCCGACTCCACCGACGCGAAGGCCGTCATCACGATGCAGTTCACCGTGGGATCCAGGGCCCGGATCGCCTGGATCAGCTCCAGGCCCGAGGGCCCGCCGGGCATGTACAGGTCCGTGAGCACGACGGGGAAGTGGCGCTCCCGCACCAGGCGCAGGGCCTCCTCGCCGCCGCCGGCCGTCACGCAGCGGAAGCCGGCCTGGCCGAGGGAATCCTGGAGCAGCGAGAGCAGGCTGCTCTCGTCGTCCACGATGAGGATCGGCTCGTCGAGCATGGGCTCCTTCCGGCGGGGATAGCGCCGAGGTTACCCACAACCCCGCTTATTGCACAGCTTCGGCGCGAACGGCGAGGTTTTCGCCCTCCACTTCAAGGCGCGCCGCGCCGCCGGGCCGGAGCTTCCCCTCCAGCACCATGCGGGAGAGGGGGTTCACCACCACCTGCTGGATGAGCCGCTTGAGGGGCCGCGCGCCGAGCTGCGGGTCGAAGCCCTCCTTCGCGAGCCAGGCCAGGGCCTCGTCCGGGACGCTGAGGTGCAGGCGCTTCTCCGCGAGCTGGGCCTCCACCCGGGCGAGCTGGATGCGCGCCACGGCCTGCATGTCGGTCTCCTCCAGGGCGCGGAAGGTCACCACCTCGTCGATGCGGTTCAGGAACTCCGGGCGGAAGTGGGCCCGCAGGGCGGCCTGCACCTCGGCCTGGGCCCGCTCGGCGTGCCCGCCGGCGGCGAAGATCGCGCCGGACCCCACGTTGCTGGTCATGAGCACCACGGTGTTGCGGAAGTTCACCGTGCGGCCCTTGCCGTCGGTGAGGCGGCCGTCCTCCAGCACCTGGAGGAAGACGTCGAAGATCCGCGGGTGGGCCTTCTCCATCTCGTCCAGGAGGATCACCGAGTAGGGCCGGCGGCGGACGGCTTCCGTGAGGCGGCCGCCCTCCTCGTAGCCGATGTAGCCCGGCGCCGCGCCGATGAGGCGGGTGGCGTCGGCCTCGTGGGTGAACTCGCTCATGTCGATGCGCACCAGGGCGTTCTCGTCGTCGAAGAGGAATTCCGCCAGGGCCCGGGCCACCTCGGTCTTGCCCACGCCGGTGGGGCCCAGGAAGAGGAAGGAGCCGATGGGGCGCTTCTCGTCGCCGAGGCCCGCGCGGTTGCGGCGCAGGGCGTCGCTGATGGCCACCAGGGCCGCGTCCTGGCCGACGACCCGCAGCCGCAGGCGCTCCTCCATGTGCAGGAGCTTCTGCACCTCGCCCTCCATGAGCCGGGAGACGGGGATGCCCGTCCACTTGCTCACCACGGCGGCCACGTCCTCCTCGCCCACTTCCAGCCGCAGCATCTGGTCCGCGGTCTCGAGGCGCGACGCGATCTGCTTCTCCAGGGTCGGGATCTCGCCGTACTCGAGCCGGGAGGCTTTCTCGTAGTCGCCCTTCGACTTCAGCTGCTCCAGCTCGATGCGCAGGTCGTCCAGGCGCTTCTGCTGGGCGCGGGTCTCCTCGATGGCCTTCTTCTCCGTCTCCCACTTGGCCCGCAGCCGCGCCAGCTCCTCCTGGAGGTTGGCCAGCTCGGCGTCCAGCTCCTTGAGCCGCGCCTTGGAGGCGGCGTCCTTCTCCTTGGCCAGGGCGTGGCGCTCGAGCTGGAGCTGCATGTCCCGGCGCTCGCGGACGTCGATCTCCACGGGCCGGCTGTCGATCTGCATGCGCACCGAGGAGGCCGCCTCGTCCATGAGGTCCACGGCCTTGTCGGGGAGGAAGCGGTCGGCGATGTAGCGGTGGCTGAGCATCACCGCCTCCACCAGGGCCGCGTCCTGGATGCGCACGCCGTGGTGCAGCTCGTAGCGCTCCTTCAGGCCCCGCAGGATGGAGATGGCGTCCTCGACGCCGGGCTCCTCCACGTAGACCGGCTGGAAGCGCCGCTCCAGGGCCGCGTCCTTCTCGATGTGCTTCTGGTACTCGTTCAGCGTGGTGGCGCCGATGCAGCGCAGGTCGCCCCGGGCCAGGGCGGGCTTGAGCAGGTTGGCCGCGTCCATGCTGCCTTCGGCGGAGCCCGCGCCCACCAGGGTGTGCAGCTCGTCGATGAAGAGGATGATCTTCCCCTCCGCCGCCTCGATCTCCGTGAGCAGGCCCTTGAGGCGCTCCTCGAACTCGCCCCGGAACTTGGTGCCCGCCACCAGGGAGCCCATGTCCAGGGCCATGAGACGGATGCCCTTCAGGCTCTCGGGCACGTCGTGCTTGGCGATGCGCAGGGCGAGGCCCTCGGCGATGGCGGTCTTGCCCACGCCGGGCTCGCCGATGAGCACGGGGTTGTTCTTGGTGCGCCGGCTCAGCACCTGCAGCACGCGGCGGATCTCCTCGTCGCGGCCGATGACGGGGTCGAGCTTGCCGGCCTCGGCCAGGGCTGTGAAGTCCTTGGCGTACTTCTCGAGGCTGGCGAACTTCTCCTCCGCCCGCTCGTCCTCCACCTTCTGGCCGGCCCGGCCGGCCTTGATGGCGGCTTCCAGCTTCTTCCGGTCGGCGCCGAAGCGCTCCAGCAGCTTCTTGGCGTCGGTGCTGGCGTTGGCGAAGGCCAGCAGCAGGGCGTCGGTGGCCAGGAAGCGGTCCCCGAGGCCGCGGCCCGTGTCGCTGGCGGTCTCCAGGAAGTGGCGCAGCCCCGCGCCGATCTGGGGCTCCGCCCCGCCCACGGCCTTGGGCAGCTTGGCCACGAGGGCGTCGGCGCCGTCCAGGAGGCCCTGGAAGGCCTCGGGGGCGAGGCCCGCCTTCTCGAAGACCGGCTTCAGGCCCACCTCGGGGGCCAGCAGGGCGTGGAAGACGTGGATGGGCAGCAGCTCGGGGTGCTGCTCCGCCGTGGCCTTGGCCTTGGCGGACACGAGGACGTCGTTGGCTTTCTGGGTGAAGGGAAGCATGGAGAACCTCCAGGCTCCAGGGTCCGCTTTGACTTGATAGTTGTCAACTAAGATTTTCTAAAATATCAATCGCCTATCCATCGCAGACCCAGCATCCATGCGGCCTTGCTAGACTGGCCCATCCCCGAGAGGCCGCCGTGACCCTGCACCCCGAAGCCCAGGACCGCAATGCCCGTCTGGCCGCGGCCGCCCCCGCGGTCCTGGAGGCCCTCTCCCCCCTGGCGCGCCGGGCCTTCTTCCCCAAGGGCATCCCCTACCAGGCGGGCCAGGCCGCCGGCTGCGCCATCAACGCCACCATCGGCCAGATCACCGACGGGGAGGGCAACCCCCTGCCCCTCGCCAAACTCGGGGAGCTGCTGGGCCACCTCCCGGCCAAGGACGCCTTCCTCTACTCCCCCATCGGGGGCCGGACCCGGGCCAAGGAGTTGTGGCACGCCAAGCTCCTCAAGGAGGACGCCCGCATGGCCTCGGTGGGCCTTCCGGCGGTCACCGCGGGCATCTGCCACGCCATCTCCATGGGCGCGGACCTCTTCTTCCACCCCGGGGACACGCTGATCCTGCCGGACCTCTACTGGGACAACTACGAGCAGATCTTCGGCATCCGGCTGGAAGGCTCCTTCATCCGCTACCCCTTCTATGACGGCCAAGGCTTCAACGTGAAGGGCCTGAAGGCCGCCCTGGACGCCCATCCCGGCCGGGCCCACGTGCTGCTGAACTTCCCGAGCAACCCCAGCGGCTACTCGCCCACGCCCGCGGAGCAGGCGGCGATCGCGGACGTGCTGTCCGAGGCCTCGAAGGACCGCGGCGTGGTGGTCTACTGCGACGACGCCTACCACGGGCTGGTCTTCGAGGAGACCGCCTCGTCGAAGAGCCTCTTCTTCGAGCTGGCGGAGCGCAACATCTCGGGCCGCTTCCCCAACCTCATCGCCCTCAAGAGCGACGGCGCCACCAAGGAGCTGAGCTTCTTCGGCTCCCGGGTGGGCTTCCTCAGCTTCGGCGTGAACAAGGAGGCCGCGGCCATCCTCGTGGACAAGTCCATGAGCCTCATCCGCAGCGGCGTGGGCAGCCCCGTGGGCCTCAGTCAGTACCTCGTGGAGGAGGAGCTGGCGGACCCCCGCCACGACGCGGAGTTCGAGCGGCTGCGCGCGCTGCTGGGCCGTCGCTACCGGATCCTGAAGGACTGTCTCGCGAAGCCCTCGGAGCACTGGGCCGTGTACCCCTTCAACGCCGGCTGCTTCTGCCTGCTGGAGCTGCGGCCGGGCCTCGACGCCGACGAGGTCCGTCAGCGCCTCATCGCCGACGAGGGCGTGGGCGTCGTGAACCAGGGCGCGACCCAGCTGCGCTTGGCCTTCTGCTCGCTCAAGGAGGAGGCCATCGCGCCTTTGGTGGCGGCCCTGGAACGGGTCTGCGGGAAGATGTAGGCCCCATGTCCACCCCCATGCTCCAGCAGATCGCCGCCCTCAAGCGCGAGGCCGGAGACGCCATCCTGCTCACGCGCATGGGGGACTTCTACGAGCTGCTCGGCGAGGACGCGGTGAAGGCCGCGCCGGTCCTCGAGATCGCGCTGACCACCCGGGGGAAGGGCACGGAGGCGGAGACGCCCATGTGCGGCGTGCCCCACTTCGCGTTGGAGAGCTACCTGCCGAAGCTGCTGGCGGCGGGCTTCAGCGCGGCCATCGCCGAGCCCACGGCCAAGCCCGAGGAGGTGAAGGGCCTCCTGCCGCGCGCCATCAAGCGCATCATCACGCCGGGCACCTGGCTGGACGACGACGGCCGCTGGCTCGCCTCGGTGCACCGCGTCGGGCCGGCCTGGGGCATCGCCCTGTTGCAGCTCGCCAGCGGCCAGATCCGCGTCCTGCCCGGCGAAGGCGAGAGCCTCCTCGCGGCCACCCTGGAGCGCCTCGCCCCCCACGAGCTGCTCCTGCCCGAGGGCGCGCCCCTGCCCTTCGAGACTGAGGTCGCCGTGCAGCGCCTGCCCCCCTGGCGCTTCGAGGCCACCCGCGCCGAGCAGCAGATCCTCGCCTTCTTCGGCTGGCAGCACCTGGAGGGCCTCGGCCTGGCGGGCCACGCCGCGGCCATCGGGGCGCTGGGCGCCCTCCTCGACCAGGTGGAGACCACGCAGAAGGGCAAGCCCGCCCACCTCCAGGGCGTGAGCGTCGAGCTGGGCGCCGCGGGGCCCCTGCTGGACGCCACCAGCGCCCGCCACCTGGAGCTCTTCGCCAACACCCTGGACGGCTCGAAGACCGGCAGCCTGCTGGCGCTGCTGGACCAGTGCCGCACCCGCATGGGCTCGCGGCTCCTGAAGGCCTGGCTGGACCAGCCCCTGCGGGACCGCGGGGCCCTGGAGCGGCGCTGGTCCCAGGTCGCGTGGCTCACCGAGGACGGACGCCGGGAGCCGCTCCAGAAAGTGCTGGCCCAGGTGCCGGACCTGGACCGCCTCCTGGGCCGCATCGCCCTGGGCCTCGCCACGCCGCCGGAACTCGCCTCCCTGCGGGAGGGCCTCGCCCAGCTCCAGCGCCTGCCTTTCCTGCTGAAGGACCGCGCCTGGTTCACCGAGGCCTCGGAGCTGGGCCTGTGGGACGAAGCCACGCCCCTGTGCACGGAGCTGCTGCACGAACTCCAGCGCAGCCTCGCCGAGGCGCCGCCCCTGGACCTCGAGAAGGGCGGCGTCATCCGCGAAAGGGTCAGCCCCGAGCTGGACGCCGTGCGCCGCCTCGCCGGCGACGCCAAGCAGGTGATGCTGGAGCTGGAGGAGGAGGAGCGCGCCGCCAGCGGCATCGCGAGCCTGAAGATCAAGTACAACCGCGTCTTCGGCTACTACTTCGAGGTCACCAAGGCCAACTACGGCGCGGTGCCCGCGCACTTCATCCGCAAGCAGACCCTGGCCAACGCCGAGCGCTTCACCACGGAGAAGCTGATCGGCTTCGAGCAGCGCCTGGTGAGCGCCGAGGGGGACCAGGCGCGGCTGGAGGCCGCCGCCTTCAAGGCCCTGCTGGACGCCGTGCTGGCCCGCCGGGCGGAGCTGGTCGCCCTTTCGAAGGCCGCCGCCACCCTCGACGTGCTCGCCGCCTTCGCCGAGCGGGCCCGCCACAGCGGCTGGACCCGGCCCGAGCTTTCCGACGCCCGGGAGCTGGTCCTGGCGGGCGCGCGCCATCCCATGCTGGAGGCCCGCCTGGGGCGCGAGTGCATCCCCAACGACCTGCACCTCGCCGCGCCCCGCAGCATGGCCGTGGTGACGGGTCCCAACATGGGCGGCAAGTCCACCTTCCTGCGCACGGCGGCGCTGCTGGTGGTGCTGGCCCAGAGCGGGTCCTTCGTGCCAGCGGAGCTCATGCGCCTCGGCCTCGTCGACCGCATCTTCACCCGCATCGGCGCCAGCGACTTCCTCTCCAAGGGCCAGTCCACCTTCATGGTGGAGATGACCGAGACCGCGCGGATCCTCAACCAGGTGACGCCGGCGAGCCTGGTGATCCTCGACGAGATCGGCCGGGGCACCAGCACGAGGGACGGCCTGGCCCTGGCGGAGGCCATCGCCGAGCACCTGCGGGACCTGCAGGGGGGCGAGCCGCGGACGCTCTTCGCCACCCACTACTTCGAGCTCACGGGCCTCGCCGAGGACTCCCGCATCGCCAACCTCCACGTGGAGGTGCAGGAGTGGGAGGAGCAGCTCCTCTTCCTGCACCGCATCGCCGAAGGCCCCGCGGACCGCAGCTACGGGATCCAGGTGGCGCGCCTCGCCGGCCTGCCGCGATCCGTCATCGCCCGGGCCCAGCGCCTGCTGACGGAGGCCTCCGACCGCCCCGCCGCGCCGCCCCGGCCCGCGGCGGCGCTCCAGCCCGCCCTGCCCCTCTTCGAGCCCGACCCCGATCCGCTGCGGGTCGAACTGGAGGCCCTGGACCTGGACCGCATGACGCCCCTGGAGGTCATGGCCTGGGTGGCGGCGCGGCGGACCCGCTAGGCCGCGTCAGCCCTGACCGCCGCCCGGAGGGAGGCCGAGGGCCACGAGGGCGAAGCCCAGGTTCGCCCGCACCCTGGGCAGTTCGGGGGCCGGGGCCTCGGGGTGGGCCAGGGCGGCCTCGGCGAGGCGCCGCGACTCCTCCATCCGGCCGGTCCAGTACGCGGCGATGGAACCTTCGTCCAGGGCCCGCCAGGCGGCCTGGGGCTCGACGAACAGCCGGTCCGCGCCGGGGGGGAGATCCAGAGCCCGGCGGGCAAAGAGATGGGCCAGGTGGTGCTCCCCCCGCAGCCTGAAGATCCGGGCCAGCTCCACCAGGGCCTCCGCGCGCCCGGGCCGGGCCTGGTGGGCCTGCAGGAGGCGGAAGACCACCTCCTCGGCGGGCCGGCCCAGGGCCTCGGCGCAGCGGGCGCCCTCCAGGCGGGCCACGTAGACCTCCTCGTCCCAGCCCCCCATCGCGGCTCGGGCGTCGTAGGCTCCCAGGGCGCGCCCCCGGTCTCCGGCGTCCCGCCAGCTCTGGGCGAGGTAGAACCGGTGGCGGGCGTTTTCCGGGTCCCGTTCCAGGGCCGCCTCGAGGACCCGGGCGTCCTTCTCGTATTTCCGGGGGTCCCGGCTCCGGGCGCCCTCGGCGCGCACCAGGATGTGGACGCCGTCCACCCGCCCCCGGGAGACCGGCCTTCCCGCCTCGAGGTACTCGTGGAGCACCCCCTCCCAGCGCCAGGGCAGGGCCGTGGAGACCAGCGCCACGCGGGCGTAGCGGAGGTTCGCGTAGCGCAGGTCCAGGTCGTAGCTCTCCTCGGTGAGCGCGGGCCAGGCCCAGCCCGCGGGGGCGATGAACTCCTCGTCGGCGTCCAGGGTCAGCAGATAGTCCCCCCGCCCTTCGGCCAGCCGCAGCGCTTCCGTGCGGTTGTGGCCGAAGTCCACCCAGGGCCGTTCGTGGAGTTCCCCCGGCACGCCCGCCATCGCCTCCCGGACGAGGCCCTGGGTCCCGTCCGTGGAGCCGGTGTCCACAACGACCCAGCGGTCCACGAAGGGCTTCACGGAGGCGAGGCAGCGGCGGATCACCGGGGCCTCGTCCTTGACGATCATGTTCAGGCAGATGGTGGGCATCGCCTGCCATGGTGCCACCAGCCGGCGGCCCTCAACCCTCCGGGATCTCCTCCAGGTCCGCGGCGGAGGGTCCGGTCCCGCCGACCACGAGGTGGTTCGGCCCCAGGGCGTGGGCCTGCAGCAGGGCCCGCTCCGTCTCGGCGATGGTGCCCTCCAGGGTGAAGCCTCGGTGGTGCTCCATGAGGCCGAAGGAGAAGGTCACCGGGATCTGCTCGCCCTCGCGGCCGAAGTCCGCCGCCAGGGCCGCGCGGCGGATGGCCTCCACCACCCGCTGGGCCTCCGCGGCCCCCGTCTCCGGCAGGAGGGCGATGAACTCCTCGGCGCTCCAATGGGCCACGAGGTCCTGCTCCCGGAGGGTCCGGCGGAGCAGGCCCGAGATGCCCTGGAGCACGGCGTCGCCGGTGGCGTGGCCGAAGGTCTCGTTGATGCGGCGGAAGTGGTCCACGTCCACCAGCACCAGGGTGCAGGGCCGCCAGGCCCGCTGGAGGCGGGCCAGCTCCCGGGCCGTGGCCTCCAGGAAGCCGCGGCGGTTGGGCAGGCCCGTGAGCGGATCCGTCCGCGACGCGTCCGCCAGGCGGCGGGTCGCCTCCTCCAGCTCGCCGGTGCGCGCCGCGACCCGGTCCTCCAGGGATTTCCGGAGCGCCGCCAGTTCCTGGTGCTCCCGCTCGAAACGGGCGTTCAGCGCCATCCCCGAGGCGAGGAAGAGCAGGGTGAACCCCAGCACCGGCAGCCCGCCGGGCAGCGGCAGCGCCTTCAGCTCCGCGAGCACGTCCAGGATGAGGCAGGCGAGCAGGAGGAGCAGCCCCCGCGCCACGGTGCGGGATTCGGCGTCCCCGCCCCGCCCGGCGGCGAAGGCGCGCACCGCCGCGGCCACCAGCAGCACCGACCCCAGCAGCAGGAGCGGGCCCTGCAGGTCCGGGCGGCGCAGCAGGCCCGGCCAGGGCGCCAGCACCAGGAGGGCCGCCTGGAGCCCGCGCAGCAGCAGGCCGACGGGGCGGCCCCCGAGGGCCGCCACGAGCTGGAGGAGGCTCACGGTGGCGAGGGCGACGCCGGAGAGGTTGAGGGCCGCCTGCCAGGAAGGGGCCGCGTCCCCCAGCACCCGCAGGGCCATGCCCGTCAGGTCCACCATGAGGGCGCCGCCGCTGGCGGCCGCCAGCCAGAGGTGGGCGGGCCGGTCCTGGCGATGCAGCCAGAGGTTCGCGTGGAGGAGGCCGAAGAGCAGATAGACGCCGGCCCCGAAGGCGTCCACCAGTTCGATGGGAGGGGCGTGGGGCGGCACGGGCGGCCTCGGGGGCAGTTGCATCCTAGTGGGTCCGGGGACCCGGGCCCAGGGGCGGGTTCAGCGCGGAACGGATCCGTGGGTCCAGGCCAGGGCCACCAGGGCCGCCACCCCCAGGGGCAGGGCCGCCTCGTCGAGGTTCATCGTGGGCGTGTGGTTCCCGCCGGTGGCCCCCTTCCCGGTGTTCAGGAAGAGGAAGACGCCGGGCACCCTGCGCTGGTAATGGGCGAAGTCCTCGGCGCCCATGATCGGCTCCTGGTCCACCCGGGGCCCGAGGCCCTCCAGCACTGTCTTCGCGGACGCGGCAAGGCGCGGGTCGTTGTCCACCGGCGGGTTGGCGTCGTCCTTGAACGTCAGCTCATAGCTCCCGCCGTGCACCGCGCAGACGCCCCTCAGGGTCTCGTGCATGAGGGCGATGGCCCGCTCCCGCACCGGGGCTTCGAAGGTGCGCAGGGTGCCCGTCAGCTCCACCCGGTCGGCGATGATGTTGTGCCGGTTCCCGCCCTGGATGGTGCCCACGGTGAGGACCATGGGCTTCAGGGGATCCAGACGCCGGCTCCGGATGGCCTGGAGGGCCTGGACGGCTTCGGCGGCCATGAGGATGGCATCGTTGCCCCGGTGGGGCGCGGCCCCGTGCGCCATGGTGCCGTGCAGCACCAGGCGCCAGGTGTCGCTGCCGGCCATGAGGGGCCCGCTCCGCCAGCCGAAGGTCCCGGTGGGTCCCTCGGGCCGTTGGTGCAGGCCATAGATGGCCTCCACCTTCGGGTCGTCCAGGGCGCCCTCGGCGATCACGCGCTTGGCGCCGCCGGACTCCCCCGCCGGAGCGCCCTCCTCGGCCGGCTGGAAGAGGAAGACCACCGTGCCCGGCAGCTCCGCGCGGTGCTTCGCCAGCAGCTTCGCGGCCCCCAGGAGCATGGCGGTGTGGGCGTCGTGCCCGCAGGCGTGCATGACGCCGGGCACGGTGGACTTCCAGGGCACCTCCACCGCCTCCTGGATGGGCAGCGCGTCCATGTCCGCCCGCAGGGCCACCACGGGCCCGGGCCGGCCACCCTTGAGCACGCCCACCACGCCGGTGCCCGCGACGCGGCGCACGGCGAGCCCCTCCCGGGCCAGGAGGTCCGCGACCAGGTTGCCCGTGCGCACCTCGCGGTTGCCCAGCTCCGGGTGGGCGTGGA
>JBDIBF010000084.1:0-11727 GCA_039812765.1 Holophagaceae bacterium
GGCCACCGACGGCCTGCTGAAGGCCTTCGGCGCCGCCCGGGTCATCGACACGCCCATCGCGGAGCAGGCCATCGTGGGCGCCGCCATCGGCGCGGCGCTCATGGGCCAGCGGCCGGTGGCGGAATTCCAGTTCATGGATTTCGCCCTGCTGGGGGCCGACCTGATCTGCAATTTCGCGGCGAAGGCGCGCTGGCGCTGGGGCGCGTCGGTGCCGGTGGTGTTCCGCGGACCCGTGGGCGCCGGCGGCAGCGGCGGGCCCTTCCACAGCCAGAACCCCGAGGGCCACTTCCTCGGCACGCCGGGCCTCAAGGTGGTCGCGCCCGGCACGGTACGGGACGCCTACGCCCTGCTGCGGGCCTCCATCGCGGATCCCGACCCCGTGCTCTTCCTGGAGCACAAGTTCCTCTACCGGCGATTGAAGGACACCTGGGACGAGGCGCCCACGGCCCGGCTCGGCGAGGCCGCGCTGCGGAAGGACGGGCACAGGGCCGCCATCCTCACCTACGGCGCCGTGCAGCATCCGGCGATGGAGGCGGCGGAAGGGCTCGACGTGGCGGTCCTGGACCTGCGGACGCTGTGGCCCCTGGACGACGAGGCCATCGTCTCCCTCGCGAAGCGCACCCACCGCGTCCTCGTGGTCACCGAGGCGAGCGGCACCTATGGCCCCTCCGCCGAGCTCGCCGCTCGGGTGCAGGAGGCCTGCTTCCCCTGGCTGGACGCGCCGGTGCTCCGCTGCGCCGCTCCCGACATCCCAACGCCGGCCGCGCCGGGGCTGGAGGCGGCCTTCCTGCCAGGAAGGGACCGGATCCGGGACGAGGTGGAGAATCTTTTGAGCTGGTGAGGCTGCCTCGCCCGCCTTGACGCCTGAACGGTCCAGCCCCATCCTGGCCTCTCAGCAGTCCCGATCTTTGCCAGTTCCAGAGCGCGCTATCGAGAGAGGTGGAGGGACAGGCCCTGCGAAACCTCGGCAACCTGCCCGGAGCAATCCGGCGCGTGGTGCCAATTCCTGCCGTGTGAATCAGCACGGAGAGATGACCCGGCCATGAACTGAGGCAGCGAGATCGAGGCGAATCACCAACCCGGAGGCATCCGGTGGCTCTGGCGCAGGCATTCCCGGAGTCCGTCATGTCCAGCCCCTTCCAGTCCGCCCTCGAGTCCGGCCACGCCTTCCTCTTCGACGGCAGCACGCCCACGGCGCTCTACGAGAAGGGGCTCTTCATCAACCGCTCCTTCGACCACGCCAACGTCGAAAGCCCGGACCTCGTGCGCGGCATCCACGGGGCCTTCCGCCAGGCCGGCGCCCAGGTGCTCACCACCAACACCTGGGCCGCCAACGGCGTGAAGCTGGCGGCCTACGGGCTGCTGGACCAGCTCGAAGCCATCAACAAGGCCGGCGCGAATCTGGCCCGGGAAGCCCTGGACGACCTGCCCGGCCAGCCGGGCTGGGTGGCGGGCTGCCTCGGGCCCCTGGGCCTGCGCATCGAGCCCTGGGGGCCTACCTCCTTCGACGAGGCCAAGGCCTTCTTCGCGGCCCAGGCCCAGGCCCTGCTGGCCGGGGGCGTGGACCTCTTCGTCCTGGAATCCTTCGAGGACCTCAACGAGATCCAGCAGGCCATCCGCGCCATCCAGTCCGTGAGCGACAAGCCCATCGTCGCCATGATGACCCCCAACGACGAGGGCCAGACCCTCTTCGGCGCCGAGCCCGAGTGGTACATCCGCAAGCTCTCGGACTGGGGCGCCGCCCTGGTGGGCGTCAACGGCGGCAGCGGCCCCGCGCCCCTGCTGGAGCTGCTGAAGCGCTTCCGCGCGGCCACGGAGACGCCCCTCATCCTCAACCCCAGCGCCGGCCTGCCCCGGCAGGTGGACGGCCGCCTGCTCTACATGGCGAGCCCGGAATACCTCGGCGAGTTCGCGCGCCAGGCCCTCCAGCTCGGCGCCCGGGCCGTGGGCGGCTGCAGCGGGACAACGCCTGCCCACACGCGGGCCATGCGGGGCGCGCTGCGCCAGGAGCGCGCCTTCGCGGACCGGGGCGCCGTGGCTCCCCTGGTGCGGGAGGCGGTGGCCCCCAAGCCCCCGCTGCCGCCGGAGGCCCGCAGCCGCTGGGCCCGCAAGCTGGCCACGGGGCAGTTCGTCACCTCCGTGGAGCTGGTGCCCCCCAAGGGCATGGATGCGGCGAAGCTGCTGGACAAGACGCGGCAGATCCGCGCCCTCGGGGCCGACGCCATCAACATCCCCGACGGGCCCCGGGCGGTGGCGCGGATGTCGGCGCTCGCCACGGCGGCCATCATCGAGCGCGAAGTCGGCATCGAGACGGTGCTCCACTACGCCTGCCGGGACCGCAACCTGCTGGGCATCCAGAGCGACCTCCTGGGCGCCGCAGGGCTCGGCCTGCGCAACATCCTCGCGGTGACGGGCGATCCGCCGAAGCTCGGCCCCTACCCCCAGGCCACGGCGGTCTTCGACGTGGACGCCATCGGCCTCACCAACATCCTGGCCCGCCTGAACTCGGGGCTGGATCTCGGCGGCAGCAGCATCGGCGATGCGACCCCCTTCTCCATCGGCGTGGCGGCCAACCCCGTGGCCATCGACCTGGAGCGGGAGAACGCCCGCTTCCGCTGGAAGGTGGAGGCCGGGGCGGAGTGGGCCATCACCCAGCCGGTCTTCGACGCGGACTCGCTGTTCCGCTTCCTGGACTTCGCGGAGGCCTTCCACGTCCCGGTGATCGCCGGCATCTGGCCCTTCAAGAGCGCCCGCAACGCGCAGTTCATGGCCCACGAGGTGCCCGGCGTCTTCGTGCCGCCCGTCCTGCTGGAACGGATGGCGACGTGGACCCGCGCCGAGGACCAGGTGAAGGAGGGGCTGGCCATCGCCCAGGAGATCATCGAGAAGATCCGGCCGCGGATCTCCGGGCTGCAGCTCAGCGCGCCGTTCGGACAAGTGGAGCTCGTGGCGCCGCTGCTGCCGGGGCGGGCGGGCGAGGCGGGAGGGGCGGCGTGAGGTTTGTCGTTTCCCACGCTTCTGCCTGTTCGAAGCTCCAGGCCAGCCTGGATCGAAGGCTCAAGGTTTTGACCTTCCAAGGACACCTCGATCCACTATCGGGGCGCCTTTCCCCGATGGCGGATCGAGGTGTGAGGCCGTCCGAGGGTGTGACGGGTCGATGTGTCACGGCTCCCGGCCTCGGCGAGGACGGCCTTGGTCTCACCAGGCCATCGGCCCCTCGGATCGGACGGGACCTCCCCTTCCCCCTGATCGGCACCTCCATCCGCCGTGGCCTGGAAGGCGGCCACGGTGGACGAAGGTGCTCTATTGAACGGCCTGCATCCGTTCCTCGTGCTTGGGATGCAGCGTCCGGTCCGGTCGGCCGGGATGGAGGTGCTCGATGAGTCAGCGCTGCACCGTCCACTTCCTTTTGGAGGACCTCATCGCCGAAGCCCCCCTCGGCACGCCCCTGGAAGCCATCGCGTCCGCGGTGAACGCGGACATCACGTTCGGCTGCAAGACGGGGACCTGCGGGACCTGCCGGGTTCGGGTGGCGTCGGGGGCGGAGCACTGCTCCGCGCCTGAGCCCGAGGAACGGGACTTCCTGCTCGGCCTCGAGGCGCCGCCGGACCACCGCCTGGCCTGCCAGCTGCGGGTGGAAGGGGATATCGCCGTGGAATACCTGGGGCTCTGATGACGACGCTCGACATGATCCTGAAGGAACGCGTCCTGCTGCTGGATGGCGGCATGGGGACCCAGATCTTCCTCAACAAGCCGACGGTGGAGGACTACGGCGGCGCGGCCTTCGAGGGCTGCGTGGAGCTCCTCAACGAGCGCCGGCCGGAGTGGATCCGCCGCATCCACGCCGCCTATTTCGACGCCGGGGCCGACGCGGTGGAGACCAACACCTTCGGGTGCAATCCGCTGGTGCTCTCGGAATTCGGCCTGGCGGACCGCGCCTTCGACCTCAACGTGGCCGCAGTGCGCCTCGCCAAGGAGGTCGCCCGCCAGTACGAGCGGCCCCGCTTCGTGGTGGGCTCCGTGGGCCCGGGCACGAAGCTGATCACCCTGGGCCACGTGGACTACGCCACCCTGCACGCGTCCTATCGGGTGCAGATGGACGGCCTCCTGGCCGGGGGCGCCGACGCCATCCTCATCGAGACCTGCCAGGACCTGGGCCAGATCAAGGTCGCCGTCCGTGCCGCCAAGGAGGCCATGGCGGCCGCGGGAAGGCGCGTGCCCCTCTGGGTGCAGGCCACCGTGGAGACCACGGGCACCCTGCTGGTGGGTTCCCCCATCGAGTCCGTCATCACCAGCGTCACCCAGCTCGGCGTGGATGTGCTGGGCCTGAACTGCGCCACGGGCCCCGACGAGATGCACGCCTCCCTCGCGACCCTGGCGGAAATGGCGCCGGTGCCCCTGAGCTGCCTGCCCAATGCGGGCCTGCCGCGCAACGAAGGCGGCCAGGTGGTCTATCCACTCGGGCCCGCCCTTTTCTCCGACAAGGTGCGCCACGCGGCGGCGGAGTTCGGCCTCGCCATCGTGGGCGGATGCTGCGGGACGACACCGGACCACATCCGGGAGCTCGCGTCCAGGATCGGCTCCCTGAACGCGCCCCGCCGAGCCGCGAAGCCCGAGCGCAGCGTGGCGAGCCTCTACGCCTCCGTGCCCCTGGCCCAGGAGCCCAGGCCCCTCATCGTGGGCGAGCGCACCAACGCGAACGGCTCGAAGCTCTTCCGCGACCTGCTGGCGAAGGAGGACTACGACGGGCTGGTGGGCGTCGCGCGCGAGCAGCAGCGGGAGGGGGCCCACGTCCTGGACGTCTGCGTGGCCTACGTCGGCCGGGACGAGGTCCGGGACATGGCGGAGATGCTGCGGCGCACGGTCACGGGCGTGACCCTGCCCCTCATGATCGATTCCACGGAAGTCCCGGTGATCGAGAAGGCCCTCCAGACGGCCCCGGGCAAGTGCATCGTCAATTCCATCAACTTCGAGGACGGCGAGGCCAAGGCCCGGCGGATCCTGGACCTCTGCCGCACCTACGGCGCCGCGGTGGTGGGCCTGACCATCGACGAGGCCGGCATGGCCAAGACCCTCGAGCGGAAGATCGAGGTTGCGAAGCGGCTCCATGCGCTGGCGGTGGACGAATGCGGTTTCGCTGCGGAGGACCTCATCCTCGACCCGCTGACCTTCACGCTGGGGAGCGGCGACGAGGAGTTCCGCGGCAGCGCCGTGGCCACCCTGGAGGCGATCCGTGCCATCAAAGCCGAGCTCCCCGGCGTGAAGACCCTGCTGGGCGTGAGCAACGTGAGCTTCGGCCTCGCGCCGGCCGCCCGGCACGTGCTCAACGCGCTGATGCTCTACCACGCGGTGCAGGCGGGCCTCGACCTCGCCATCTTCAACGCCTCGAAGGTCATCCCCGTGGCCAAGGTGCCTCCCGAGGAGCGGCGGGTCATGGAGGACCTGATCTTCGACCGGAGGACGGAAGGCTACGACCCCCTGAAGGCCGCCCTCGCCCTCTTCAGCGCGAAGGGCGCCGCGAAGAAGGAGGCCGTGGCCGCGGACCTGCCCGTCCTGGAGCGGCTGCGGGCGGACATCATGGACGGGGAGAAGCAGCGCATCGTCGCCGACGTGGACGAGGCCCTGAAGGACCACGACCCCCTGGCCCTGATCAACGAGACCCTGCTGGACGCCATGAAGGAGGTGGGCGACCGCTTCGGCGCCGGGGAGATGCAGCTCCCCTTCGTGCTGGAGAGCGCCGAGGCCATGAAGGCCGCCATCGCCCGCATCGAGCCCCGCCTGCCCAAGGACGCCGCCACCACGAAGGGGCGCATCCTCCTGGCCACGGTGAAGGGGGACGTCCACGACATCGGCAAGAACCTGGTGGACATCATCCTCAGCAACAACGGCTTCGAGGTGCGCAACCTGGGCATCAAGCAGCCCATCGAGCGGATCCTGGAGGAGCTGGAGGCCTGGCCCGCGGACGCCGTGGGGCTCTCGGGCCTGCTGGTGAAGAGCACGGTGGTCATGCGGGACAGCCTGCAGCTGATGGAGGAGCGGGGGCTGAAGGTGCCGGTCATCCTTGGAGGCGCCGCCCTCACCCGGGACTACGTGGAGGGCGACTGCCGCGCGGTCTACGGCGGGCCCGTCCTCTACGCCGAGGACGCCTTCGAGGGCCTGCGGCACATGAAGGCCCTCACCGGCGGCGTCCCGCACGGAGCCCCGCTCACGCCTCAGCCCGCATCCGCATCCGCCTCCGCCACTGTGGCGGTGGCGGAGACCCCGCCCCCGCCCGCGGGCATCACCGTCCTCAAGGCCGGCAGCGGCGCCGTCGCCCTCACCGGAGCCGGCCAGAGCGCCTGGGTCCGCCGGGGCCACGAGGTGCCGACCCCGCCCTTCTGGGGGGTGCGCACCCACGAGGCGACGGTGGCCGAGCTCTTCGAGTACCTGGACACCTTCGTGGTGATCCGGAACCGCTGGGCCTTCACCCAGGGCAGCCTCTCCGACGAGGCCTTCGCCGAGATCCTGCGGGCCAAGGCCGAGCCCCGGCTCGCGGAGTGGCAGGCGCGCCTGACCTCGGAGCCGATCCTGAAGCCCCGGGCCCGCTACGGGTACTTCCCCGCCTGCGCCGACGGGGACGCCCTCAAGGTGTTCGCCTTCGAGGGCCTCGAGGAGGTCCGGCGCCTGGCCTTCCCCCGCCAGGCGGGGGGCCGCCGGCTCGGCATCCCCGACTTCTTCGAGCCCGAATCCTCCGGCCGCCTGGACGTGCTGCCCCTCCAAGTGGTCACCCTGGGCCCCGAGGCCGCGGACTTCGCCGCGCGGCTCTACGCCGAGCACCGCTTCGCCGAGTACTTCGCCTTCCACGGCCTGGCCACGGAGCTCACGGAGGCCTACGCGGAGCTGATGCACGCGCGGATCCGCCGCGAGCTGGGCATCCACGGCCGGGACGCGGCGAACCTCCGCCAGCTCTTCAGCCAGGGCTACCAGGGCTCCCGCTACAGCTACGGGTATCCCGCCTGCCCGGACCTGGAGGGGAACGGGCCCATCCTCGACCTGCTCGGCGGCTCCGAAATCGGCGTGGAGCTCACCGAGAGCTTCCAGATGACGCCGGAATACACCACCAGCGCCCTCATCGCCTGGCATCCGCAGGCCCGCTATTTCGCGGTATGACTTCTCCATGGAACTGAGCCAGCTCGAAGTGTTCGTGACCGTCGCCCGGGAAGGCTCCGTCTCCCGGGCCGGGGCGCGCCTGCACAAGACCCAGCCCGCGGTGAGCATGGCCCTCAAGCGCCTGGAGGAGAGCCTGGGCGAGCCGCTGCTGGTGCGCTCGGGGCGGGGCCTGGCCCTGACCCACGCCGGCCGGAGCCTCCTGGACTACGCCGAGAGCATGCTCAAGCTGCGCAGCGAGGCCTTCGAGACCCTGAAGGGCCTGCGGGGCCTGGGCATGGGCACGATCACGCTGGTGGGCCCCGACAGCGTGGTGGACTTCCTGCTGCCGGGCCTCCTGCGGGCCTTCCACAAGGCCCACCCGAAGATCGCCATCCAGCTCCACCGGGGCTACTCCGAGCGCATCCCCGGCGAGGTGCTGCGCCACGAGTACGACTTCGGCTTCATCGCCGCCGAACCGGTGCTCCACGGGTTGCAGAGCCTCGACCTGCTGAAGGACACGCTGGTGGCGGTGGTGTCTCCTGACCATCCCCTCACCAAGCTTCCCCCCAAGGACATCCGCGCGGTGGCCGCCTTCCCGCTGGCCCTGCACAGCCCGCGCACGCCTTCGCGCCAGAAGCTGGAGGCCCACTTCCGCCACGCCGGCGTGGAGCCGCGCGTCGCCTTCGACCTGCCGGTCTTCGAGGCGTTGAAGGCCTACGCCGCCGAAGGCCTCGCCGTGGCCTTCCTGCCGGAGCTGACGGTGAAGGACGAGGTGGCGAAGGGGACCCTGAAGCGCGTCGCCGTGCCGGGCCTGCGCATCGAGCGCACCGTGCGCCTCGTCTACCGCGGGGACGTGCTCCTCAGCCGCGCCGCCCAGGCCTTCCTGGAGGTGGCGCGGGAGCACGGCGCGCCTTCCGCGGCCAGGGCCCGCGGTTGACCCTGGCTCACTCCGCGTCAGGTGGCGTCTCGGCCTCCGCCCGGGAGCCCTTCCGACCGAGGAACGCGATGCCGAAGCTGGTCACCAGGATGGAGAGCGGGATCACGGCGTAGGCCAGGTCCCTGATCCAGGCCCCGCCCGCCAGGCCCCGCTCGAGGGGGACCGCGGCCACCACCGCCGTGGCCAGGCCCTTGGGGATCATCCAGGCCACCAGCCGGCGCTCCTCGGCGACGGGCGCGAGGGCGCGGCCGGTGTGGAGGATGGCCTGGCGGACGGCGAGCAGCGCCAGGGTCAGCAGGGCGCCGAGGCCCAGGACGCCCCAGTCCGTGAGCCGGATCTGCGTCCCCAGGTACACGAAGAAGAAGACCTTGAGGATGAACACCGCCTCGGCCAGAAGGGCGCTCTCGGTGTCCGTGAGGCCCTGGGGGTTCACATCCAGGCGCCGTGCCAGCCTCACGGGGAGCAGTTGGTCGAGGTTGCGCAGCCCGACGCCGAAGGCCAGAGCGCCGATGGCCCCGGAGAACCCGAGCCATTCCGTCAGCCCGGCCACCACCAGCAGCAGGGCCTCGGTGGCGAAGGCGGTCTTGCGCAGCTGCTGCACCCGCCCGAGGACCAGGGACCACAGCAGGGCCGCGACCAGTCCCATGATCAGGGCCGCGAAGAGGCTCGAGAGGAAGCCGCCCAGGGCCTGTCCTACCCCGCCCCGGTCCCCGGCAAAGGCTTCGGTCAGGGAGAGCACGCCCACCACGGCGGTGACGTCCCCGAGGGCGGACTCGAGGGTGAGGATGGTGCCCATCCGCGGTGTGAGCCGGAGGTGTTCGAGGAGGGGAATGGCCACGGTGGCGGCCAAGGGGGCGAGGGAGATGCCCAGCAGCAGGGCGGTTCCCCATTCCTGGCCGCCCGCGTAGCGGGCCAGCAGGGCCACCGCGGCCACGTTGAGGGCCATGGCGCCGAAGGCCAGCCGGAGGGCGGGGAGGGCCCCCTCCTTCATGTCCGCGAGGCGGAGTTCGAGCCCCCCATGGAAGAGGATGATGATCAGGGCCATGTGGCTGAAAAGGTGCTCCACCGTCGTGGCGCCCTGGGGGCGCACCCAGCCGAGCAGGGGCCCCGCCAGATAGCCGAGGAGGATCAGCGGCAGGACATCCGGGACGCGGTGGCGGCGGAAGAGGGCTTCCAGCGCGTGCCCCAGGAAGAACAGGGCGCCGCAGGCGGCGATGAGGAGGGGGATCGGCATAGGCGGCGCTACCAGGGGTCATCCTAGCGGGCGGCGGCCCTCGGGGCCGACGCGCCTGGGGACCTACTCCTCCGCGAAGAAGAAGCGCACGTCGAGGCGGTCCGCTTCCATCACCGCGGCCAGGAGCCTCAGGGAGCGGTTGAGCTGCGCCACCTGCCGGGGCCCCATGGCGCGAAGGCCGTGGACGAGCTGCCCCTGGGCGGGATGGGGGGCGGACTTCACCGTGGCCCGGCCCGCCGCCGTCAGGTCCAGCACCACGCGGCGCCGGTCCTCGGGGTCGGGCGCCCGGGTCACCAGCGCCTTGCGGTGCAGCCGCTCCACCACCCCGGTGACCGTGCTGGGGTCGAGGTGCATGCGGGCCGACAGGGCCTTGAGGGACTGGGGCCCGCCGCGGTTCAGCTCCCACAGGGCCCAGAGCTGCGGCCCCGTGAGGCCGAACTGCCGCTCCACCGAGCTGGAGTACTCCTGCAGGGCCCGCACGATGCGCCGGAGGTTCTGCATGACCTCGTCCACGGGCGGCGGCGCGGGGGAGGGAGTTTTGGATCGCATTCCAATAGTTTGCATGCAAATATTTAAGACTCCAGGGCTCCCGTGGCGATCACGGACTCCCCTCCCCCATGGCCCAGCGCTTCCTCGCCTCCCCCCGCCGCCGCCTCCGCATGCTGGCCCACACGCGCCGCCTCGTCGGGGTGGTCCTGCCCCTGGGCGCGGCCGCGGGCCTGATGGTGGCCCTGGCGCTGCGGGGGCTGGGCTCCTTCGAGCCCTGGGTGGGCCGCCTGGGGGGGCGCACCCACCTCACCCTGCTGCTGCCCGCGGTCGGCCTCTTCCTGGTCACTCTGTGGCTCTCCCTGACCCGCATCGGCGAGGTCTCCCTGGCGGAGGACATGGACCTGGCCCACCGGGACCCCTACCAGGTCTTCCCCTTCCGGCGCTCCCTGGCCAAGGTCTGGGCCTGCGCCATGACCATCGGCTTCGGCGGCAGCACAGGGGTGGAGGGGCCGGGCAAGTGGCTGGGCTCCGCCCTGGGCCTGCAGTTCCACCGACTCGTCCGCGGCCTCTCCCGGCGCGCGGCGCCCTTCCGGCGCCTGCTGGCCCCCAGCGCGGTGATGGTGCGCGCGGGTTCCGCCGCGGCCCTGGCGGCGGTGTTCCGGGCGCCGCTCTCCGGCGCCCTGATGGCCGCGGAGCACGACGGGCGCCTGGACGCGGAGGCCACCGTCCCCTGCCTCTTCGCTGCGGCTTCGGGCTTCATGGTGTTCTCCGCCTCCATGGGCCTCGCGCCGCTGCTTCCGGTAGCCCGCGCCTACCAGGCGGGTTCCGGCGAGCTCCTCTGGGCGGTGCTGCTGGGCCTGGCCTGCGGCCTGGGCGCCAGCTTCTTCCTCTGGGCCAAGTCCCGGCTCCGGCGCTGGCTGGATCCGGTCCCCTTCCTCTGGCGCGGCCTCGTGGCCGGGCTGGGGCTGAGCCTGCTGGCCCTGCCCTCGCACCTCTTCTGGCAAGGCCTTCCCGTCACCGAAGGCGGCGGGCTGGAACTCGTGGCCCACCTGCTGAACGGCGGCACCCCGGCCCCCGCCGCCCTCGGCTTCATCGCCCTCAAGCTGGGCGCCACGGCCCTCACCCTCGCTGGCGGCGGCATCGGCGGAACCTGGCTGCCCTCGGTGACCATGGGCGCGGCCATCGGAGCGGCCTTCGACGCCACCCTGGGCCTCGGCCAGCCGGGCTACATGACCCTGGTGGGCGCCTCCGCCTTCGCCGGCGCCACCCACGAGACCCTGCTCGTGCCCGTGGTGTTCCTCGCCGAGACCACCGCCCAGGCCGCGCTGGTGGTACCGGCCCTGGTGGGGACGGGCGTGGCCTACCTCGTGGTCCGCGAATCGGCCTGAGGGCTTCGCGCCTCGCCGGGGGATCTCGTCCAGGCGCGGAGCCGCCTGGGCCATCGGAATCCACGCTTCGGAAGCCGTGAGCCTTGATGGCGCAGGGCGCGGCCCGTAGCATCCTCGCATCCCGCGCCGATCCGGCCGACGAGGACCGTCACCCGAATGCCCAGCGATCCCATGGGGGAGCCTCCCCAACCCCGGCGCCAGGACCGGGCGATCCTCCTCCTGGCGCTCCTCCTTTCCCTGAGTGCCTGCGACCCGAACACGTCGCGGCCGCCACGCCCGCGGCCTTCGGCCGCCAGCCCCGTGCCGACGCCCACGCCGAAGGGCATCGCGACGTCGGCCCCAAATCCTGGACCGCCGGCGACTCCAGCCTTCACGCGGATCCGGCTCGAGTCCCCGAAGGACCTTCTCGCCCTGCAGGAGCGCCTGGGCCCCGAGCGCTTCGCCGAGGTGCTGAAGCTCAACCGCGTGGACCTCGCCCACGCCCGCAAGGGGGACAGCCTCGTGCTGCCCCCGGAGGGCCTGGACTGGCAGGCTCTCTCACCCTTCCCGGC